>JBQGNO010000150.1:0-7244 GCA_052087725.1 Janibacter sp. | reverse complement strand
AAGGGGTCGGGCAGCGGGCTCGCCAGCAGCTCGCCGAGGTCCTCGGCGAGGAGGTCGGTGCGCTGCGCGCGGTGGAGGTGAAGTGCCACGGTCAGACCGTATCGGCGCGGACCGACAACGCGTGGGTGGCTCTCCACAGGAACCGTCTCGGCTCAGTCGGTCTCGACGACCACGTCCACGGAGGATGCCCCACGCAGGGGTGCGATCTGCTCGACCTCCTCCTCCAACGCCCGCCGGTCGCGGGCCCGGAGCGTGCCGAAGGGGGTGAGACCGTCCACCCGCGCGTGGAGGGCCAGCGCCGCGGACCCCGGCGGGCTGTCCTGGACGCCGCACTGCCCGGTCGCATCGGCCAGCCGCCGTGCATCCACCTGCTCGGTGAGGTGGTGGGCGGCGAGCCGGAAGCCGATGACCGCGTCCGTCGACACCGTGGTGGTCATGCGGCCACGGTACGGCGGCACCCGGTGGTCGTCGGGACCGAGACCACCAAGATTTGGCTCACGCGTTGAGCACCTCGGCATAGACCGAGGGGTCGACATTGCCGCCGCTCGCCACGACCACGACGGTCTGCCCGGCGAAGCGATCTCGTTGTGCGACAACGGCAGCCAGCGCCGCTGAGCCGCCCGGCTCGACCACGAGCTTGAGTGTGCGGAAGGCCTCGCGCATCGCCACCCGGGCCTCGTCGTCGGTGACCTCCAGGGGTGTGACCGGGTGCCGGGAGAGCGCGGCGAGGGTGTGCTGGCCGACCGTCGGCGAGCCGATCGCGTCGAGGAAGACCGGGACCGCCGGCACCTTCTCCACCTGACCGGACGCGAGCGAGCGCGCCATCTTGGGGTACCCCTCCCGCTCCACGACGAAGGGGGCCACCCCCGGGTGCGTGTGCCGCACCGCCTCGATCACGCCCGAGGACAACCCGCCACCACTGCACGGGGCGACGATGGCCTCGGGGGTGTGCCCCCCTTCGTGCAGCTGGTCGACGATCTCCATGCCCGCGGTGCCCTGCCCGGACATCACGCGGACGTCGTCATAGGGGTGCACGAGCGTCAGGCCGCGCTCCGCCACGAGGCCGCGACCGACCTCCTCGCGGTCCTGTGTCGCCGGGTCGTAGAAGACGACCTCGGCGCTCCACCACCGGCACCCGTCGACCTTGACCCGAGGTGCGTCGGACGGCATGACGATCGTTGCACGGGAGCCGGTCTGCGACGCGGCCGCAGCCACCGCCTGGCCGTGGTTGCCGGTGGAGAAGGCGAGCACCCCGGACTCCCGCTCCGCGTCGTCGAGCGAGAGCAGCGCGTTGAGCGCGCCGCGCAGCTTGAAGGACCCGGTGATCTGCAGGGACTCCGCCTTGACGAGCACCCGTGCACCGACGAGCTCGTCGAGGACGGGGGAGGTGAGCAGCGGGGTCCGCCGGACCCGGCCCTCGATCCGCTGCGCGGCGTCCCGGATGCTGTCGATGCCGAAGTCCATGCCGCCATCCTGCCGTCTCGCGGTGGCTTCGAGGCTTCCTCGCTGGCGCTCGTCGCACCTCACCCTCCGCCGGTCGGGAGGCCTCGTACCTCAACCACCGTAGGGATCAGGACGGTGGTTGAGGTGTGCGTGCCCTCTGGGCGCGAGCCTCGAAGCCACCGTCGTCAGTCGAGGGGCTTCCCGCCACGCTCCTCGAGCAGCTCGGTCATCGTCTCGGTCTCCGCGGTCTGGGAGGAGATGATCGAGCTCGCGAGGGTCTCGACCGCGTCGTTCTTCGAGTAGTCGCGCGCTGCCTCGGCCATCGGGACCCCCGCCTCGTGGTGGCGGATCATCAGCTGGAGGAAGAAGACCTCGGCCCTCTCGCCGCGCAGGCCCTCGAGCTTCTCCAGCTGGGCGGCGGTCGCCATGCCGGGCATGAGCCCGTCCTTCGTGAGCATGGACCCCTGCTCGTCCCCGTGGGAGTGACCGAGGCCCTTCATCCAGTCCATCTTCTGACCGGGGCCCGTGGGGGAGAGGCCCCAGGACTGCAGCCAGCCGGCCATCTGACCGGACTGGTGCGACTGCGTGCGGGCGATGTCGTAGGCGAGTCGGCGCACCTTGGGGTCGTCGGTGCCGTCGTAGATGATCCACGACATCTCGACCGCCTGGTCGTGGTGGGTCTGCATGTCCCGGGCGAATCCCGCGGCCACGCTGTCGTCCTCGGGGGTCTCACCGGAGTCGCCACCGGCGCCGCTGATCGCCAGGCCCGCGACGAGGCCGACGGCCAGGGCGACGAGCGCGGCGACGATCGCCTTGGGGCTCACCCGACGAGGCTCGTCTCGGGGGTGACACCGCCCGTGCAGGCCGCGCCCGGCTCAGGCGTCTGCTCACCCTGGCGGTACTTCTTGATGAAGCCCTTGATCCGGGGGTCGTCGGCCGAGTCGACCTCGAGCTGGTGGTTCCACGCGGAGACGACGATCGGCGAGTCCATCTCTCCCTCGTAGGGGGAGAGCAGGGTGTAGGTGTCGGGGAGCGCCTTGTCGAGCTGGTCCACCTCGGACTTCGCGAGGCCGGGCTCGTAGGTGATCCACACGGTGCCGTGCTCGAGGGAGTGGACGGCGTGCTCGTCGGGCACCGGATCGTCGTAGACGCCGCAGTTGAGCCAGGCGCTGTTGTGCTCGCCTCCGACCGGCGGCGACTCCGTGTAGTCGACCTTGCCCTCGGTGTGCTTCTGGCCCTCGTAGTCGTACTCCTGGACGTCACCGAGCTTGCCGGCGGCCTGACGCTCGTCGCGCTCGCTGAAGATGGCCCAGCCGACCGCGCCGATGATGAAGGCGATGACCACGCCGGCGGCCCCGACGAGGAGGAAGGTCCGGCGCCGTTCTGCGGCTTGCTGGGCCTTGCGGGCCTCGGCGAGCTTGGCATCGCGCGCGGACTTAGACGTGGGCTTCTTCTTGCTCATGAGTCCCTCGGGTCGGGGGCAGCAGGGTGTGCGGAGATTATTGCATCGTCAACTGAGGGTCTCCTGAAGGTCGGCATCGTTAGTCTGGGGCCCATGCGCGCCGACACCACCACGCTCCCGTCCCCGCAGGACGGCGTCGACCTCTTCGTCCGGACCTGGCTGCCCGAGGGGGAGGCGAAGGGGGTCGTCCAGCTCACCCACGGCATGGCCGAGCACTCCGGCCGCTACGAGCGCTTCGCGCAGGCGCTCACGGATGCCGGGTACGCCGTCTGGATCCACGACCACCGCGGTCATGGGGAGACCTCGAGCGCTCCGCAGGACCGGGGGTACTTCGCCGATGACCACGGCTGGGACACCGCCGTGGAGGACATCCACACCGTGTCCCTCGCGGCCCAGAAGGCGCACCCGGGCCTCCCGCTCTTCTTCTTCGGGCACTCGATGGGCTCGCTCCTCGGCCGCGACTACGTCACCCGCTACGGCCAGGACCTCGCCGGCGCGGTCTTCAGCGGCACCGCGTCCGACCAGGGACTCCTCGGGCGGGTCGGCGAGGTCGTCGCCAAGGTCGAGTCCCGCATCCGGGGACGCCGGGCCACGTCGAAGCTGATGAACACCCTGACCTTCGGCGCCTACAACAAGCCGTTCGCGCCCGCGTCGACCGACTTCGACTGGCTCTCCCGCGACCCCGACGAGGTGGCGAAGTACGTCGACGACCCCCGATGTGGCGAGGTCTTCACCGCCGGCTTCTTCGCCGACCTGCTCGGGGGCCTCAACTCCCTGCCGGAGCTGGCCGCCCGGGTGCCCCATGACCTGCCGCTCCTCGTGATCTCCGGTGACCGCGACCCCGTCGGTGGTGAAGGGGTGCGTGGCGTCGCCGAGGCCTTCACGAAGGGGGGCGTGCAGGACGTCACGCTCGAGCTCTACCCGGATGGCCGGCACGAGCTGCTCAACGAGACCGTGCGCGACGAGGTGACCGAGCGGGTCATCACCTGGTTCGACGAGCACCTGCAGACCGCGACGACGGGAGCCGGAGCATGAGCGAGCGCAAGCGGGACGCCCGCGCGGCCATCGAGGACCTCGATCTCGAGGGACACCTGGCCAGGGCCGGCGCGGCGACCTCGCGGCTGGCGCAGGGCGCGGTGACCTCGGTGGGTGGCTTCACGCGTGACCACCGCGAGCAGGCCCACGACTGGCTCGGCCGGGCCGAGGGCGAGGTCGACCGGGTCACCGGAGGTCGTGGCCGCGACGTCGTGGCGAAGGTGCGTTCCGGCCTGGCTGCCGGAGTGGACATCGTCGCGGAGCAGGGGACGAGCACGCCCTCCACCACTGACGAGTCCGCCACCGACGGCAAGCCGACGACGGGCACCACGCCGCCCTCCGACGGCGGGGCGAGCTGATCCGGTACCGCCTCGGCGGCCTCCTCCTCCTGCTGGGGTTCACCTACTTCCTCGGTGAGGCCTGGGCCGCCGCCGGGTGGGAGGGAGTGCCCTATCGATGGACCGAGGACGCGATCAGCGAGCTCGGTGTGCCCGAGGTGCGCTCCTGGGGTGGAGAGCAGCTCGCCGCCACCCACCACGCGGTGATGAATGCGACCTTCATCGGCTCCGGCCTGCGGGTCGCGCTCGCGGGACTGGTGCTCACCCCCTTCGTCCCCCGACGCGGACGCTGGGCGGTCCTCCCGCTCGTCATCGCCTACGCCGTCGGCCAGGTCATCGTCGGCGCCTTCCCGACCGCTCTCGCCGGGACCCGAGCGACCATGCACGGCATCGGCGCGGTCCTCGCGATCGTCGGTGGCGGGCTCCTGCTCCTGGCCATCGCCGTCGCCCTCTCCCGGAGGTATCCGGCGTTCGCGGCCTTCACGGGGGTGTGCGCGGTGATCTCGATCGTCGGGAGCCTGCTCGCGGTGGTGCTCACGACGCACTTCGGTCTCTACGAGCGGATCGCCATCCACACGGTCGTCCTCTGGCAGATCATCGCCGGGGTGGTCGTCCTCGCGACCGGGCCACCGGGACGGTCAGTCCACGTCCGCCAGGGGGAGTGACGAGCTCGCGCCCAGCCCCTGCTCGGCCGCCGTGGTGCGCACGGCCTGGATGAAGAGGTCGATCGACCCGCGCGGTGTCGCCGTGGCCCGGTGGGCGGTCGAGACCGTGCGCATCACCGGCTCGTGGAGGGCGAGGATGTCCACGCCAGGGGGCACCAGGGGCAGGGCGAGGTCGGAGACGAGCGTGACCCCGAGGCCTCCCCCGGCGAGCGCCAGTGCCGTGGGCTGCTCCTCGACGGTGTGCGCGATGCGTGGCTCGAAGCCGCGGCGATGGCAGGCGATGCGCACGGCCTTGCCGAAGTGGGACCGTGCCCCGGCGAGGATCCACGGGTACTCGGCGAGGTCGAGGAGGGAGACCGTCTCGGCCGGGAAGCTCCCGGTGGGGACCGCGGCGTGCAGGCGCTCCACGGCGACGACCGTGCGGGTGAGTGCCGGGTCCCAGTCCATCGGGTAGGCCGAGTAGTCGATGACGAAGGAGACGTCGAGCATCCCCTCGCGCACGGCGGCAGCCGTGGCCTCCGGAGCCAGCTCGGTGGTGCGGACCTGGATCCCGGGGTGGTCGATGGCGAGGGTGGACAGGGCCTGGGGGAGCAGCCCGGTCGCGACCGAGGCCCACACCCCGACGGTCAGCCTGGCCGTGACCCCGTCCTGGGCCTGCTCGAGCGCGGCCGTGGCCCGTTCCACGGAGCCAAGGATCTCCTCCGCATGGTCGACGAGGAGCAGCCCGAGATCGGTGAGCTGGATGCGTCGACCGTGCCGCTCGACGAGCTTGACCCCGACCTCCCGCTCGAGCTGCGCGAGCTGCTGGGAGACGCCCGAGGGGCTGTAGTGCAGCGACGCCGCGACGGCCGTCACCGTGCCGCGGAGGTGCAGCTCACGCAGCATCTGGAGTCGACGCAACGACAGGTCCATCTGCCCAGACTAGAGCGCTCCGCAGATCGTGCAGTGAAAGTGCACATCACCGTGCATCTTCCGTAACTGGACGCCCATGAGTGACCGGGCTCACGCTGAGATGACAGGCCGGTATGGAAGAGGTGGTTTTGCGTGACGATCATGGACAGCGGACGTTGGCAGTCGACGGATGCGGCTCAGCGGCACATCGAGCAGGGAGTGGTCAGCAACCTCCTCGATGGGGCGCCGGCGCACGAGGTCACTTGGACCGATCCGGTGACGGGAGCCGCGGGCTACCTCGTCGTGCACACGCTGGTCGGCGGCATCGCCACCGGCGGGACGCGGATGCGTCCCGGGTGCACGATCTCCGAGGTCGGCGACCTCGCGCGTGGCATGGCGACGAAGACCGCGGTCTTCGGCCTGCCGGTCGGTGGAGCGAAGGGAGGGATCGACTTCGACCCCCGCGACCCCCGGGCGGTGGGCGTGCTCGAGCGCTTCTGCTCGGCGATGCTCCCGTGGCTCGACACCCACTGGGTGACGGCCGAGGACCTCGGGGTCCAGCAGTCGCGCATCGACGAGGTCTTCGCGAGGCTCGGTCTCGAGCAGTCGTACCACGCGGCAATCGGCCGCTCGGCGTCCCCGGGGGAGACCCTGCACCGGGTCCGGGACGGCCTGGGGGCGCTCACCGATGACGGGCTGGAGCTCGGCGAGATCATCGGTGGCTACGGCGTCGCCGAGGCCTGCCTCGGCGTGGCCGACTCCCTCGGGTGGCACCAGAGCGAGACCAGCGTGTCGATCCAGGGCGTGGGGACCATGGGTGGCGGCGCCGCCTGGTACCTCCACGAGGCCGGGGTGCGCGTCGTCGCGATGGGTGACGCCGCCGGGACGCTCTACTGCCCCGAGGGGCTGGACGTGCCGACGCTGCTCGACCTGCGCGACGACTTCGGTGAGATCGACCGGGCGAAGGTCCCCGCAGGGATCCAGGAGCTGCCCCGCGAGGCGATCCTGTCGCTCCCGGCCGACATCTTCGTGCCGGCCGCGATTTCCTACGCGATCCGTGAGGAGAACGCCTCGGAGATCACGGCGAAGGTCGTCGTCGAGGCGGCCAACTCCGCGACGACGCCCGAGGCCGAGGCGATGCTCACCTCGAGCGGGGTCCCGGTGATCCCCGACTTCGTCGCCAATGCCGGCGCGGCTGCGTGGGCCTGGTGGCTGCTGCAGGGGCAGGTCGGTGCCGACCCGCAGGACTCCTTCACCCGACTCAAGAGCGAGATGCGCTCGAAGGTCGCGGTCATGCTCGGTGAGTGGCGCGGGACGGGCGTCTCCCCGCGGGAGACCGGCCGGATCATCGCCACGACCAACCACGCCGCGCTCGAAGGGGTGGAGATCTCGATCCCCTGATGGACGGAG
>JBQGNO010000149.1:0-7284 GCA_052087725.1 Janibacter sp. | reverse complement strand
CACGGTGCGGCTCTGCGCGAGTACTCCGGCGACCCGGTGACCGCCGACCTCGCCGCGATCAACTGGCGCCAGGCCGACCTCGACGAGCGCCAGCGCGCGCTGGCCGAGTACACCGAGCTGCTCACACGCGCACCGGAGTCCGTCGACGAGGACGACCTCGAGCTGCTGCGCGGGGTGGGGATGGACGACCACGAGATCATGGAGGCGGTGCAGGTCATCGGCATGTTCAACATGACCAACCGCGTCTCCAGCGCGCTCGGCCTCGTCCCCAACGAGGAGTACCACTCCCAGGCCCGTGGCTGAGGCTCACTCCTCCTCGGTGGCCGGATAGGTCACCTGCGTGTCCTCGACGACGGCGAAGGGGGTCATCCGGTGCTCCTTCGGCTCGCCTCCCGAGATGATCTCCAGGACACTCCATCCCCGGACCACGAGAGCGTCCGCGACGAGCCGTCGGTGGCACCGCCACGGCACGGCCTCGGCGCACATGATCGCCGTGGGCTCATCCTCGGCGATGGACATGAGCTGCTCCAGGCCCGACCGGAACTCCTCGGTGAGCATGTGGTCGGCATAGCCCTGGAAGGAGGCATTGCGCCACGCGGTGTTGGGTGAGTCCTCGCGGCGTGGACGCAGCCCGCCGAGCTCCTCGAGGTAGGTGTAGCCGATGCCCGCATCCCGCAGGGAGGCCTCCAGCGCGTCGTACCAGTACTGCGGGTTGTGCCGCGACTTCGGGACCGTGCGGATGTCGACGAGCCGGGTGATGCCGCGAGCGGCGAGCAGCCCGATGAAGTCCTCGACGGGCCGGGTGGAGTGACCGATCGTGTGCAGGGTCGCCATGGCGCCATCATGCCCCCGCACACGAGCAAGGCCCGGACCATCCGGTCCGGGCCTTGCGTTCCACTGGTGGAGCTGAGGGGATTCGAACCCCTGACCCCCTCCATGCCATGGAGGTGCGCTACCAACTGCGCTACAGCCCCGAGTGGGTTCCCCGTGAAGGGGACTGCGAGAGTCTAACCCGACTCACCCACGGTTCTCCAAATCGAGGTCTACAGCCCCTCGGCGGAGGCATTCCACTGGGTGATCCGCCACCCGGCGCGCCCCTCCCGGAGCCCGGCCCAGTGGCAGTTGCCGAAGCCACCGAGGACCCGCCAGGCGGTGGACTGGTCGAGCCCGATGAGCTCGGCGACGAGGCTGCGGCCGGTCACTCCGTGGGTGACGATGACGACGCACTCCCCCGGGACCATCGTCGCGATGAGCTCGTCGAGGGCCGGGCGGGTCCGCTCGGCGACCTCCGCCAGCGACTCGCCGTGCCCACCCCTCTTGAAGTCCTCACCGCTGATCAGCTTCTCCGCGTCCTGCGGATACTGCGAGTGGACCTCATCGGCCGTGAGGCCCTGCCAGCCGCCGGCGTGGATCTCGCGCCAGCGCACATCGGTGGCCACGTCGAGACCACCGCTGGCCGCGGCGACCTCCCGGGCCGTGTCGTGCGCCCGCACGAGGTCCGAGGAGACCACCCGGGTGGGACGAAGGGAGGCGATCGCCTCCGCAGCCGCGCGCGCCTGCTCCCGACCGGCGTCGGTCAGCTCGTGGTCGAGCTGCCCCTGCCAGATGCCCCTGAGGTTGGAGGTCGTCTGGCCGTGCCGGAGCACGATGAGGCGACGGGCCTCGCTCAACGCCCGCCCTCGGTCTGCTGCGACCCGACGACCCCGAGGTCGAGGTGGGGGCAGTCGCGCCACAGGCGCTCGAGGTCGTAGAAGTCCTTCTCGTCGTCGTGCTGGGCGTGCACGATGATGTCGCCGAAGTCGAGGAGCACCCACCGCCCGGGGCCATTGCCCTCACGGCGCAGCGGCTTGAGGTCGGCCTGGTCGCGCATGGCCTCCTCGACGGCGTCGACGATCGCCTGCACCTGGCGCTCGTTGTCGGCGGAGGCGATGAGGAAGATGTCGGTCAACGGCATCTGCCCGGACACGTCGAGTCCGGTGATGGTCGTCGCCAGCTTCTCGTGGGCGGCCTGGGCCGCGATGGTCGCGAGGCGGGTGGCCTCTGGGGTTGCTGCCACGGTGGGGGTCACTCCCGGTCGTCGGTGTAGAGCTCGTATTTGTTGATGTACTGCACGACGCCGTCCGGCACGAGGTACCAGACCGGGTCGCCGTCCCTGACGCGCGAGCGGCAGTCGGTCGAGGAGATCGCCATGGCCGGCACCTCCTGGAGGGAGACCTTGTCCTCGGGCAGCCCAGACTCGCTGAGGTGGTACCCGGGGCGCGTGACGCCGATGAAGTGGGCCAGCTCCCAGAGCTCGTCGATGTCCTTCCAGGACAGGATCTGGGCCAGGGCGTCGGCGCCGGTGATGAAGAAGAGCTCGTCATCGGGGCGCTGCGCCCGCAGGTCACGCAGGGTGTCGATCGTGTAGGTCGGGCCGTTGCGGTCGATGTCGACCCGGCTGACCGTGAAGCGGGGGTTGGAGGCCGTCGCGACCACCGTCATGAGGTAGCGGTGCTCGGCCGGGCTGACCTCCTTGTCGACCTTCTGCCAGGGCTCACCCGTGGGCACGAAGACGACCTCGTCGAGGCCGAGGCGCGACTGCACCTCGCTCGCCGCGACGAGGTGGCCGTGGTGGATGGGGTCGAAGGTGCCACCCATCACGCCGAGACGCTTGCTCAGTGGTGGTCCCCGGAGGCGGGCCCGTGGTCGTCGTGGGCGACGGTGTTGTCCGCGCTCGGGACCTTGGTGGCCGCCTGGCGGAAGGCGAAGAGGACACCCAGCATCATCGCGAAGACGGCCAGGGCGATCAGACCGTAGACGAAGGGGGGAACCGGCAGCTCGACGTGGGTCTCGGCCCCGACGAGGAAGGGCGCAACGGTGCTCAGCATGCGGCCCATCCTACCGGCCCGCCGGCAGCGGTGAGGAGGACCCACCACTCCCCCTTCGTCGGGCCCGAAGTTGTCCACCGCCCCCATCCACAGCCCTGTGGGTACCGACGTGGACCACGCGATGTGCCTGTGGAGACACGCCGGTGGGATGGCCGCTCACCGATCGACTCCCGCAGATGTTGCTCCGGAGCGATGAAGCGGCGTAGAACAGTCCTCACACCGCGGTCGATCCGCCGCTTCACCGAAGGACGGACGGCCACCGGACCACAGGGATAACGACGCGAGCACGCACGCATGGGGAGATCTTGTGCGGCGGTGGCGATTCGCTGCGTCGGCACCTCCTGGTCCACGTGTCACCGCGACGTCGCGGCCTCCTGCCGTGACGTCGTGCCTGCTGTCGCCGCAGGGAACGTGACACGCACAACAGCGGACGAGGGCCCTCCCGCCGGGAGGGCCCTCGTCCTGCGTCAGGGTGGTGTCGCAGCAGGTCAGACGCGGATCTGACCGTCCCCCTCGACGACCCACTTCGTCGTCGTCAGCTCAGGCAGGGCCATCGGGCCACGGGCGTGCAGCTTTTGCGTCGAGATGCCGATCTCCGCACCGAAGCCGAACTCGCCGCCATCGGTGAACCGAGTCGAGGCGTTGACGAGCACGGCTGCCGCGTCGACCTCCGCGGTCCAGCGCCGGGCCGCGGCCCGGTCCTCGGTGACGATCGCCTCGCTGTGGCCGGAGCCGTGGCGGCGCACGGGCGCCATCGCCCCATCGACGTCATCGACGACCGCGACCGACATCTCCAGCTCGAGGTACTCCTCACCGAAGTCGTCGTCGGTGGCCGGCAGCACCTCCACACCCTCGGGCGCGTGCTCCACGGTCGCGGCGTCACCGTGCAGGACGACCCCGGCTGCCGCGAGGTCCGCGAGCGCCGTCGGGAGGAAGTCCGCGGCGAGGTCCCGGTGGACGAGCAGCGACTCGGCGGCATTGCACACGCTCGGGCGGTGGGTCTTGGCGTTGACCACGATCGCCAGCGCCTTGGCCCGGTCGGCCGCGGCATCGACGTAGACATGGCAGTTGCCGACCCCGGTCTCGATGACGGGGACGGTCGACTCGGTGACGATGGTCCGGATCAGGCCGGCCCCTCCGCGCGGGATGAGCAGGTCGACGAGGCCCCGTGCGGTCATGAGCGACTTCACCGCGTCGTGGCCGCCCTCGAGGAGCTGGACGGCGTCCTGCGGCAGTCCGTGGGCCGCCAGCGCCGAGCGAAGGGCGTCGACGAGCGCCCGGTTGGTGCTCGCCGCGGCGGAGCCACCGCGCAGGATCATCGCATTGCCGGACTTCAGGCCGAGGCCGGCCGCGTCCACGGTGACATTGGGGCGGGCCTCGTAGATCATGCCGACGACGCCCATCGGGACCCGGACCTGACGGATCTGCAGGCCATTGGCCAGCGTGGAGCCGCGCACGACCTCACCGACGGGGTCGGGCAGGGCGGCGAGATCGCGCAGGGCCGCGGCCGCGGCAGCCACCCGGTCGGTGTCGAGGGTCAGGCGGTCGAGGAGACCGGCGGCCATCCCCCCTTCGCGTCCACGCTGCAGGTCCTGCGCATTGGCGGCGACGACCTGCTCGGTGGCGGCGTCGACGGCGTCGGCGAGGGCGAGCAGGGCGGCGTCCTTCTCGGCGCGCGTGAGCAGCGCGAGCTGGCGGGAGGCCCCCCTGGCCCGCTCGGCGAGGTCCCGGACTGTGGCGGTGCTGTCACTCATGCCCTCAAGACTAGGAGTGGACGGCTCCCCCCGCCGACAATGGTCCGGGAGGTGGGCAGTGGAATGATGGGCCGGTGACCACGATCCTCTCCATCCAGTCCCATGTCGCCTACGGACACGTCGGCAATGCCGCGTCCGTCTTCCCGATGCAACGTCTCGGGGTCGAGGTGTGGCCGGTCAACACGGTCAACTTCTCCAACCACACCGGCTACGGCGCCTGGCGTGGCCCCCTGATGGACCCGGCCGATGTCGCCGAGGTCGTCACCGGGATCGGCGAGCGCGAGGCCTTCCCCGAGATCGATGCGATCCTCTCGGGCTACCAGGGCGGCGAGGGCATCGGCGCGACCATCCTCGACGCTGTCGCAGCGGTCAAGGCCGCCAACCCGGAGGCGATCTACGCCTGCGACCCGGTCATGGGCAATGCGAAGTCGGGGTGCTTCGTCCACGAGTCGATCCCGGTGCTCCTGCGCGAGAAGGTCGTCCCCCGGGCCGACCTGATCACCCCGAACCAGTTCGAGCTCGGCTTCCTCACCGACACCGAGCCGGAGACGCTCGAGGAGACCCTCGCCTCGGTGGACGCCGCCCGGGCGATCGGCCCGAGCACGATCCTCGTGACCTCCGTGATGCAGCCGGACCGCCCCGAGGGGACGATCGAGATGCTCGCCTGCCACGACGACGAGGCCTGGGTCGTGCGCACCCCGCACCTGCCGCTGAAGGCCAATGGCTCCGGCGATGTCACCGCGGCGCTCTTCACCAGCCACTGGTTGCGTACCCACTCGCTGCAGGAGTCGCTCGGACGCACCGTCTCCTCGGTCTTCGACCTGCTGCAGGCGACCCTCGACTCCGGTCGCCGCGAGCTGCAGCTCGTCCAGGCGCAGGACGTCTACGCCACCCCGCGGATGCAGTTCGAGGTCACGCGGGTGCGCTGACGCTCAGAGCAGGGCGAGGTGGTCGCGGTGGATGACCTCGCGCTCGTACTGCGGCCCGATCTGCGTCGCGAGGTCCTTGGTGCTGCGTCCCAGGAGGTGCGGCAGCTCGCCGGAGGTGTAGTTGACCAGCCCGCGGGCGAGAACCGCCCCGTCCGGACCGACGACGTCGACCGGGTCGCCGTCGACGAAGGAGCCGGTCACCCCGGTGATCCCGGCCGGCAGCAGCGAGCGGCCCTTGTCGCGAAGGGCGGTGACCGCCCCTGCGTCGATCTGCACCGACCCGCGGGGAGTCGTCGCATACGCCAGCCACAGGGCCCGCGAGCCCCGCGGGTGCGTCGAGGGCAGGAAGACGGTGCCGACGTCCTCACCGGACATCGCTCCCGAGATCTGGTCAGCCGAGGTGAGGACCGTGGGGATGCCCGCAGCATGGGCGATGGTGGCCGCCTCGACCTTCGTCGTCATGCCGCCGGACCCGACGGCCGAACCCGTCCCGCCGATCGAGATGTCCGCCAGCTCGGCCGGGTCGGAGACGACCGCGACGCGCTCCGCGCCGGGAGTCCCGGGTGACGCGGTGTAGAGCGCATCGACGTCGGTGAGCAGCACCAGGGCATCCGCGTGGACGAGCTGCGCGACGAGGGCCGCCAGCCGGTCGTTGTCCCCGAAGCGGATCTCGTCGGTGGCCACGGTGTCGTTCTCGTTGACGATCGGCACGACGTCGTACTCGAGCAGCGAGTCGAGCGTGCGCCGGGCATTGGTGTAGTGCGTGCGGCGGGTGACATCGTCCACGGTGAGCAGCACCTGGCCGACAGTGTGGCCGTGCCAGCCGAAGGCCGAGTCATAGGCGGAGAGCAGCACCCCCTGCCCGACGCTGGCCGCCGCCTGCTGGCGCGCGAGATCCCGCGGACGGGTGCTCATGCCGAGCGGGCCGATACCCGAGGCGATGGCCCCCGAGGAGACGAGCACGATCTCGCTCCCCTCGGAGAGGCGGGCGGAGAGGGCGTTGACCAGGGCGGTGAGCCGCGCGAGGTCGAGCTCGCCGCCGACGGCGCTGGTGAGCGAGGAGGAGCCGACCTTGACGACGAGCCGCCCGGCACCGGCCACGGCTCGTCGTGCGCCTGAGGGCATCAGTCGTCCTCGACCCAGTGGCCGGCCTCGCGCTCCTCGCGCAGGTCCTCGCGGGCCGCGGTCTGCGCGTCCTTGCGGGCGTGGAAATCGTCGCGACGCTCCTGGGTCGTGCGGCGGGTCTGCTCCTCGAGCCGCAGGTCGCTCCCCCGACCGCCGAGCAGCTCGGCGCCGCCGATGAGGGTGGGCTCCCAGTCGAAGACGACCGAGTCGTCCTCCGGCCCGATGAGCACCGTCGAGCCGGCCACGGCACCGGCCTTGGTCAGCGCGTCCTCGACGCCGGCCCGGGCGAGCCGGTCGGAGAGGTAGCCGATGGCCTCGTCGTTGGCGAAGTCGGTCTGGTGCACCCACCGGGTGACCTTCTGCCCGATGACCCGGAAGGCCTCACCGTCGGGGGTGGTCTCCCGGCGCACGACGAAGCCGGAGTCGTCGACCGCCTTGGGACGCAGGATGGTCCGCTGCGGCGCGGCCTCGTCGGCGGCGTCCTCGGCGCGGGCGGCAGTGACGTGGCGGGACAGGGCGAAGGTCAGCTCCTTCAGACCCAGGTGGGCCACCGCGGAGACGATGTGGACCTCCAGCCCACGCTCCTCGAGGTCGGCCTTGACCATCTCG
>JBQGNO010000148.1:0-7386 GCA_052087725.1 Janibacter sp. | reverse complement strand
GGCGATCGAACGTGTCGCCGCGGGACGCCGGACGCGCCATCGCCGCCGCACCGCGGTCATCATCATCCTCGCGTTCCTCGTGGTTGCCGCCTGGTGCGCCACCCTCATGCTCGGCCAGTCCGTCCACGGCCCCGCCGAGGTCATCGGCGCCGTCCTGGGGACGGAGCAGTCCGGTGCGTCCTTCATCGTCGGAGAGCTGCGACTGCCCCGGGCGAGCCTGGGCCTGGCCATCGGCCTGTCCTTCGGACTCGCCGGCAGCACCTTCCAGACGCTGCTGCGCAACCCGCTCGCCAGCCCGGACATCATCGGCATCACCACCGGTGCCAGTGCTGCGGCAGCCGTCGCCATCGTCACCTTCGGCCTCGGCGGGTTGAGCGTGTCCGTAGCGGCCGTGACCACCGGCATCGCGGTCGCCTTCACCGTCTACCTCCTCGCCTACCGGCGCGGGCAGTCCGCGGGGACCCGCCTGATCCTCATCGGCGTCGGGGTGGCCTCGATGATGAGCAGCGTCATCGCCTGGCAGCTCGATCGCGCCAGCAACGTCCAGATCGCCGAAGCCATGCGCTGGCTCACCGGCAGCCTCAACGGGGCCCACTGGCACGACGTGCGGCTCGTGCTCCTGGCCCTCCTCCTCTGCGGAGCGGTCATCCTCCACCGGACGCGCGAGCTCGAGGTCTCGACCCTCGGCGACGACGCGGCGGCGGCCCTCGGAGTCCGGGTGGAGCGCCTGCGGATCCTCATCGTCGTCGCGGCCGTGGCACTGATCTGCTTCGCGACGGCCGCCGCCGGCCCGATCGTCTTCCTCGCCTTCCTCTCCGGCCCGATCGCCGCCCGCCTCGTGGGACCACGCGGCTCGGTCCTCGTCCCCGCAGCACTCACCGGCGCCCTGCTCGTGCTCGTGGGTGATTTCATCGGGCAGTTCGCCCTGGGGACCCGCCTGCCCGTCGGCGTCATCACCGGGATCCTGGGTGCGCCGTACCTGCTCTACCTGATCATCCGCACCAACCGCACCGGAGGTGCCCTGTGACGACCATCGACACCGCGCGAGCCGACCTGGAGGTCACGAACCTCACTCTGGGCTACGGCGACAAGGACGTGATCCACGACCTCGCCCTGGCCATCCCCCCGGGCCGGATGACCGCGATCGTCGGGCCGAACGCCTGCGGCAAGTCGACCCTGCTCCGATCGATGACCCGGCTGCTGGCCCCGCGCAGCGGACAGGTCCTCCTCGACGGCAAGGACGTCCACCACATCCCGGCCAAGCAGCTCGCCCGGCGGCTCGGCCTGCTCCCCCAGTCCCCCATCGCGCCGGAGGGCATCACGGTGGGCGACCTCGTCGGTCGTGGCCGGCACCCGCACCAACGGGCCTTCACGCGGTGGTCGGCCGAGGATGACCGGGCGGTGGCCGCGGCGCTCGAGACGACCCAGACCCTCGATCTCGTCGAGCGTGCCGTCGATGAGCTCTCTGGCGGCCAGCGCCAGCGGGTGTGGATCGCCATGGCACTCGCCCAGCAGACGGAGGTCCTGCTCCTGGACGAACCGACGACCTTCCTCGACGTGGGCCACCAGGTCGAGGTGCTCGACCTGCTCAGCGATCTCAACCACGCGAAGGGGACGACGATCGTCATGGTCCTGCACGACCTCAACCTCGCGGCGCGGTACGCGGACCATCTCATCGCCCTGTCCGGCGGACGGGTCTCTGCATCGGGGAGCCCGGCCGAGATCCTGCGGCCGGCCCTCATCGATGAGCTCTTCGGGATGTCGAGCACTGTGATCGAGGACCCGGTGTCGGGCAAACCGTTGATGATCCCGATCGGCCGGCACCACGGCACCGCGCCAAGCAAAGAGAAGCTCCCCCGGTTGGACTCGAACCAACAACCCTCCGGTTAACAGCCGAATGCTCTGCCAATTGAGCTACAGGGGATCGCGCCGTAGCGCTGCGCCACCATAGCAAGAAGATGGCACGTGTCGAAAACCGGGACTACGGGTCCAGTCCGACCTGCTCGGACAGCCGTGTCGCGACCTCCTCGGTGACCGCCACGAGCTGCGGATCGTCCGGGTCGCAACCCCGCGCGACGATCGTCTGCGCGAGCACACGGTCCGTCGTGAGGTCCTTGCGCAGGACCACTCGCGCGCGCCGCGACGGGTCGAGTCGGACCTGCTCGACAAGCAGGACCGAGGCATTGACCCGCTCATGGAAGGCGTCCGGCACTCCCCCCGGCTCGGTGAGGTGCCAGCGCCCGGCCGGACTCCCGTCCACCCACGTCACCTTCAGGACGGACTCCTCGGGATCCCAGGCGCCACCATCGACGAGGTGCCATGGACGCCCTTCGTCCAGGCCACCTCCGGGGACGACCAGACGGCGCGAGGTGATGACGACCGTCGCCCCCTCAACGGCCGCCGTCGCGAGCACCTGCTCGCCGCGCTCGAGGACGACACCCTCGGGCACGGACACCGCTTTGTTCCTCATCACCGACAACCAGCCCATCAGACGATCCCCTCCCGCAGTGCGGCTCTCTCTCGCTCAAGTGTCTGCAGGGACAACGACAGCTCCCGCAGTGATGCCTGGTCGGTGCTCGGGTCGGCCGCCATGCGCCGCATCTGTGACATGGCGTCGGAGATCCGGCGCCCGACCGCCACCTCTCGCACCCGCACCAGGAGGGAGCGGGTGTAGGCCTCCGGCGGCAAGCCGGTCGACTGGTCGTGCACGACGGGAAGGGGGGCCACCGACAGCTCCGCGACGAGCGGCGCGACCGCGAGCGGCGCGGCCTCGTCGATGCGGGCGTGCCAAGCCGCCAGGGACTGGCCCTCCTGCAGTGCGCCGACCTCGCGGACGGCGTCGAAGACCGCGCGGTGGGCCGGCGCGGAGAAGCCCTCTGGCTCCACCGCGTCGAGGTCGGTCGCGGTGAAGAGGGACGGGTGCTGCAGCATCGACTGCAGGAGCTGGCGCTCAGCAAGGACGATCGGGTCGCGCAGGTTCGGCGCCGGCAAGCCGGGACCGGCCTCGCCCGCCGTCGGCTCCGGCGTCTCGGGATTGGCGCGGGTCTCCCCCTTCGCCTCCTCCCGGGCCTGGATCCGGCCGGCTCGGCCCACCTGGTCGCGCATCTGCTCCACCTCGACGCCGACCCACCCGGCGACGGTGCGCACGTACTCCGGGCGAAGGGAGGAGTCGCGGATGCTGTTGATGATCGGCGCGACCGCGGCCATGCCGCGGACCCGGCCCTCCGCGGTCGAGAGATCGAAGCGCTCGAGCGTGGTGCGCACGGCGAACTCGAACATCGGCACGGCGTCGGCGACGAGCTCGCGGACGGCACCGTCCCCCTCACGCAGCCGCAGGTCGCACGGGTCCATGCCGTCCTTGGCGACCGCGACGAAGCTCTGGCTGGCCCACTTGTCGTCCTGGGAGTAGGCCTTCATCGCGGCGTTCCGGCCGGCCTTGTCGCCGTCGAAGGTGAAGACGACCTTGGCCGGAGCGAGTGTGGCCTCGTCGCGGATGATGCGGCGCAGCACCTTGATGTGCTCCTCGCCGAAGGACGTGCCGCAGGTCGCGACCGCCCCCTCGACCCCCGAGAGGTGCGCGGCCATGACATCGGTGTAGCCCTCGACGACGACGACCTGCCGGTCGTCCTTGATCGACTTCTTCGCGAGGTCGAGGCCGTAGAGGACGCTCGACTTCTTGTAGATCGGCGTCTCGGTGGTGTTGAGGTACTTCGCGCCGATCCGGTCGTTGTCGTACAGGCGACGCGCACCGAAGCCGATCGTGTCCCCGGTGATGTCCCGGATCGGCCAGACGAGCCGCCCGCGGAAGCGGTCGTAGAGGCCGCGTGACCCACGGCCGCACAGACCACCGATCGTCAGCTCCTCATCGGTGAAGCCCTTGCTGCGCAGGTGGCGCGCGAGCTCCTCGCCGGCGCGCGGTGCGTAGCCGATGCCGAAGAGCTTGGCCTCGGGCGAGGCGAACCCCCGCTCCCGCAGGAAGTCCCGGCCGATCCGCGCCTCCGGGGTCTCGAGCAGCCGCGAGTGGTAGAACTCCGCGGCCGCCCGGTGGGCCTCGATGAGCCGCGACCGCTTGCCGAGGCCGACCCCGTCACGGGGGCCTCCCCCTTCCTCGTAGCGCAGCTCCATGCCGAGCTTGCCCGCGAGCCGCTCCACGGCCTCCGCGAAGGTCAGGTGGTCGAGCTTTTGCACGAAGGAGATGACGTCGCCGCCCTCGCCACAGCCGAAGCAGTGGTAGGCGCCGACGGTCTCGCGCACGGTGAAGCTCGGGGTCTTCTCGTCGTGGAAGGGGCACAGTCCCTTCATCGAGCCGATCCCCGCCGGGCGCAGGCTCACGTGCTCACGGACGATGTCGGTGATCGAGGACCGCTCCTTGACTGCCTGGACGTCCTCGTCCTTGATCCGGCCCGCCACGGCTCACCTCGCTCCCACGTCGACTCTGTGGGGCCGAGTCTAGGTGGCACCACCGACGGCGCCCTCTCCGCCCGCTCAGGCGCAGTGGGCGGCGTGGAGCGACAGGGCCCGCACGTCCGTGAGGCCGGCGACCTGGTCGATGACCACCCTCCGTCGCGCCGCGTTGTCCTCCGCGAGCGCGAGGTCGGAGCGCAGGTCGGCGTCGAGGCGCCCCTCGGGGTCGGCCGCGAACCACTGCGCCAGCTCGGCGACGACCTGACGCTGGTGGAGGTACTCGTCGTCGCGCTCCCCGGAGAACATGACGAAGTGGGCGGCGACCGCCTTGAGCACGGCGACCTCGGCACGGGAGTCGTCGGGAACGACGAGCCTGGCCTCGTAGCGGCCGAGGTCGCCGGGACCGTGGACGGCGCGGGTGGCCTCCTCCGCGGCGTGGACGAATCGGCCGATGACCCGCGAGGTCATGTCCTTCAGGCCAGACAGGGCCGCGCGCGACCCGTCGTAGCTCGTCGGCACCGCGCCCGTGGCCAGGAGGCGCTCCAGACCCTCACCGACGGCATCGCGACCGAGGTCCGCGGCGAAGTGGGTGACGGCCATCTCGAGCACGTCATCGGTGTCGCGGGCATCCCGCAGCCGACGCAGGTCGAGGCGGCCGGAGGCGATGGCGTCCTCGACATCGTGGACGGAGTAGGCCACGTCATCGGACCAGTCCATGACGTCGGCCTCGAGACACCGCACGAAGCCCTCCGGGCCGGCCGAGCGCATCCACCTGAAGACCTGGAGGTCGTCCTCGTAGACGCCGAACTTCGGTGTGGGCGCCGGGCCGTGGCCGCGCCGCCACGGGTATTTGGTCGCCGCATCGAGGCTGGCCCGGGTGAGGTTGAGGCCCGCGGGCCGGCCGTCGGCATGCACCCGCTTGGGCTCGAGCCGGGTGAGGATGCGCAGCGTCTGCGCATTGCCCTCGAAGCCCCCGATGCCGGCCGCGACCTCATCGAGCGCGCTCTCCCCGTTGTGGCCGAAGGGGGGATGGCCCAGGTCGTGGGCGAGGCAGGCCACCTCGACCACGTCGGCCTCGCAGCCGAGGGCGCCACCGAACTCACGCCCGATCTGCGCGACCTCGAGGCTGTGCGTGAGGCGGTTGCGCACGAAGTCGTCGCTCCCCGGCCCCAGCACCTGGGTCTTGGCGGAGAGACGACGCAGCGCGGCGGAGTGGATCAGGCGCCCCCGGTCGCGCGCGAAGTCGTCCCGGTCGGCCCGCTTGTGCACGGGGTCCTCGGAGACCCATCGCTCCCGGTCGCTCTGGTTGCTCACGTCGTGAGCCTACGACGGACCGACGTCGTCGCCGGCCGGCGTCGACGACAGGGCGTCGTTCCGCTCCGTGACACCCGTCGTCCTGCGCGCCCCCCGCGGCGATAGCCTCCGCGTGACTGCCGCCACACCCCGGAGGTACCCATGTTCCGCAAGATCCTCGTCGCCAACCGAGGCGAGATCGCCATCCGCGCCTTCCGCGCGGCCACCGAGCTCGATGCGTCGACCGTCGCCGTCTACCCCACGGAGGACCGCACGTCCGAGCACCGGATGAAGGCCGACGAGGCCTATCTCATCGGCGAGGAGGGGCACCCGGTGCGCGCCTACCTCGACCACGAGGACGTCGTCCGGGTCGCTCGTGAGGCGGACGTCGACGCGATCTATCCGGGCTACGGCTTCCTGTCGGAGAACCCGCAGCTGGCCGAGGAGTGCGCCCGGCACGGCATCACCTTCATCGGTCCCCCGGCCGAGGTGCTCGAGCTCACCGGCAACAAGGCCCGGGCCATCGCCGCGGCCAAGGCCGCCGGCCTGCCGACCCTCGACGGGTCCGACGCGACGAGCGACCTGGACGTGCTCGAGTCGGCCGCGGAGGAGACGGGCTTCCCGATCTTCGTCAAGGCGGTGAGCGGAGGCGGTGGCCGTGGCATGCGCCGGGTCGAGCGGCGCGAGGACCTGCGTGAGGCGCTCGAGGCCGCCCAGCGCGAGGCCGAGTCCGCCTTCGGCGACCCGACGCTCTACCTCGAGGAGGCCGTGGTCAACCCGCGGCACATCGAGGTCCAGGTCGTGGGCGATGCCACCGGCGAGGTCGTGCACTTCTTCGAGCGGGACTGCTCGGTGCAGCGCCGCCACCAGAAGGTCGTCGAGATCGCGCCCGCCCCCAACCTCGACCCCGAGCTGCGCGAGCGCATGTGCGCCGACGCGGTGACCTTCGCGAAGTCCATCGACTACGTCAACGCCGGCACGGTCGAGTTCCTCCTCGGGGAGGACGGGCGCTATGTCTTCATCGAGATGAACCCGCGCATCCAGGTCGAGCACACGGTCACCGAGGAGGTCACCGAGCGTGATCTCGTCGTCCTGCAGCTGCAGATCGCCGCGGGTGCTTCGCTCGCCGAGCTCGGCCTGCGGCAGGAGGACATCCACACGCGCGGCTTCGCCCTCCAGTGCCGGATCACCACGGAGGACCCGTCCAACGGCTTCCGCCCCGACTCGGGCACGATCTCCGCCTACCGCTCCGCCGGTGGGTCGGGAGTGCGTCTGGACGGGGGCACCACATTCGTCGGCGCCGAGGTCAGCGCCCACTTCGACTCGATGCTCGTCAAGCTCACCTGCCGGGCCGCGACCTTCCCGCTGGCGGTCCGCCGCGCCCGCCGGGCCATCGCGGAGTTCCGTGTCCGCGGCGTGGCGACGAACCTCCCTTTCCTCGAGGCCGTCCTCGCCGACCCGACCTTCCAGGCGGGCCGGGTCACCACGAGCTTCATCGACGAGCGGCCCGAGCTGCTCGACGCCCCGTCGGGCAAGGACCGCGCGACCAAGCTGCTGACCTACCTCGCCGATGTCACGGTCAACCAGCCGCACGGGCCCCGCACGAGCGACCTGGAGCCGGGCACCAAGCTGCCACAGCTTCCCGACGGCGACCGGCCCGAAGGGAGTCGCGACCGGCTCCTGCGGCTG
>JBQGNO010000147.1:0-7457 GCA_052087725.1 Janibacter sp. | reverse complement strand
TTCTCGGCGCAAGCCCTCACGCAGATCTTATGGTCGTCGTCGTCGGTCGGGCGCGACGACGGCCGCATCGGGCTGTCCCTCGACGCTCCGCGCTCACGGCTCATCGCGGGGGAGACCGTCTCCGCGTCCTCCTGCGGGACGCTCCCGGCCGGCGACGGGAGGATCACGGCCGCCGGCGTCCCCGGGCTCGTCCCCGAGCGGGTCGCCCTCGTGCCGACCGACTGGACGGCCACCGATGTCGAGCCCACCCGCTCCGTGTCGAGCCATCGGGAGCACGCCGGGGAGTGGACCTTCGACGTCGGTGCCGGTGAGCGGTCCGTGCTCGTGCTCAACCAGGGCGCGAATGCCGGGTGGCAGGCCACCGATGAGGACGGGGAGGTCCTGCAGCCGAGGACCGTGGACGGGTGGCGGCAGGCCTTCGAGCTGCCGAAGGGCTCGGCGGGCACGGTCCGGGTGGAGTTCACGCCCAACGACTCCCACCGCGGGGCCCTCGCCCTCGGGGCCGGCGCGGCCGGGATCCTCCTCCTGTGGCTCGTGCTCGAGCTCGTCCTGCGCCGGCGGGGTGCGGTGGCAGAGCCTGCGGTGGTCGACGCGGCGACACCCGCGGTGGACGACGACGTCCCGGTCGATCCGGCCACGTCCTCGTCCGCCCCCTTCGCCGTGGCACTCCTGCTCGCCGCCGTCGTCGGCCTCGTCGTCGCCGGGCCACTGGGGCTGGCCGCCGGTGCGCTCGGGGCCCTCGTCCCGGCTCGGTACCGGGCGCTCGTCGTGGCGGTCGTGCTCGCCGGGGCCGGGGTCGCCCTGTCGGTCCTCGGGGTCGCCGAGCGTCAGTCGAGCGGAGCCTGGGCCTCCCAGGGGCTGGGAGCCTTCACGCTCGGGGTGCTGGCTGCGGCGCTGGTGCGCTCGGGCGCCGGTGGGCCAGGGCCAGCACCGGACGCTCCAGCAGACTCCACGACAGATGCGCCAGACCCACGCTGACCACGGTGACGAGCACGAGCACCAGCGCGAAGGGGGCGGCGAAGAGCTCGAGGTCCAGGGCCGCGAAGGCCACCTGGAGGACGAGCACGTGCCAGAGGAAGACGGCGTAGGAGATGTTGCCCAACCACTGCACCAGTCCGGCGACGGGGGAGTTGGTGAGCAGCTCGGTGAGGCCACGGGTCGTCGCCGCGAGGAGGAGGCAGAGCGCGACGAGCCCGTAGAGGACCTCGGCCGCCAGGGCGGACCAGGCCGTGCCCGGCTCGAGCCCCCGTGGCCCCGCGATCGGGGTCGAGGCGACGAGCCACAGCACGCCGGCCAGGGCGATGAGGGTCCCCGGGCTCGTGCGCAGCACCTCCAGGGCGGGGCGCTCGGAGATCGGCACTCCCGCCCGCTCCGCCTCGAGGACGACGGCGACGGCCGCGCCCAGCGCGAACCAGGCCGCGTGCCCGGCGGCCGAGGTGGCGACGACTCCGGCCAGCGTGCCGTTCGGCAGCCCTCCGGCGCCGGCCTGGACGGCGAGACCGAGCACGCCGATCGCCGTGAGCGCCGCGAGCATCCGGCGGGCCGACGAGGTGGGCGTGGCTCCCTTCGTCAGGGGGGCGAGTGCCGCGCCGAGGAGGGGGAGCAGGAGATAGAAGGTCACCTCGGTCGTCAGGCTCCACGTCTGGGTGAAGGACTGGAAGGTCTCCCCGGTCCAGCCCTGCCCGATGACGAGGTGGATGAGCACCGTCGGCACGTCGAGGACGTCCGCGGCGGCACCCCCGAGGGTCGCGGCGGCCACGACCACCGCGATGAGTACGAGGAGGTAGGCGGGCAGGATGCGGGCGGCGCGGCGCAGGAGGTAGGTCCGGGCCGACCACGGGGCCGGCTCACCGAGCGCCCGTCGGACGAAGGGGGTGGACAGCAGGAAGGCGGACAGGGCGAAGAAGATCGCCACCCCGAGCTCTCCGCGCGCCGACAGCCCGCCGATGACCCCGTCGGCGCTCGCGCCGGTCCAGAAGGCCACGTGGGAGAGCAGCACGAGCCAGGCCGCGACCGCTCGGAGCAGATCGAGGCCGAGGATGCGTGACCGGGATCGCACGTCAGTACTCATGTCGTCACCTACCATCTGGTAATCACAGCCGATTGTGCTCCATGAGAGGGAGATCCATGACCTTGCGCCCGGTCCTGCGTGCGCGCGCGCCCCTTCGCGTGAGCTTCGCCGGTGGCGGAACGGACGTCGCCCCCTTCCCGGAGCGCGAGGGCGGGGCGGTGCTCAGCGCGACCATCGGCAGCTACGCGTACGCGACCCTGCGGCCCCGGTCGGACGGGCACATCACCGTCGAGTCGCACGACTACGGCACCTCGATCGGCTACGACGTGGGGGCGCCACTCGTCCTGGACGGCCAGCTCGACCTGCCCAAGGCGGCGATCGCCCGGATCATGACGCTCGAGGGTGCCCTGCCCTCCGACGGCTTCGATCTCTTCCTGCACACCAATGCGCCGCCCGGGTCCGGCCTCGGCAGCTCGAGCGCCGTGATGGTCGCCGTGATCGACCTCGTCGCGCGGCACTGCGGTCTCGACCTCGGGCCCTATGACATCGCCGAGCTGGCCTACCGGCTGGAGCGCCACGACCTCGCGATCCCCGGCGGCTACCAGGACCAGTACGCGGCCGCCTTCGGTGGCTTCAACTTCATGGAGTTCCGCCAGGACGGCGAGGTCGTCGTCAACCCCCTGCGGGTGCGCCCGGACACGGTCCACGAGCTCGAGCACAACATGCTGCTCGCCTACACCGGTCGGACCCGGGTCAGCGACCACATCATCGAGGACCAGGTGACCCGCTACGAGACGGGCAACGAGGACGCGGTCGCCGGCCTGCGTGCGCAGCGCGACCTCGCCGACGCGATGCGGGTGGCCCTCCTGCGCGGCAAGGTCGACGAGATCGGGCGCCTCCTCGGGGAGTCCTGGCGGGAGAAGCAGCGGATGTCCTCGCGGATCACCACCCCCGTGATCTCCGAGGCCGTCGACCTCGGCCTGAAGTCCGGGGCGCTCGGCGGCAAGGTCACCGGTGCTGGTGGTGGCGGGCACATGATCTTCATCTGCGAGTTCGAGCGACGGCACGTCGTCGCGGACGCACTGCTCGGCATCGGTCTGTCGGTCTCCGAGTTCACCTTCACCAAGCACGGCGTGACGACCTGGAAGGGCCAGCCATGACGAGGCACGACGCGGACCTGATCACCCGGCAGCTCGACGCGGGGATCGCGGCCTGGGGGGACCTCGCGGCACAGATCGCCGCGGTGGACTCGCGCGAGCGGGTCCGGGCCGCGGGCCGGGTCGTCCTCGAGGCCCTCGGGTCGGGAGGCACCCTGCTCGTGGCGGGCAACGGCGGCAGCGCCGCCATCGCGAGCCACGTCGCGGCGGAGTTCCTCGGCAAGTGCGTCCGGGACCGCCACCCCCTTCCGGCGATCAGCCTCGCCGAGTCGCACTCCTCGCTCACGGCGATCGGCAACGACTACGGCTTCGACCAGGTCTTCCTCCGGGGGGTGCAGGCCTTCGGTCGCCCCGGTGACGTCCTCCTCGCGATGTCGACGTCGGGGACGAGCCCCAATGTCCTCGCCGCGCTCGCCGAGGCCCGCCGACGCGGCCTGGCGACCATCCTCATGACCGGGACGAAGGGGGAGGGGCAGCACGAGCACGCCGACCACCTCCTCGTCGTGCCCTCGGAGGAGACCCCGCGGATCCAGGAGGTCCACATGCTCTGGGCCCATGCGTGGTGCGAGGCGATCGACCTGAGCATGCAGGACGAGCACTGAGTCCCCGCCCCCGGTGGTCCGGACCGCGGGCCCTCGACCCGGTCGGGCCGCACGCCCCCTTCGATCTGGTCCTGCTCGACCGCGACGGGACGCTCAACGAGCGCATCGTCGATGGCTATGTCCGGACGCCGGACGAGCTCGTCCTGCTCCCGGGCGCCGCGGAGGCGGTCGCCCGGATCACCGGTGCCGGGTGCCGCACCGTCCTCGTGACCAACCAGCGGGGGGTCTCCCGGGGCGTGCTGACCCTCGCCGACCTCGAGGCCGTGCACGCCCGTCTGTCGGACGAGCTGGCCGCGGCAGGAGGGCGACTGGATGCGGTCGCGGTCTGTCCGCACGGTGAGGGGGAGTGCGCGTGCCGCAAGCCGCGCGACGGGCTCTTCCGCGAGGCGCTCGCGCGGGCGCCGTGGGCCGACCCGGCCCGGTGCCTCATGATCGGGGACATGCCCTCGGACCTCGAGCCCGCCGCAGGTCTCGGGATGCGGACGCTCCGCGTCGGCGAGGGGGGTGGGATCGGCGGCTCGATCGGGGCGCTCATCCGCGACGGATCCGGGAGTGACAGGCCGTCGGAACTCCGACGTGGCGAAGGCCACGTCCCCTAGGCTCCCCACGGGCGGTGCGCGCGACCTCGAAGTGCTACTGTCCGGTAAGTTATTCAGGGCCAAGGAGGGTTCTCTCGTGCGCAAGTACCTGTTGCCGGCGATCATCATGTTCGTCGGTGCGTTCATCCTCACCATGGGACTGCTCTTCCGGTTCTATGCCTACCCGCAGCTGGCGGTCGTGCCGACCGACCAGAACACGACACAGATCGTGCAGGACCCCGAGGCGGAGTTCTTCGACGCGGACAACCTCGAGCCCGGGAAGGGTGAGCTGACCACCACGGCGCGGATCATCGGCGACCCGGAGGCCTCCGAGGCCGCATCCGAGGAGTCCGGCAAGGACATCGCGGTGTGGAACAGCGGACAGGTCAGCGACAACAATGACGACAACTGGCCGATGGACGCGACGACCGAGGTGCTCGTCTTCGACCGGCACACCGGCCTCGCGGTGAACTGCTGCGGCGAGTCCAAGGGTGGCGAAGAGGTCAAGCGTGATGGCCTGCTCGTGAAGTTCCCCTTCGACGCCAAGAAGGTCGACACCTACAAGTGGTGGGACAGCACGGTCGGCAAGTCCTTCCCCGTGAAGTACGAGGGCGAGGAGGACCTCCAGGGCATGACGGCCTACAAGTACACGATGGAGGTCCCGACGACGAAGTACTCCAGCCGCGAGCTGCCGGGGAGCCTCTTCGGGGGCAGTCCGACGTCCGACGCCGTCGACGCGGACCGGTACTACAGCAACAAGCGCACCTTCTGGGTCGACCCGGTCACCGGTGTCGTGCTCGACCGTGTCGAGGAGCAGAAGCAGGAGTTCCGCCACGACGGCAAGACGCTCAACGCGCTGGAGACGACCTCCAGCTTCAGCAAGGAGACCGTCGACGGCAACGTCGAGGACTACAAGTCCCAGTCGGCCCTGCTGAAGATGGTCCACACGACGCTGCCCCTGATCTTCGCCATCCTCGGCATCCTGCTCCTGCTGACCGGGCTCGTGCTCTCGATCCTCATCGGTCGTCGCAGCCGCCTCGACGAGCAGCCCGCCTATGCCGGCGACTACCGCGAGGACCCCGTCTTCGGGACCTCCGACCCGGACGAGACGACGACACGTCGGCGCGACCTCGACGGCAACTGAGGGGTCGTTGACGATGCGGGTGGTGGTCACCGGAGGGGCCGGATTCCTCGGCTCCCACCTCTGCGAGCGACTCGTCGCTCGCGGGGACACGGTCGTGGCGTTGGACAACTTCGTCACCGGTGACCCTGCCAATGTCGCCCACCTGCAGGACGCTCCGGGCTTCGAGCTGCGCGATGTCGATGTGACGCGGGGCTTCACGCTCGACGGGGACGTCGACCTCGTCCTGCACTTCGCCTCGCCGGCCAGCCCGGTGGACTACCTCCAGCTGCCCATCGAGACCCTCGAGGTCGGGTCGATCGGGACGATGCGCGCCCTGTCCCTGGCCCGGGAGACCGGGGCGCGTTTCGTCCTGGCCTCGACGTCCGAGGTCTACGGCGACCCGGAGGTGCACCCCCAGCCGGAGAGCTACTGGGGGCACGTCAACCCGGTCGGCCCGCGGGGTGTCTACGACGAGGCCAAGCGCTTCGCCGAGGCGATGACCCTGGCCCACCGCAACACGCACGGCATCAGCACCGGGATCGTGCGGATCTTCAACACCTTCGGCCCACGGATGCGGCCCAACGACGGCCGGGCGATCCCGAACTTCATCCGGCAGTCGCTCGCGGGTGATCCGGTGACGGTCGCCGGTGACGGGTCGCAGACCCGCTCGATCTGCTATGTCGACGACCTCGTCACGGGGATCCTCGCGCTGGCGGACAGCGACCATGCCGGCCCGGTCAACATCGGCAACCCGCACGAGATCTCGATGCAGGACCTCGCGGCGTGGATCATCGAGCTCGCCGGGTCGTCCTCGGCCATCGAGCACATCCCCCGGCCGGTCGACGACCCCACGGTGCGCCAGCCGGACACGACCCTGGCCGACGAGCTCCTCGGGTGGTCACCCGAGGTCGACATCGAGACCGCGCTGCAGCGGACCATCGCGTGGTTCCGCACGCAGACCGAGACCGCGCACTTCGAGGCGCCGCCCCTCGACGCGCAGGAGACCGCGCACATCCTCGCCGGCAGCTGACCCGGGTCAGGACCGCGCGGGCCGGGCGGCGACGAAGATCGCCGTGCCGGGGAAGCGCACGCCGCGCAGCGGTGACCACCCTCCCCAGGTCGCGTCGTTGTCCGCGGGCCACTCCGGCTCGAGGACGGCAGAGAGGACGAGGCCGGCGTCGAGGATCTCCGCGATCCGGTGCCCCATCGTCCGGTGGTGCTCGACATAGGTGGCCCGGCCCTCGGCGTCCTCGACGTAGGGGGTCTCGTCGAAGTAGGAGCCGTTCGCCGTGAGGCCCGCCTCGTCCGGAAGGTCGGGGAAGGCCCACCGGATCGGGTGTGACGTGGAGAAGGCCAGGCGGCCGCCGGGGCGCAGGACCCGTGCCAGCTCGGCCATGAGGCCGGCACTGTCCGCGACGAAGGGGGTCGCCCCGTAGGCCGAGAAGACGATGTCGAAGCTCTCCGACGCGAAGGGCAGGCGCGTCGCGTCCGCCTGGGCGAGGGCCGGGGCGGGTCCGGGGGAGCGGCGGTCGAGCGCACGGGCGGTGCGCAGCATCCCGCCGGAGAGGTCGCTGGAGACGATCCGGGCGCCTCGCGAGGCGAACCATCGGCCGCCCTGGGCTGCTCCACCCCCGAACTCGAGGACCTCGCGACCGCTGTGCTGCGACGGGTCGCCGAGGACCTGCAGCTCCTCCTCGGTCCACCCCTCGGGGCCCCACACGAGGTCCGTGTCGCCGAGGAAGTCCCCGTGCTCCTCGAGATAGTCCTCGGCCTCGTGGTCCCACCAGGAGCGGTTCGCGGTGACCGTCTCCTGCTGCCCGCTCTCGCGACGGGGGAAGGCGGTGACGACGTCCTGCGAGTCCTGTGTCATGCCCCGGACCGTAGCCCACCAGCGGTTTTGCCCCCTTCGCCACGCGCCACTAGGATGAGTAAGCACTTTTGTGTGCCCGCCGGGCACGCGGGTGCAGTTGCACCCGTCCGTACGAT
>JBQGNO010000146.1:0-7466 GCA_052087725.1 Janibacter sp. | reverse complement strand
CGCCGGATGCTGGACCAAAGGATGACGAAGGGGAGACCTTCGGACGATGTGCCCGGCGTCGGCGACATGGTGTGCTGAGGACCATGGCGACAGTGCAGGTCTACGAGCTCACCGTGGACGGTCGCTCCCACCGCGTCGAGACCTCGGTCGGTGACGGGTGGAGCAACCGGGCCACCTGGTGGGTCGACGGCGAGGAGATCGCGTCGAAGAAGTCCGCCTCGGAGGACTCGCTCTACCTGTCCGTCGACGAGGAGCACGAGCTCGCGGACGAGCTCGGGGCGATCCGGGTCCGATTCACGACCTTGAGCAAGCCGGTCCGGGCGACGTGGTTCGAGGGGACCCGGGCCAAGGCGGTGGCCGCCTCCTACGTGGGGGCCGGCGGCATCGACCTCGTGCCGGAGCCGGGCTCACCCGCTGCGCTGCGCGAGGAGAAGATGCGCGCCAACCCGCGCCTCTACGCCGCTCGGCACATCGTCGGAGGCGTGGGCTCGGTCCTCGTGCCGATCGCGGCCGCGGTCATCATCGCCTGGCTGCTGTCCCGGATCACCCTGCCGGATCTGGGCCTGCCCTCCATCCCGTGGCCGGACCTGCCGTCGATCCCGTGGCCCGAGGTTCCGTGGCCGAGCTTCCGGCTGGACATCGACTGGGACGCCCCGGACTGGCTGCGGTGGCTGCTCGACAAGGCCAAGTACGTGTGGCCGATCCTCCTCGGCCTCTGGTTGGCCCGGCGCGAGGTGACCCGTCGCCGGGAGCAGGACGCGCTGCGGGCCCGGATGGGCGCAGGGGGCCCATCCGGACCCGCAGCCGGTGGCTCAGCGGCGGGGGACGTCCCGTCGGGTGAAGCCGAGGACACCGAGCGCGAGGAGGACGAGCCCACCGACGCCGGCGACGAGCGAGCCGGTGACGGCGACGTCCTCGGTCGGGACAGTGCCGACGAGTCCGAAGGGGGAGCACTCGACGAGCCACGTGGGCAGGTCGAGGCCCGGGCCCATGTAGGCGAGGACCGCGGCCACGGCGAAGACCGCCCAGACCGCCGGTTGCGCTCGCGGTAGCCAGCCGAAGAGCGCCACGGACAGGCCGGCGAAGAGCAGCGCGACCGGTAGGTGCGTGGCGCCGGCCGCGAGCAGGGTCCCGACCCACGAGGGGTCGTCAAGGGATGCGGCGGTGGACAGGGCGAGCGCGAGCGCTCCCGCGACCCCGACGACGAGCGTGCCGACCGTGACGACGGTGAGGTGTGGGGCGAGCCAGGCGACCCGGCCTCGGGCCTCGCTCAGCTGCAGCTCGAGCCGTCCCGAGGTCTCCTCCGTGCGCAGGGACCCGAGGGACTGCAGCACGTAGGCGGCGACGAGCATCGAGAACATGAGGACGAACATCGATGCCATCGCCTCGACGATCGCTTCGTCCCCACCCGCGATGAACTGCTCAAGGTCGGGATTGCCCTCGATGCCGTCGATGGCCGACTGGGTCAGGGAACCGTAGGTGCCCATGAGGACCGCGACGAGCAGGCCCCAGCCGAGGATGGTGCCGCGATGCTCGTTCAACGCCAGGCCGAAGGGGGTGCGCAGCCCTCGGCTCGCCCGGTGTGGGCCGGTCCGTGCAGCGAGGAGGGAGCCGCCGACGTCCCGGCCGGCCGAGAGTCGCAGGGCGACGGCGAGCAGGACGAGCGTCATCACCGCGCTGAGGGCGAAGGGCAAGGCCTGCGGGTCCCCGAAGGGAGCCGCCTCGTCGTACCAGCCGTGGGGCGAGAGCCACACGACCCACGTCTCCTCCACCGCGCCGATGCCACGCACGATGAAGGCGGCGAGGGCGAGCGCCAGGCCGGCACCCCACACCGATCGCTGGTGGCCGAAGGCCTGGGCGAGCACCGCCGTCAGGCTGACGAAGACCGCACCAAGGGCGAGGAGGGCGCCGCCGTAGACGATCGACCCGACGGCGTCGGCGCCGACGGCGAGGAAGCACACCGTGGTGAGGACGCTGAGGGCGAGGAGCGCCGCGAGCGCGAGGATGACTGCCGCCACGAGGGGCGCCTGACGGCCCATCCGGGAGGCGAGGAGGAGCTCGAGACGACCGGTCTCCTCCTCCCTTCGTGTCCCACGGACGGTGAGGGCGATCGCGAGCAGCGGGACGGCGAAGGCGACGACGAAGCCGAGCTCGTTGACCATGGCCCCGCCGAGGGTGTCCGTGCCGGCAACGGCGCCGTTGAGCATCCGCATCGCAGGCGTGGCGCTGGACTCGGCATAGCTGCGCAGCTTCTCCGGGGTGTCGAAGAGCGCCTTGATGGACGTCGTCGTCAAAAGGACGAGCGCGAAGAGACCAAGAACCCAGGCGACGAAGCCCTTCCAGCCCGTGCGCCACTGGACGCGCAGGTTGATCCCGACGCCGGAGGCGTGGACGGAGGAGGCGCTCATCGCGGAGCCATGCTCTCGCTACGGTCCTTGAGGTGCGAGGCCGCCTGCGGCCGAGCCTCGAAGGGACTCTCCGTCCCATCTCCACCCCGGTACTGCTCGAGGAAGAGGTCATCAAGACTCGGTGGCGTGATCGTCAGCGTGTGGACCCCGGCCGCGTGGACGCGGCCGACGACCTCGGCGACCGCGGTGGCGTCGATGTGGAAGCGCACCTCCGGCCGGCCGTCGGAGGTGCTGGGCGCGAGCGCGGTGACCCCGCACAGCGACTCGAGGTCGACGGGGCGGTCGGTGACCGCGTGCACCTGGCTGCTCGTGCTGCGCCGCAGGTCGGCGAGCGTCCCCGTGGTCACGGTCTGCCCGGCACGGATGATGCTCACCCGGTCGGCGAGGGCCTCGACCTCGCCGAGGATGTGGCTCGAGAGGAGGACCGTCGTGCCCTCGGCGACCCGCTCGCGCACGGTCTCCTGGAAGACCTGCTCCATGAGCGGGTCCAGGCCCGAGGTCGGCTCGTCGAGGAGGAGCAGGTCGACGTCCGCGGCGAGGGCGGAGATCAGCGAGACCTTCTGCTTGTTGCCGGTGGAGTAGTCGCGGGTGCGCTTGCTGGTGTCGAGGTCGAAGCGCTCGACGAGCTCGGCCCGCCGCCCTTCGTCGAGACCACCGTGGGCGCGCCCGAGGACGTCGATGCACTGGCCGCCGGTGAGGCCGGGCCAGAGGGTGACGCCGGCCGGGACGTAGGCGAGACGACGGTGGAGCTCGACGGCGTGATGCCACGGGTCCCCGCCGAGGACGGTGACCTCGCCGGCGTCGGCACGGGTCAGGCCGAGCAGGACGCGGATCGTCGTGGACTTGCCAGCGCCGTTGGGTCCGAGGAAGCCGTGGACCTCACCGCGGGCGACGTCCAGGTCGAGGCCGTCGAGGGCGTGGGTGCTGCCGTAGGTCTTGCGCAGGTCGTGCGTGTGGATGACCGGTATATCGCTCATGGGGTCTCCTCGGGCGAAGGGGGTGTGCTGGCGATCGCGCTGTCTGTGGGTGTATCGGATGCGGAGAAGATTGCTGAATAGACCTTCATGGACTCCTGTGCCCACTGGTCCATGCCCTCGCCGAGGGGGTCGATGCCCAGCAGCTCGCGCCACTGCTCGACGAGGAAGAACAGGCCGAAGTCGGCGCTCATCAGCACCGCTGCCCGCAGTCGGGGGTCGGGGCCGGCGTCGAAGTACCCGGCGGCATCCCACGCCTGCATGACCTCGGTGGTGCGGTCGAGCCAGCCGCGCAGCAGCTCCGTGGCCACCGGGTCGCCGCTGAGCATGAGTCGTCTCAGGTACCGCGCCATCGCTCCGCCGCCGGGTCCGTTGAAGGCGGGGGCGACAAGGTCGGCGATGAAGTTCCAGTCGCCGGAGGCCAGGTCCCCGCCGGCCTCTGTCTGCCCGGAACGGTCAATGAGGTCGTCCAGCCAGGTCCGCACGTGCTCGACGACCGCCTCGCGCAGGCCCGTCTTGGACCCGAAGTGGTGGACGACGAGGGCGGGGGAGACGCCGGCGAGGTCGGCGACCTGGCGCATCGTCACCCGGTCCTCACCGTGCTCGGCGAAGAGCTCGAGCGCGGCATCGCGCACCCTCGCCCGAGCGGTCCGGTCATCTCTCACTGAACTCATGTTCAGTATACTAAATGAGCGTTCAGTCTGCCGTCAAGGCACCTACGAACTACTGCAGGCAGTAGCTCGTATCGTCAGCCGTAGCTCGAGCCGCTGCAGGCGATACCAAGTGCTGCCTGCAGTAGTTCGTATCCGGGGGTCCTAGGCTGGCGGGCATGGCGAAGGCGAGCGGGCTCCTCCTCGCGGCGGGCGCGGGGCGCCGGATGGGGATGCCCAAGGCGCTCAAGCGCGACCCCGACGGGACCTCCTGGCTCGCACGGTCGGCCGGTGTGCTGCTCGACGGCGGGTGCGACGGGGTGACCGTCGTCCTCGGAGCGTGTGGCGGACGCTCGGCCCTCGACCTTCCCGGGGTGCGCTACGAGATCTGTCCGGACTGGGAGCAGGGGATCGGCGCCTCCCTCCGGCACGGCCTGCGCGTCATCGACCGGGAGTCCGCCGAGGCCGCGCTGGTCCACCTCGTCGACCTGCCGGACGTGGGCGCCTTTGTGGCGCAACGTCTCCTGTCCCCGATGCCGCAGCGGGACTCCCTTCGTCGCGCCGTGTACGACGGGGTCGTCGGTCACCCCGCCGTCATCGGACGCGAGCACTGGCAGCCCCTCGCCGCGGAGCTCTCCGGCGATCGCGGTGCCGGTGCCTACCTGCGTCGCGAGGGTGCGCTCGAGGTCGAGTGCGGTGACCTGGCGACGGGTCGCGACGTGGACGTCCCCCCGGAGTGAAGGGGGCGGGGTGGCCGCGTCGACTCAGTACCGGCCGCTGAGCAGGCTCCCCGCGGACGGGGCCGCGGTGGGCAGGCCGAGGTCGCTGAGCATGGACCAGGCCGTGGCCGTGGCGGCGGACAGCACGGGCTTGCCGTAGGCGTCCTCGACGGCCTGGATCGCTGGGAGAGAAGGCATCTGGACGCAGGCGGAGAGGACAAGGGCGTCGGCGTCCTCGAGGGCCTGGGGGTCGAGGCGCTTCCAGTGCTCGGTGAGGTCGGCGGGGTCGAGGTTGGCCACGGCGATGTTGTCGGAGACCTCGAGCGAGAGGGTGTCGAGCACCTCGAAGCCGGCGTCGGCGACGTAGTCAGCGACGAGCTTCGTCAGCGGCTTCATGTACGGCGTCACCATGACGACCTTCGTGGCGCCGAGCGCCGTGAGGGCGCGCAGGAGCGCGCCGGCACTGCTGACGACGGGGGCGTCCACCCCTTCGCTCTCGAGCGCGGCGCGCATCTGGTCCTCGGCGGTGCAGTGGTACCCGGCGCCCTGGGCCATGATCGCCACGAGGCAGGCCGAGGCGACGACATCGGGTCGGGCATCGGCGAGCTCGAGAGCGGCGCGGTCGGTCTGCGCGTTCATCGCCGCTAGCTCCTCCGGCGTGACCTTCTTCATCCGCATCCGGCTGGAATGGAAGACGAAGCGCTCGTCGGGGTACTGCTCGCGGCGCCGACCGACGATCTCCGGCAGCTCGGTCTCCATCGTCAGGTTCGAGCTCGGCACGATCAGGCCGACGTGGTGGGTGGTCTGGGTGGCTGTCATAGGTACTTCGTACACGTATCGTATGTCGATTGACAACACCCGACCGTCCACCGGGATCGCGCTGTGACCGCTCGCGGGTGGGTGTGGCCTGGGCCTCCTCGCCCCGCGTGATGCGGCTATTTATCGGCGTATATCCGAGTCATTGCGGGCCGTTCGGTGGGCGCCGGCTGCGGGGTCCGGCGACGGCTCATCTGTCGTCAGGGTCTTGACGTGAGTGCATTCGTACGTATAGAAACGATCTCCATATCCGCTCATTGCCGAGTTGAGAGAGAGATTCACCGATGAATCAGCTGACGTCCGCGGACCTCGTCGCGGCCTTCACCGAGGAGCTGCGACTGTGCAACCTCCGACCGGATGAGCACGTCGTCGTCCTCGCCGAGCCGACCAGTCGCGAGGACTACGTCGCCGCCTCCTTCGCCGCGGCCAAGGCCTGCGGTGCCCACGTCCTCGTGGCCACCGTCCCGGGCGGCAACCCCGACCCCGTCCCGAGCACCCACACCGGCGCCGGCCCCGGCCTGAGCTCGGTCCTGCAGGACTCCGTCGCGCAGAATCTGCTCAAGGAGGCCGACCTCGTCCTCGACCTCACCCGAGAGGGCTTCATCCACGCGCCGATCCAGGACGAGATCCTCGGGACGGGCACCCGCATCCTCTTCGTCTGCGACGCCCCGGACGTCCTCGTGCGCAACATGCCCACGGCCGGCGACAAGAACCGGGTTCTCGCCGGGCAGCAGCTCGTCCACGACTCGACGACGATGCGGGTCACCAGCGCCGCGGGCACCGACCTCACCGTCGACCTGAAGAACGTGCGCTGCGACTACCAGGTCGGCTTCAGCGACGACCCCGGTCGCTGGGACCACTGGCCGAGCACGATGGTGCTGTGCTGGCCCGAGCTGTCGGACGGGCAGATCGTCCTCGCCCCCGGCGACATCATCCTGCCCTTCAAGGAGTACATCCGGGAGCCGGTCACGCTCGAGATCGCCGGTGGCCACATCGAGCGGGTCACCGGAGGGGCCGATGCCCACACCTTCGAGACCTTCTTCGGAGACTCCGAGGACAAGTGGGCGCGCTACCTCTCCCACATGGGGTGGGGTCTGATGAAGACCGCCGACTGGTTCGCCCAGGCGATGTACGCCAAGCACGAGGTCATGGGTATGGAGGCCCGGGCCTTCGCCGGCAACTTCCTCTGGTCGACCGGCCCCCACCCGGTCCTCCACCGCGACTCCTACGCCCACCTCGACATCGCGATGCGCGACTGCACCGTGACCCTCGACGAGACCACGGTCGTCGCCGGCGGCACCCTCATCGAGTCCTGAGCCCACCCCCCTTCGTCCCACCACCCACGATCCCGCGACATCCGGTCGCTGCCCCAGGAGGCCCCACGTGTCCATGAGCCAATCCCTCGAGGTCGTCGTCGTCGGCGGCGGTCTCGGCGGCCTGACCGCCGCACTCGCCATGCGCCAGCAGGGCCTGCGAGTCACCGTCCTCGAGCGCGCCGCCGAGCTCGGTGAGGTCGGCGCCGGCATCCAGACCGCGCCCAATGCCGCGCGGGTCCTCATGGGTCTGGGTCTGCTGCCGGAGCTGGAGCGGATCCGCACCGAGCCGCAGGACCAGGTGCGTCGTCGCTGGAAGGACGGCAGCGTCATCGGCCTCACCGCGCTCGGCTCGTACGTCAAGGAGACCTACAACGCCCCCTACTGGCACTACCACCGCGCCGACCTGCACCAAGTGATCCACGAGGCCTGCATCGACCCGGCCGGCCACGGCCCCGTCGTCGAGGTCATCACCAGCGCGCAGGCGGACGAGGTCGACCAGACCGACCCGACCCGGCCGGTCGTCGTCACCGGCGACGGGCGCCGCTTCGCCGGGGACGTCGTCGTCGGGGCGGACGGCATCCGC
>JBQGNO010000145.1:0-7479 GCA_052087725.1 Janibacter sp. | reverse complement strand
CTGACTCGAGGACCTCGCCGGTGACGACGACGTCGGGCATGTTCATCGACTTCATCTCCTCGCTGGCCCGGTGCTCGTAGTGACCGCCGGGGGAGAGGTCGTAGGAGACGTCGCCGGTGTACCCGTAGAGCCGGCTGAACTCCGGCGTGGTGATCGCCTCCCAGACCCGCTCCGGGGTGGCATTGATGAAGATGCGGTGGATCTGCGTCGTCCCGTCGGATGTCTCGCTCATCGTTCCTTCTCCTCGAGTGCTCTCTTGAGATCGAGCAGGGCGGAGGCCCGCGCTGCCGTGTACTTGTCGATCCACCGGTCGTGGATCGACCTGATCGGGACGGGATTGAGGAAGTGCAGCTTGCTCCGCCCCTCCTTGCGCGAGACGACGAGGTTCGCTTCCTCGAGCTGCCGCAGGTGCTTGGCCACCCCGAACCTCGTCATCTCCGTGTGCTCACGCACGACCTCCTCCAGCTCGGACTGGCTCTGCCCGTCCTGCGCGAAGAGCGCATCCAGCAGCGCCCGGCGGGTGGGGTCCGCCAGGGCCTTGAACACGAGGTCGTCGCTCACCCCACTGACGTTAGGTGACCAAATGGTCACCTGTCAACGGTCTAGCCTCGGGCCATGGACACCACGCTCTACTCCGCGGACGGCCTCCTCGACCTCGCGCCGGCGAGCGAAGGGGGTCGCCCCGGGGTGAAGAAGGCGCTCGTCGGCCACGGGGCACGGGTGGTGATGTTCCGCTTCGCTGCCGGCCAGGTGCTCGCCGAGCACACGGCGGCCTTCCCGATCCTCGTCCAGTGCCTCTCCGGCACGGTCGACTTCACCGCGGGGGAGGAGTCGGTGACCCTGTCGCCGGGAGCGATCGCCAATATCGACACCCGGGTGCCGCACGAGGTGACGGCCGTGACGGATGCGATCTTCCAGCTCGTGATGCTCGACCCGAGGGCTACGCCGACGACGTGACGCGGGCGCTCCGGCGCGCGTGGGGCACGACCATCGGGGTGCCCGACTGCGGGTCGTCGACGACCTCGGCGCCGAGCGAGAAGACCTCCCGGACGAGGTCGCCGGTGAGCACCGAGGTGGGTGGGCCGTCACCGTGCACCCGGCCCTCGCGCATGACGACGAGACGTGAGGCGAAGCGGGCGGCCTGGTTGAGGTCGTGGAGCACGGCGACGATGGTGCGGCCCTCCGCGTTGAGGTCGGCGAAGAGCTCGAGCAGCTCGTACTGGTGGGCGATGTCGAGGAAGGTCGTCGGCTCGTCGAGCAGGATCACCTCGGTGTCCTGGGCGAGGACCATCGCGACCCAGGCCCGCTGGCGCTGACCGCCGGAGAGGCTGCCGACGTGGGTATCGGCGAGCTCGGTGAGATGGGTGCGCTCCAGGGCGGCGGCGACCGCCTGCTCATCCTCGGCGGACCACTGCCGCAGCAGGGTGTGGTGCGGGTGGCGGCCCCGGGCGACGAGCTCCGCGACGGTGATGCCCTCCGGGGCAGCAGCGCTCTGCGGCAGCAGCGAGACCCGGCGGGCGACGGCCCGCCCGCGCATCCGGTGCGCATCCCGGCCGTCGAGGTCGATCCGGCCGGAGGAGGGGCGAAGGACCCGGGCGAGGGACTTCAGCAGGGTCGACTTGCCGCAGCCGTTCGGGCCGACGATGACCATGAAGTCACCGTGCGCCACATCCAGGTCGAGCGAAGGGATGACCGGCTCACCGCCGTAGCCGACGGTGAGGTCCCGGGCCGACAGCAGCGCCGACCCGTCGAGGGGCGGGGTCCCGGAGCTCATGACTTCCTCCATTCACCGATCAGCAGGCCGCCGAGATAGACGCCCCCGATCGCCAGGGTCAGGATGCCGACCGGCAGCCCGTCGAAGAGGGGGACCTGCTCGGTGGCCAGGTCGGCGACGGCGAGCAGGAGGGCGCCGGTCACCGCGGAGAGGCCGAGGAGCGGCCGGGCACTGCGGGCGAGGCGCCGGGTGATGTGCGGGGCGGTGAGGGCGATGAAGGCGATCGGCCCGGCGACCGCCACGGCGCCGCCGGCGAGCAGCACGGACAGGAGCACGGCCCACCGTCGCGTCGAGGCGGCATCGACCCCGAGCGAGGCCGCGACCTCGTCACCCATCTCGGTCAGGCCGAGGGGTCCGGACACGAGCGCGAGCGGGACGAGCACCAGGGCGAGCACGATCCAGATCGTGGCGGCGTGGTCCCAGCCCCGAGCCTCGGTGGTGCCGTTGATGTAGGCCGCGAGGACGCTCGCCTTGTCCCGGGCGACGACGTAGATGACGTACTGGGTGAAGGCGGCGGCCATGGCCGCCACCCCGATGCCCGCGAGGATCATCCGCATGGGGTCGGACAGGCCGCTGCCGGTGCTCACCGCGACGAGGCCGACGGCGAGGAAGGCCCCGGCGACGGAGCCGATGACGACGGACGTCGCCCCCGGCATGACGAGCCCGACGAAGGCGGCCCCGGCGCCCGCGCCGGCGCTGACCCCGATGACGTCCGGGCTGCCGAGCGGATTGCGCGTCACCGACTGGAAGAGTGCGCCGGACACCCCGAGCGCGGCGCCCGCGCCGAGGGCCACGGTCAGCCGGGGGCCGCGCAGGTGCCCGAGGACGAAGTTGGCCTTGCCCGTGGCCTCGCCCCCGATGAGCTCGCGGATCGCCGACGGGAGCTCGCCGACCGGGATCCCGAGGCCGCCGAGGGACAGGGTCGCGAGGACGGTGACGACGACGAGGGTGAGGAGGACGACGCCGAGCAGGACCACCCTGCGTCGGACGGGCAGCTCGACGTGCCGGCCGAGGCGCAGGACCGGCTCGGCACTCGTCCACGTGGTGCTCATGCGGCCCCCTTCCCGAGACGCCGGACCGCGATGAGCAGCACCGGCGCCCCGACGAAGGCCGTGACGACCCCGACCATGAGCTCCTGGGGCCGCAGGATGACGCGCCCGATGATGTCCGCCCCGAGGAGGACGATAGGTCCCACGAGGAGGCCGGTGAGCAGCTGCCGACGCATGCCGAGCCCGACGAGGGCGCGCACGATGTGGGGGACGGCCAGCCCGACGAAGGCGATCGGACCCACCGCGGCGGTCGCCGAGGCGCACAGGAGCGTCGCGGCACCGAGGGCGCCCGAGTGCACGAGGGCGGTGTTGACCCCGAGTCCGGTCGCCGCCTCCGTGCCGAGGGCGACGGCATCGAGCCCGCCCGCCGTGAGCGCCGCGATGACGAGCCCGACGAGCAGGAAGGGGAGGACCGCCCCGAGCTGGTCGAATCCCCCTTCGCCGAGGGAGCCGACGACCCAGAAGCGGTAGTTGTCGAAGTGCCGGGGCATGCCCAGCGCGATCGCCTGGACGTAGGCGGTGAGGACTGCGGCGACGACCGCACCGGCGAGCACGAGCCGCACCATGCTCGCTCCGGTCCCGCCCGCGGTCCCGACGGTGTGCACGACGATCGCGGCGAGGCCACCGCCGAGGAGCGCCACCCAGGCCGAGGCGGTCGTGCCGGTCGCGATGCCGAAGAAGGCGGTCGCGGTGACCATGGCCGCGGCGGCACCGGCGTTGATCCCGAGGAGCCCCGGGTCGGCGAGTGGGTTGACGGTGACCCCCTGCATCAGGGCACCGGACAGGGCGAGCGCGGCGCCGACGGCGACGGCGAGGAGGGTGCGCTCGATCCGGGTGTCGAGGACCGTCGCGAGGTAGGGATCGGCGCCGCTGGTGAGGGCGGTGGCGACCTCACCGAGGGAGGTGGCCTTCGACCCGAGGGCGATCGAGGCGAGGCAGACGAGCGCGAGCACGACGACGCACCCCACGAGGACGAGGGTCGTGCGTGGGGTGCGTCGGGGTGGGGCGGCGGTGGTCACCAGTGGCGGGTCACTTCCCGGCCTTGGCGACGGCCTTGTCGATCATCGGGCCGTAGCGCTCGAGGGTGTACGGCACGGTGAGTGGGTTGATCATCGAGGAGGCGGTGACGAAGGCGTTGTCGGTGCTCGCGACGACGGCACCCTTCTTGATCGCGGGGATCTGGGCGTAGAGCTCGTTGCCCATGGCCTGCTTCTTCGCTTTGGCGTCGCTGTAGAAGGTGAAGACCACGTCGCTGTCGTTGAGCTTGTCGGCATTCTCGTAGCCGATGACCGCGGAGTCGGTGCCCTCGGTCTCCTTCATCTTCTTCACGGCCGGGTCGATCGTCATGCCGAGCTTGCGCACGATCGCGGCCCGCTGCTCGTTCGGCAGGAAGACGCCGAGGCTGTCGGGGGTGGTGTAGATGTAGGAGAAGGTGTGCTTCGCCCACTCGGGGTGCTTCTTCGCCTCGTCGGCGAGCTGCTGGTCGAGGTCCTTGATCAGGCTCTTGGCCTTCTGGTCCTCACCGAGCGCCTTGCCGATGATCTCGATCTGCTGGTCCCAGTCGACGCTCCACGCCTTGTCGGGGTAGGCCACCGTCGGGGCGATCTCGTTGAGGGAGTCGAACTGCTCCTGGGTCAGCCCGGACCACGGGGCGAGGATGACATCGGGGTCGAGCTCGACGATCTTCTCCATGTCGAGCTTCTCGCCGGCACCGACGAACTCGGGCAGCTCGTCGCCCTTGTCCTTCACGGCCTCGTGGATCCACGGCATGTAGCCGGTCTCGTCGGCGGCCCATTCGTACTCCTCCATCCCCACGGGCGTGTGGCCCATGGCGATGGCGGTCTCGGTGGATCCCTGCCCCAGCGTGATGACCTTCTCGGGCTTCTCGTCGATCTCGGCCGTGCCGAGCGAGGACTCGATGCTCACGTCGAAGCCACCGTCCGACTCCGCGTCGGATGAGCCGCCGCAGGCGCTCAGGGCCAGGGCGGAGACCATCAGGGCGGCGGTGCCGGTGGTGCGCAGACGAGTCAGGGACATCGGTGTTCCTTCGGGGATCGGTTCGGGCTGGCGGCAACTCGTGTCGTCGCGAGGGAAGGCTAACCTAACCCAGGCCGGGTGTGCGAGGGGGTGGGGTCACTCCCGGCCGTCGTTGCGGTGCACCCGGTGCCCGTCCCGGTCGAAGATCATGATCGCCTCGGCGGGCCCGCCGACGGCAGTCATGGAGTGGGGGGTCATGGTCTCGAACTCGGCGGCCTCGCCGGACTCCACGGTGACGGCGCGCTCGCCGAGGGCGAGCTGGACCCGGCCCTCGAGCACGAAGAACCAGTCGTGGCCGGGGTGCACCCGCTGCTCCGGCGCCCGGGTGGTCGGCTCGAGCCGCACCTTCATCGCCATCGTCGCGCCGGTGGCCTTGGTGAGCATCCACGTCGTGCGGCCGTGCTCGTGGGTGGGGGACGGGCGGATGACGACGTCCTCGTCGACGTCCTCGGCGAGGAGGGTCTCGACGTCCGTGCGCAGCGCCCGCGCCAGCGGCAGGAGGACGTCGAGGCTGATCGCCCGTTTGCCGGTCTCGATGCGGCTGATCGTCGAGGGGCTCAGATGGGAGCGCTCGGCCAGGTCGTCGAGGGACAGGGACTGCGCGGTGCGCAGGCCCCGCAGTCGGGTGCGCACGGTCTGCTCGATCTCGCTCATGGGACTCTCCCGGATTGTCGCGTCTTGCGAAAGCTGCAAGTAACTATGCACTATACGTCAAGCGGGCCTACTGTGACGGCATGAGCGCATCACACGAGCACCCCAGCACCCCATCCATGCCCGTCATCGAGAGGCAGGCCGACGTCGTCGTCGTCGGTGGCTCCGCCGCCGGTCTCGCCGCGACCCTGCAGCTCTCCCGCCAGCGCAGGTCGGTCATCGTCATCGACTCGGGTGAGCCGCGCAATGCCCCCTCCAGCGAGATGCACAGCTACCTCGGCCACGAGGGGCGCTCGCCGGCCGACTTCCTGGCGATTGCCCGCGAGGAGGTGCGCTCCTACGGCGCCGAGGTGCTCGCGGGTCGGGTCACGGACGTCACGTGCGAGGACGACCGCTTCCGCGTCGAGCTCACCGGAGGACATGTCGTGCGTGCCCGTCGGGTCATCGCCGCGACGGGCCTGAGCGACGAGCTCCCCGCCATCCCGGGGCTCGCCGAGCACTGGGGCGGTGCGGTCATCCACTGCCCCTTCTGCCACGGGTACGAGGCCCGTGACCAGCGCATCGTCTCGCTCGTGACCTCTCCGATGGGCCTGCACCCCATCCCGATGCTGCGCCAGCTCACGGCCGAGCTCACGGTGCTCGTCCACGAGGGGGTGTCCGCCGACGAGCCGCAGCTGCGGACCCTGCGTGACGCCGGCGTGCGGGTCATCGTGGCCCGGGCCGAGGCCATCAGCAGCGACGCCACCGGAGCGCTGACCGGAGTCCGCCTCGCGGACGGCACCCACGTCGAGGCCGACACCATCCTCATCGGCACCCGCCTGCATGCCCGGGTCGCCCCCTTCGCCGGCGTGGGGCTGGGCGCCAGCGAGCACCCGAGCGGCGTCGCGACCCATGTCGAGGCCCACCCGATGACGGGCGCCACCGAGGTCCCGGGGGTCCACGTCGCCGGCACGCTCGCCGAGCCGATGCTGCAGGTCCTGCCGACCGCCGCCGCGGGGAGTCGGGTGGGCGGCGCGGTCAGCGCCGACCTCGCGCAGGAGGACCTCGCGTCGGCGGCCCGGCCCAACGCCCACGCGGCCGACTGGGACGCGCGCTACAGCCGCGACCTGCAGTGGAGCGGCAACCCCAACGGCTCGCTCGTCGCCGAGGTCGACGGGCTGGCACCGGGGACAGCCCTCGACGTCGGGGCGGGCGAAGGGGGCGACGCCATCTGGCTGGCCGGGCAGGGCTGGCAGGTGACCGCCAGCGACATCTCCGCCCTGGCGCTGGAGCGGGTGGGGGCAGCCGCGCGGGATCGCCGCCTCGAGGTCGGTCTGCTGCCGGCGGACGCCAACGCCGGGGATCCCTTCGGTGGGACCCGTCACGACCTGGTGACCGCGGCCTACGCGTCCTTCCCCCGGACGCCGGACGGTCGTGGGGTGGCCAATGTGCTCGATGCCGTGGCGCCGGGCGGGCACCTCGTCGTCATCAACCACGACCCGCAGGACATGCGCGAGGCCATGGGGCAGGCCGATGTCGAGCAGACCCGCCCCTTCGACCACGAGGCCTTCGTCGGGACCGATGAGCTCGTGGCCGCGATCGCCGAGCGGCCCGGGTGGGTCGTCGAGGTCCACGAGCGCCGCGAGCGCCCGACCGGGGCCGCGTCCACCCACCACGTGCACGACGTCGTCCTGCGGGCACGGCGCGCCGCGTAACGGCACCGGCCCGTGCGGCACAGGGGCGGGGAGCGGGGTCTGCTCTGCGACAATCGGACCCATGAGTCCCGCCCCTGATGCCCAGCAGCGCCAGGCTGCCGAAGCGCTCGAGCTGCGCAAGCGGATGCGCCAGGTCGAGGAAAACATCCTCGACCGCGCTCCCGAGCACGACCTCCAGCCCAGTCTCGACCGGATCCGGGCGGTGATGGACCTGCTCGGCGAGCCGCAGCGCACCGTCCCGGTCATCCACATCACCGGGACCAACGGCAAGACC
>JBQGNO010000144.1:3426-7611 GCA_052087725.1 Janibacter sp. | reverse complement strand
CGCCCGGGTGGCGATGGACCTCGGCGTCGACGTGGTGGCCTGCAGCGGGTCCCAGCGGCTGGGTCCCCTCGGGCTGCGACGTCTGAGCTGGGCCCTCGAAGGCAGCGAGATCAACCTCGTCGTCGCGCCGGGGCTGTCCGAGGTCGCGGGGCCACGCGTCGTCTCCCGGCCGGTGGCGGGTCTGCCACTGCTGCACGTGGAGGCCCCGAGCTTTTCCGGTCCCAAGCTGGTGCTGAAGTCGGTGATCGACTGGGTGGGCGCCCTGATCCTCCTCCTGCTCTTCTCGCCCGTGCTCCTGGTCGTGGCCGTCTGCATCAAGATGCACGACCGGGGCCCGGTCTTCTTCCGTCAGCAGCGGGTCGGCCTCGACGGTGAGCTCTTCGAGATGGTGAAGTTCCGCTCGATGGTCATCAACGCGGAGGACCGTCTCGCAGAGCTGCGGGCCCAGCAGGCCAGGGACGACGGGCGCGCAGCAGAGGGTGGGACGCCCGTCCTCGACCGGGGGGGTGCTGTTCAAGATGGAGGTGGATCCGCGGGTGACGCCGATCGGGCGCTTCATCCGGCGCTACTCGATCGATGAGCTGCCCCAGCTCATCGACGTCCTGGCCCGGAGGATGAGTCTCGTCGGACCCCGTCCGCCGCTGCCCGCCGAGGTCTCGCAGTACGAGCACGACGTGCGACGCCGACTCCTGGTCAAGCCGGGCATGACCGGCCTGTGGCAGGTCAATGGACGCAGTGATCTCCCGTGGGAGGAAGCCGTGCGGCTCGACCTGTACTACGTCGAGAACTGGTCGGTGGTCCAGGACTTCGTCATCCTCTGGCGGACCTTCGCGGCCGTGGTGAGCAAGAGGGGCGCGTACTGACGCGACGTGTACTGACACAATGCCCCCCATGACCAGTACGGCACCCGATCAGCCCCGCATCCTCTCCGGGATGCAGCCCACGAGCGACTCCCTCCATCTGGGAAATTACCTGGGCGCGCTGGTCAACTGGGTGGGGCTGCAGGAGGACTTCGACGCCTACTACTTCGTCGCCGACCTCCACGCGCTCACCGTGCCGACCGACCCGGAGACCATCACCCGCCGCACGCGCGTCACCGCCGCGCAGTTCATCGCCGGGGGAGTGGACCCGGAGCGCTCGGCGGTCTTCTGTCAGAGCCACGTTCGCGAGCACACCGAGCTGATGTGGGTGCTCGCCTGCCAGGCGGGCTTCGGTGAGATGAGCCGCATGACGCAGTTCAAGGACAAGACGGCCAAGGGACACAACTCCAATGTCGGCCTCTTCGCCTACCCCGTCCTCATGGCCGCCGACATCCTCATCTACGACGCCGCCAGGGTCCCGGTCGGCGACGACCAGCGCCAGCACCTCGAGATCACCCGCGACCTCGCCGAGCGCTTCAACACCCGCTTCGGCGAGGCCCTCGTCGTGCCCGAGCCGCACATCCTCAAGGAGTCGGCGCGGATCATGGACCTGCAGGAGCCCACCGGCAAGATGAGCAAGTCGGGCTCGTCGGACAAGGGCCTGATCTCCCTCCTCGACGACCCGAAGCGCATCGCCAAGAAGATCCGCTCGGCCGTCACCGACGCCGACGGCGACGTGCGCTACGACCCGGAGGGCAAGCCGGGGGTGTCCAACCTGCTGTCCATCCACTCCGCGCTCTCCGGTCGGGCGATCGCGGACCTCGTCGCGGAGTTCGACGGGCGCGGCTACGGCGACCTCAAGAAGGAGGTCGCGGACGTGGTGGTGACGGCCGTCGAGCCCTACCAGCAGCGGATGACCGAGCTGATGGACGACCCGGCCGAGCTCGACCGGATCCTGGCGAAGGGGGCGTCCCGCGCCTCCGAGGTCGCGGCGGCCACCCGAGATCGGGTCTACGAACGGGTGGGCCTGCTTCCCGCAGGGCGCTGACCATGGCCGTGCACGGAGTCTCGATCGCCGTTCCGGAGCCGTGGGGCAGCCTGCTGCAGCAGCACCGGGAGGACGTCGGGGACCCGATGGCCCGGTCCATCCCACCGCACATCACCCTCATGCCCCCGACGGAGATCCCGCCGGAGCGGATGGAGAGCTTCGTGGTGCACCTGGAGAGCGTCGCGACCACTCACGGTCCGTTCAGGATGCAGCTGCGCGGCACCGGGACCTTCCGGCCGGTCAGCCCGGTGGTCTTCGTCCAGGTCGCCCAGGGCATCCCGATGTGCGAGCGACTGGAGCTGGCGGTGCGGCGCGGACCGATCTCGCGCGACCTGGAGTTCCCCTATCACCCGCACGTCACGGTGGCCCACGCCATCGACGAGGCGGCCCTCGACCGGTCCTTCGACGAGCTCGCGGACCTCGAGGCGAGCTTCGAGGTGGGCAGCTTCCACCTCTACGACCACGGCGCCGACGGGGTGTGGCGACCCGAGGTGGAGTTCACGCTCAGCGGGGAGCGTCTGCGGCCCTCATCGTGAGGTCGCCGTCCGGGTCGAGGCTCGAGAGCAGTGCATCGGAGACCTCTCCGAGGGCCTCGACCTGCTGCGGGGTCAGCTGGTCGAGGATCCGCTCCCGGACGAAGGTCACGTGACCGGGGGCCGCGTCCACGAGCTGGTCCCAGCCCTGTGCCGTGAGGACGGCGTCGGTGGCCCTGGCGTCGGTCAGGCTGCGTGAGCGGGCGACGAGCCCGCGGTCCTCGAGCCGCTTGACGACGTGCGAGAGGCGGGGGAGCGTCGCATGGGTCCGGCGGGCGAGCCACGACATGCGCAGGGTGCGGTCGGGGGCGTCGGAGAGCATCGCGAGTACTTGGTACTCGAAGTGCGTCAGCCCGGCATCACGTCGCACCTGGGCGTCCAGACGGGACGGCAGGACCTCGGCCAGGGCCACGAGTCGCAGCCACGTGGTCATCTCGTCCTCGTCGAGCCAGCGTGGGTCCATGCGCGCAGTCTCCCAGAGCGCGGCCGGAGGGGACAACGAATGCCGTCGCGGCCGGCGGGCGTCCCTCAGGCGGCGTGGGTGGTGATCGCGTCCTCGTAGTGGCCCACGAGCTGGGTGGTCAGGGAGTCCCAGGACCGTCCGGCGACCGACGTCGGGCCGGCTGCTCCCATCGAGTCGCGCAGGCTCGGCGAGTCGACGAGCTCGGACACCCACCGGGCGATGTCGCCACGGTGGTCCGGGTCGAAGAGGTACCCCGTCCTCCCGTGGTCGACGAGGTCGAGCGGGCCGCCGACGGCGGGTGCGACGACCGGGAGCCCGGTGGCGGCACCCTCCTGGAGGGTCTGGCCGAAGGTCTCCTTCGTCCCGGTGTGCACGAAGACGTCGAAGGCGGCGTAGGCGCGGGCGAGGTCCGCTCCCGTGCGGGGCCCGAGGAAGGCGGGTGGCAGGGTGGGCCGACCTGGAGCGCGGGCGACGGCCTCGGCCAGGCGGGCGCCGAGCTCGTTGCGGCTCGGGCCCTCGCCGACGAGGACGAGGCGGGTGCCGGGCAGGTGGGCCAGCTCGGCGAGCCGGTGCAGCTCCTTCTCCGGGGCGAGACGCCCGACGTACCCGAGGATGACCTCGCCGTTCGGGGCCAGCGCCCGCTTCAGGGCCAGCGTCTCCGGGTCCTCCTTCCACGTGGGGTTGAAGAGGCGCGTGTCGACGCCGCGGCCCCACAGGCCGGTGCGGGGGATGCGGTGCGCGCGCAGCTCCTCGAGGGTGGGGCGGCTGGGTGCCAGCGTGAGGTCCGCCCGCGAGTGCATCCGACGCACCCACTCCCAGGCCAGGGAGGAGGCGCCACGCCCCAGTGCGCCCGGGCCGTGCTGCTGGACGTAGTTGGGCATGTCCGTCTGGTAGATCGCCACGGTCGGGATGTCGAAGGCCTCCGCGGTGTGCAGGCCCCGCGCACCGACGAGGAAGGGAGAGGCCGCGTGGACGACATCGGGCTTGAAGTCCCGCAGTGCCCGGTGCACGGCCCGGGTCGGCAGCCCGGCGCGGAATCCTCGGACGGGCACCCCCGGGAGTGTGCGTACGACGTGACCGGCAAAGGTCGTCGGGGCCGGGCCGGGGGCGATGATCATCGCCTGGTGCCCCTGCTCGTGCAGGGACTCCGCCACCCGGCACACGCTCGTGGTGACGCCGTTGAGGCTCGGGAGGAAGGACTCGGTCGCTATGGCCACTCGCACCCCTCCACCGTGGCGCCACGAGGTGCGGGGGCGGTGGCCCCCGGGTGAGGGGCGGGTG
>JBQGNO010000144.1:3180-3416 GCA_052087725.1 Janibacter sp. | reverse complement strand
ATCAGGTGACGTCTTCGCCATGCGGGTACGGTGCGGGCCATGACGCCAACAGCGCACCTCGACCGGTTCTGGGCCGTCGTACCGGCCGGAGGGGCAGGGACCCGCCTGTGGCCGGTCTCGCGCGCTGACTCGCCGAAGTTCCTCCACGACCTCACCGGCAGTGGCCGCACCCTGATCCAGGCGACCGTCGACCGGCTGCGCTCGCTCGCGGGCGAGCGCGTGCTCGTCGTCACCGG
>JBQGNO010000144.1:0-3170 GCA_052087725.1 Janibacter sp. | reverse complement strand
GGGTACATCCAGATGGGGCCACGGCTGCCCGGTCACCGCAGCGCGAGGCGGGTGCGCCAGTTCGTCGAGAAGCCCAATGCCCAGCGCGCCGCCTCCTACCTGGCGACGGGTGAGTTCCGCTGGAATGCCGGGATGTTCGTCGTGCGTGCGGCCACCCTGCTCGACCTCCTCGCGCGGTGGCACCCGCAGCTGGCTGCCGGCCTGCGGGAGATCGCTGCGGACCCCTCGCTCCTCGCCGAGCGGTGGGAGGGGCTGGAGAAGGTCGCCATCGACCACGCCGTCGCCGAGCCCGCGGCGGACGAGGGCCTCGTCGCCGTCGTGCCGGGCGGCTTCGACTGGGACGATGTCGGCGACTTCAAGTCCCTGTCCGGTCTGCTGCCGGCGGGCGAAGGGGGGATGACCGTCGTCGGTGACCCGGACCGGGTGCGCGCCATCGACTCCGACGGTCTCGTCGTCTCCGAGTCCGGTCGCCTCATCGCCGTGGTCGGGCTCGACGACGTCGTCATCGTCGAGACCGATGATGCCCTGCTCGTGACGAGTCGGGAGCGGGCGCAGGACGTCAAGCTCGTCGTCCAGGCCCTCAAGGACGAGGGGCGCACCGACCTGGTGTGACGGCGCCTGATGCCGCTGCGGACGGCCGGTCGGTAGAGTCACCCTCGCCATGACTGCCCCCCTCGCCCCGACGCTGCTCGGCGTCATCGACCGGCTCCTGCCGGAGCTGACCGCCTTCCGTCGGGACCTGCACGCCCACCCCGAGCTCTCCTTCGCGGAGCACCGCACGACCGGGCGGTTGCGGGAGCGTCTCGAGGAGGCGGGACTGGAGCCCCGCTCCGTCAGCGAGACCGGGCTGGTCGTCGACCTCGGCTCGACGTCCCCACGGCGCCGCGTCGCCCTTCGCGGTGACATCGATGCCCTCCCGGTGCGTGAGCGCACCGGACTCGACTGGAGCTCGACCGTCGACGGCGCCTGCAACGCCTGCGGTCACGATGTGCACACGACCGCGCTCCTGGGTGCCGCGCTCGCGCTCGCCGAGGTGGCCGACGAGCTGGCGGCCCGGGAGGTGGCCGTCCGTCTCGTCTTCCAGCCCGCCGAGGAGCACATGCCGGGGGGCGCGGTGAAGTTCGTCCGGTCGGGCGTCATGTCCGGCGTCGACACGGTCTATGCCGTGCACTGCGACCCCTCGCTCGACGTCGGGGAGATCGGCCTGCGGGAGGGACCCCTCACTGCCGCCGCTGACCAGCTGAGCGTCACGCTGCGCGGGCGGGGCGGGCACACCTCTCGGCCCTTCCTCACCGAGGACCTCACCTATGCCCTCGGCAAGGTCATCACCGATGTCCCGGCCGTGCTCAGCCGACGGGTCGACCCCCGCTCCGGTCTCGTCATCGTCTGGGGCCGGGTCAGTGCCGGTGAGGCGATCAACGTCATCCCGTCCACGGGGCTCGCCGAGGGGACCGTGCGGATGCTCGACGTCGGCCTGTGGGAGAGGATCGGCGACCTCCTGCACGAGGTGGTCGAGGAGGTCGCGGCTCCCTACGGGGTGGATGTGGCCGTCGACCACATCCGGGGGGTCCCGCCCGTCGTCAACGACACGTCCGCGGTCGCCGCCCTGGAGCGAGCGACCATGGCGGCCGGCCTGCGGCCCGTCCCGACCCCGCACAGCCTCGGCGGGGAGGACTTCGCATGGATGCTCCACGAGGCGGAGGGCGCGATGGCCCGCCTCGGGACACGGACCCCCGGAGGCCGCACCTTCGACCTCCACCAAGGGGACCTGGTGATCGACGAGGGGGCGGTCCGGCACGGAACGGCGCTGCTGACCCTGGCGGCCGCCGGCGAGTGGACCCGCGTGGAGCGCGACTGAGGGCATGAGGGAAAGCCCTGAACGGCCCTCCCTTCGTCGCGGTCTGATAACGGTTGACCGGTGAATCGGCTGCGGGGCGGGGCCCGGTGCTTACCACGTCGTAACATCCCGGGATGGCACATGCGTGCCTGTGTACCCCTGTGAAGAAGGAGAGCGCCTTGCGCCACACCGTGAAGGCAGCATCGATCGTGTCCGTGGCCGCACTGGCGCTCAGCGCGTGCGGCGGGAGCGACTCGGAAGAGGAGTCCTCGGGATCCGGTAGCGACGTCAAGGCCTGCCTGGCCTACGACGTGGGTGGCCGTGGTGACCAGTCGTTCAACGACTCGGCGGCCAAGGGCCTGGACCAGGCCAAGGACGAGCTCGGCGTCGAGACCGAGGAGGTCGAGGCGAGCCAGGGGGAGAACGACGCGGCTCGCGAGGACCGGCTCAACCAGCTCGTCGACGCCGGCTGCACCAACATCATCGGCGTCGGCTACATCTACGCCAAGGCCATCGGCGGCGCCGCCAAGGACAACCCCGACGTCAGCTTCGCGATCATCGACGACGCCTCGAAGGCCTCCACCGCCGACAACGTCGCCCAGCTCGTCTTCGCCGAGCAGGAGGGCTCCTTCCTCGTCGGCGCCGCAGCCGCGATGAAGTCCAAGAGCGGCAAGGTCGGCTTCATCGGCGGGACGGATGTGCCGCTGATCAACAAGTTCGAGGCGGGCTTCAAGGCGGGCGCCAAGGCCGAGGACCCGAAGATCGACATCCAGACCAAGTACCTCGCCGAGGACGGCTCCGGCTTCGCCGACCCGGCGAAGGGCAAGACCGCAGCCGAGGGCATGTACGACAAGGGCGCCGACGTGATCTACCACGCGGCCGGCGGCTCCGGCTCGGGCATCTTCGAGGCGGCCAAGGCCAACAAGAAGATGGCGATCGGCGTCGACTCCGACCAGGCCAAGACGGCGGAGAAGAACGTCCAGGACGTCATCATCACCTCGATGGTCAAGAACGTGAACGTCGCGGTCTTCGACTACATCAAGGCCTCCACGGAGGACCCGGACAAGCCGATGACCGGCCTGCAGGAGTTCGGCCTCAAGGACGGTGGTGTCTCGTACTCGACCACCGGCGGCAAGATCGACGACATCACCGAGACGCTCGACAAGTACAAGAAGCAGATCGTCGACGGGAAGATCACCGTCCCGTCGAAGTGATCCTCGACCGGCTGACCCGGGGCCCGATGACGCAGCGCGCGTGATCGGGCCCCGGGCTCGTCCCGGGCGCTACCCTTCGCCTGCGGCAGGATGCCGCGGTCGCACCACGGAGGCACCAT
>JBQGNO010000143.1:0-7622 GCA_052087725.1 Janibacter sp. | reverse complement strand
CCGCGGCGACCCGACGCAGAACCACTTCGACCACGTGCACATCTCGGTGAACTGAGACCAGCAGGCGCCGCGTCCGAACGCACGGTCGGACACGAGCTGGGTCACCTGAGCATTCCGTCCCCGTCGAGGACGCGGAAATCGACAACGGACGTGGTTATTGCCACGTCCGTTGTCGATAACCACGTCCTGACGAGGTCATCATCCGGTCGCGCTGGTCCTTGACCGCCACGGCCAGCGCGACGAGCACGACGAGCACGATCAGGCCGAAGCCGACACTGATCGCCACCGGCCAGCTGCTCACGGCGAGGGTGGCGAAGGCCGCGGAGGTGATCACGGCGATGCCGACCGAGGTGCCGATGCGCTGCCCCGTCTGCATCACTGCGCCGGAGCTGCCGGCGTAGGCGAGGGGCACCTCCGCGAGGGTCAACGTCTGGTTGGGGCTGATCACCGACCCCTGTGCTGCCCCGATGAAGGCGAGGCTGAGCACGAGCCACCACTCGCTGACGTGACCACCGGCCTGCAGCAGCACGACGGCGATGCTCGAGACCAGCCCGACGAGGGCGAGGAGCAGTCCGCCGATGACCACTTTGCGCCCGTCACGCATGACCCGGCGGCCGGCCCAGTTGGACGACACTGCCGCGAGGATCGCGGAGGGGACGCCGACGAGCCCGGCCTGCAGCGCGCTCTTGCCCGTCCCGTCCTGCATGTACAGGGCCACGAGCACCCAGATGCTCGTCATCCCGAGGAAGTAGAGCATCGCGATCGTGCTGCCCTGGGTGAAGCTGCGGATGGAGAAGATCCCCAGGTCGACCATCGGGCTGCGTCCGGTGGCGCGGTGGCGGCGCTCCCAGAGCACCCATCCCCGGGCGAGCCCGATGCCGAGGGGAAGGGAGAGCCAGAGCCACGGCGAGGAGGCCCCTTCGACGAAGGGGAGCATGACGGCCAGCACGGCCAGGCCCAGGAGGAGGGAGCCCACCGGGTCGAGCGAGCGCCACAGGCTGGCCAGGCCGGAGTCCGCGCCGGCGGTCCTCGGGCGGCTGAGGAGGGGCTTGGGGAACCACCGGAAGGCCAGAGCGAGGCAGAGCAGCCCGACGGGGACATTAACGAGGAAGGTCAGCCGCCAGCCGAGCTCTGGGCCGCCGAGCTCGATGAGCAGGCCGCCGAGGACGGGTCCGATCCCGACGGCGACCCCGACGACGCTGCCGAAGGCACCGAAGGCCCTGGCCCGCTCGGCGCCGCGGAAGTACTGCTGGATCATCCCGACGCCCTGCGGGTTGAGCAGCCCCGACCCGACGCCCTGGACGAAGCGGGAGGCGTTGAGCGAGTGCGCTCCGGGCGCGAGACCGGCCGCGACCGAGGCGAGGGTGAAGACCGTGGCTCCGATGACGAAGAGCCCGCCCCGGCCCATGAGGTCTCCGGCCCGTCCGGCGGCGACGAGGACGACCCCGAAGGTCAGCGCGTAGCCGGACAGCACCCACTGGACATCGGCGTCGCTGGCGTCGAGCCCGTGCTGGATGGAGGGGATGGCGACGTTGACGACGCTCACGCCGACGAGGGACATGAAGATCGCGACGAGCAGCACCCAGAGGATCCGCCAACGCTGTGGGTCGGGCTCGAAGGGGGCGGCGTCGCCCGAGTCCGTCTGACTCGCCACCCATGACCTCCTCAGCTCGATCCATGCATCCTGCAGACAAACACCGCCGTGCCCCGAGGCATTCCCCAGAGACCATCCCACCCGTCAGGCGAAGGGGGCTGTCGCGGAGGTGTCGTGACCTCAGGTCGTGGTGATGACGTCGATCGACGTCCGCAGCCCGGGTGCCCTGGCGATGCGCGCATCGCCGGTCACCAGGCGTGCGTCGAGCACCTCCGCCAGCGCGACGTAGACGGCGTCGTACGGAGTGAGGTTGCTCCGCAGCTCCCATGCGCGGGGGAGCAGCGGCGTCGGGTCGTGCTGCGTGATGTCGGCGGAGGCCAGATCGGACAGCGCGAGGGATGCGCGCTCGGGAGATGCGTGTCCACCGAGGACGAGTCCTCGCAGCGCCGCCGTGACCTCGACGCCCAGCAGTGACGGCGCGTGGACGATGACGTCCGGGTCGCGGAACCGGTCGGCCACTGACCGGGCGCCCTCGCGCACCAGCAGCCACTCCACGGCGGCCGAGGCGTCGAGGACGATCATGAGGCCTCGCGGGCCCGGTCCAGGAGATCGCTGGACGCCGGACCGGTGCGCACGGGCTCGCGGGAGGCGACCAGGTCGAGCAGCTCCTGTCGGGTCGGGCGATCCAGGGACCGACGCAGCTCAGCCATCGCCAGGTCGGAGAGGCTCACACCTTCCAGCGCAGCACGCGCCTTGAGGCGCCGGTGGAGGTCCTCGGGCACGTTGCGGATCTGGATCATGGTCATGCTCACGAGAGTAGGTTCGCATGTCCAACACATGCAAGCATGTGACCCACACGGTGATCTGGGTGGATGCCGACGAAGGGGAGGAATAACCCCCTTCGTCCGCTCGTAGACTCTGGGTGATGACCACGTACCTCGACCACGCGGCGACCACGCCCATGATCCCGGCAGCCCGGGAGGCGATGGTCGAGCAGCTCGCGATCACCGGCAATGCGTCGAGCCTGCACGGCCCCGGCCGCGATGCCCGGCGCACCGTCGAGGAGTCGCGCGAGCAGATCGCCGCCGCGCTCGGCGCCCGACCGAGCGAGATCGTCTTCACCTCCGGCGGCACCGAGGCCGACAACCTCGCGGTCACCGGCAGCCTGCGTGCGGCCCGTGCCGCCGACGCGCAGCGCCACCGCGTCGTCGTCAGCGGGGTCGAGCACCACGCCGTGCTCGACCCGGTCGACCATGCCGTGGAGCACGAGGGGGCCCGCGCCACCTTCGTCGCGCCGGGGGAGTGCGGCACGGTCCAGCCGGCCGCGGTCCGCGAGGCCATCGAGTCCGATCCCTCGAGCGTCGGCGCCGTCTCGGTGATGTGGGCCAACAACGAGGTCGGCACCGTCCAGGACGTCGCGGCGATGGCCGAGATCGCGCACGAGCACGGGCTCGCCTTCCACACCGACGCGGTCCAGGCGGCCGGCCACCTGCCCGTCGACTTCGCCGGGAGCGGCGTCGACCTCATGAGCGTCAGCGCCCACAAGCTCGGTGGCCCGATCGGCATCGGTGCGCTCGTCGCCCGACGCGATGCCCGCCTGATGTCGTTGAGCCACGGTGGCGGCCAGGAGCGCGGCGTGCGCTCCGGCACCCTCGACGTCGCGTCCATCCGGGCCTTCGCGGTCGCCCTCACCGATGCCGTCGAGCGAAGGGAGGCCGAGGCCGCCCGCGTCGGTGCCCTGCGCGACCGCTTCCTCGCCGGTAGCCAGGACCTCGACCTGGGCATCCGGGTCACCGGCTGCTGGGAGGCCGGTGATGTCACCACCCGCCTGCCGAGCAATGCGCACATCACCATCCCCGGATGCGAGGGCGACTCGATGCTCTACCTCCTCGACGCCGCGGACGTCGCCGTCTCCACGGGGTCCGCCTGCCAGGCCGGCATCCCGCAGCCCTCGCACGTCGTCCTCGCGATGGGCCGGTCCGAGGAGGAGGCGCGCGGCTCCCTGCGGGTCTCCTTCGGCTGGACCTCGACCGAGGCGGACGTCGATGCCGCCCTGGCTGCCCTCCCGGACGCCGTCTCCCGGGCCCGTCGCGCGAGCGGAGCAGCCTGACATGCGTGTCGTCGCTGCCATGAGTGGTGGGGTGGACTCCGCCGTCGCCGCCTCACGGATGATCGAGGCCGGTCACGACGTCGTGGGGGTGCACCTCGCACTCGCCAAGAACGCCAAGACCCTGCGTGAGGGCGCCCGCGGGTGCTGCACCATCGAGGACGCCGGTGATGCCCGCCGCGTCGCCGACCGCCTGGGCATCCCCTTCTACGTGTGGGACATGGCCACGCCCTTCGAGCGTGACGTGGTCGAGGACTTCGTCGCCGAGTACGAGGCCGGCCGCACCCCCAACCCGTGCCTGCGCTGCAACGAGAAGATCAAGTTCGCCGCGCTGCTCGACAAGGCCCTGGCCCTCGGCTTCGATGCCGTCGCGACCGGGCACTACGCGCAGATCGTCGACGGGCCGGCCGGCCGCGAGCTGCACCGCGCGGTCGACGACGCCAAGGACCAGTCCTATGTCCTCGGCGTGCTCGACCAGGAGCAGCTCGCCCGCGCCTTCTTCCCCCTCGGCGACACGACCAAGCCCGACATCCGCACCGAGGCGGAGGAGCGAGGCTTCGCCGTGGCCAAGAAGCCCGACAGCCACGACATCTGCTTCATCTCCGATGGCGACACCCGCGGCTGGCTCACCGAGCGCCTCGGTGAGCAGGAGGGCGAGATCGTCGACGAAGGCTCCGGCGAGATCGTCGGGGAGCACCGCGGCTCCTACGGGTTCACCGTCGGGCAGCGTCGCGGGCTCGGTCTCGACCGGTCCGGCCTCGATGGCCAGCCGCGCTACGTCACCCGGGTCGAGGCGGAGTCCAACCGCGTCTTCATCGGGACCGCAGACCTGCTCGGCGCGGACGAGATCGAGGCCGACCACGTGCGGTGGTGCGGCCCGGCCGCGTCGGGCAACCACCGTCTCGGCGCGCAGATCCGCGCGCACGGCGAGGAGATCCCGGCGCTCGCCGAGGTCGTCGAGTCCGAAGGCGAAGAACCGCACCTCCTCGTCCGCCTGGACTCGGCCGTCCGCGGTGCCGCACCCGGGCAGTCGATCGTCCTCTACGACGGGACGCGCGTGGTCGGCTCGGGCACGATCAGCCACGCCGGTCGAGCCGCGCGGGTGGCCTCGTGACCCTCGCCTCTGGCATCGGCTCCTGGCCGGGGGAGCGCTCCCGTGAGGCCGTCGTCGCCGTCCGTGACCTGCTCGGTGACGGCATCGCGCACCTGCCGGAGCTGCCCGCTCGTGGCCCGGGCGCCGACATGATCGGCCGCACCGCAGCGCTGCTCACGGACCTGCACGTGGAGACCCAGCCCTACGGCTGGCGCTTCGTCGATCGCTCCGGCCATGACGAAGGGCGCGCCCGCGCCTTCCTGCGCGAGGACCTCGACGAGCTCGCCGAGGCCTACGACGGGTGGAGCGGTCCGCTCAAGCTCCAGGTCACCGGGCCGTGGACCCTCGCCGCGAGCATCGAGCTCACCCGCGGAGAGCGGGCCGTTGCCGACTCCGGGGCCCGACGGGACATCGCCGGCGCGCTCGCCGACGGCCTCACCGGTCACGTCGCCGACGTGCAGCGCCTCGTGCCGGGCGCGCAGATCGTCGTGCAGATCGACGAGCCGGGCCTGCCTGCCGTGCTCGAAGGGCGCCTGCCCACCCAGTCGGGCTACGGCCGGCTGCGCGCGGTCGACCGGGCCGAGGTGCGCGACGGGCTGCGCACGATCGTCGACGCGACCGGTGACCTCACGAGCGTCGTGCACTGCTGTGCCGGTGAGGTTCCGGTGACGCTGCTGCGGGAGAGCGGTGCCGAGGCCCTCTCGCTCGACACCTCCCTGCTCGACGATGCCGGGTGGGAGCAGCTCGCTGAGGCGACCGAGGCCGGAGTGCAGGTGTGGACCGGGGCGGTGCCGACCAGCGGGGTGACCGACTGGCGATCGGCGCGTGACCGACTGCTCGCCTCGTGGCACCGGATCGGCCTGCCGGACGCCGCGCTGGCGGACCTCGTCGTCACGCCGACCTGCGGACTGGCGGGGTCCTCCCCCTTCGAGGCTCCTTCGTCGCACCTCAGGACGGCGCCTTCGTCGGCCGTGTCGACCCTGCGGTCCGCCCGCGACCTCGCCGCGGCGCTCACCGACCTGTCTGGCTGACACCAACTGCCGGCCGTGCACAAGAGGGTCTCCTGAGGCAATCGGTGGCGGATCCAGCCACGTTCTGCACCAGGAGACCCTTCTGTGCACGCGCTGGTTCACGTTCCCCGCTCGCGTCGCCCATGCGAGCCGTGGGACCCACACCACTGTCGGGGTCGCCCGACCTGCGTGGTGGATCGGAAGTGACCCTTGTCACGGACCCCATTGTGGGACAGGATCTCTGCCACGGACCAGAGCAGTCGGAGAGTTTCCTGAAGGGACGATCGATGACGCGCATCACCGTCAATGTCGACGGCATGACCTCCACCCACGATGTCGAACCCCGCACGCTCCTCGTGCACCATCTGCGCGAGACGCTCGGCAAGACGGGCACCGTCGTCGGGTGCGACACGAGCAACTGCGGCGCGTGCACCGTGCTGCTCGACGGGGACAGCGTGAAGTCCTGCTCCGTCCTCGCGGTCCAGGCCGACGGGGCCACCGTCGAGACCGTCGCCGGGCTGGCCGAGCCCGACGGGTCGCTGCATCCCGTGCAGACGGCCTTCCACGAGAACCACGGCCTGCAGTGCGGCTACTGCACCCCGGGCATGCTCATGCGCAGCGTGTGCCTCGTCCGCGAAAATCCCTCGCCGACCGAGGACGAGGTGCGCGAGGGCATCAAGGGCAACATGTGCCGCTGCACCGGGTACCAGGGCATCGTCTCCGCGGTCATGGCCTACGCCGAGACCACTCGCGACGAGGAGGTCGGCCGATGACGACGACATCCGACGCCCCCACCACCGAGGACAACGAGCCCACCGAGGTCGGCCGGGCACGGCTGCGGCGCGAGGATCGCCGGGCCCTGACCGGGCAGACCCGCTGGACCGATGACATGACCCTGCCGGGCATGCTGCACCTGTCCGTCCTGCGCTCGCCGATGGCCCACGCGACGATCACCACCCTCGACACCGAGGAGGCCCGGCAGGCGCCGGGAGTCGTCGGCGTGTGGACCGGCGAGGACCTGCCCGAGCAGGGGGCCATGCCGACGGCGTGGACCGTCAGCGAGGACATGAAGACCCCGAAGCTCCTGCCCGTCAGCGTCGGCGAGGTCAAGCACGTCGGGGACATCGTCGCCGTGGTGGCCGCCATGACCAAGACCGCCGCCGACGACGCCCTCGAGCTCATCGACGTGGACTACGACGATCTCCCGGTCGTCGTCGACCCGATGATGGCGAAGGGGGAGGACGCCCCCCTCGTCCACCCGGAGCTGGGTACCAATGTCTGCGCGACGTGGGGCCTGGACTCGGTCGGGCTGGGCACGGGCGGCGATGCGAGAGAGGCGATCGCGGCTGCGGAGGCCGACCCCGACCAGGTCGTGGTCCGCCGCACCCTCCGACAAAATCGCGTGACCCCCGCCTACATCGAGCCACGTTCGATCGTCGTCGACCCGACGGCGGAGCAGGTGACCCTGTGGTCGGCGACGCAGGTGCCGCACATCGTGCGGATCCTCATGTCGATGACCCAGCCCATCGACGAGCACGAGCTGCGCGTCGTCGCCCCCGACGTCGGTGGCGGCTTCGGCGGCAAGCTCCAGTTCACCCGCGAGGAGGCGATGGTCCTGCTCGTCGCCCGACGGGTGGGCGTGCCGTGCAAATACACCGAGTCGCGCAGCGAGTCGATGCAGTCCTCGCACCACGCCCGCGACCAGGTGCAGGAGCTGACCCTCGCGGCCCGCCGCGACGGCACGATCACGGCGATGGACGTCGATCTCACGGCCGACATGGGGGCCTACCTCGGCATCCTCACCGCCGGCATCCCCCT
>JBQGNO010000142.1:0-7818 GCA_052087725.1 Janibacter sp. | reverse complement strand
CAGCCAGTACGGCGACAAGGTCGAGGGCGTCTTCACCTACAACCTCACCGGGTACAACACCTCGACCTCGCGTCTGCAGATCGAGACCGGTGGTTCGTACACGATCAAGTTCAAGAAGATCAGCTCCGCGCCGGACTTCGGCAGCAGCCAGAAGGGCAGCGGCAACGCGGTCTTCCAGTGGGACGGCAAGAAGTCCGACCTCAGCACGAAGTTCACCCTCCCGGCGGACTCGACCTTCGGGACCTTCCGGCTCCAGGCCGTCGGTGCCGAGGACACGCCCGACCGCCTCGTGAGCGAGTACGAGGAGTACGAGGGCACGACCACCGTCCAGGACGGCACGAAGTACCTCGTCATCGAGGCCGCCGGCGACTGGGAGCTCACCAAGAAGTGATCTCACCCCGGTGAGCCCACGCGCGAAGGGGGCCGCTCCAGCACTGCTGGGGCGGCCCCCTTCGTCATGCGCGGGGAGCCGCCGTCAGCACTCGATGACGTTGACGGCGAGGCCGCCACGGGCGGTCTCCTTGTACTTCACCTTCATGTCCCGGCCGGTCTCGCGCATGGTCTTCACGACCTTGTCGAGGGAGACGACGTGCGAGCCGTCGCCACGCAGGGCGGTGCGGGCCGCGGTGATCGCCTTGACGGAGGCGACGGCATTGCGCTCGATGCAGGGGATCTGCACGAGCCCGCCGACGGGGTCGCACGTCAGGCCGAGGTTGTGCTCCATGCCGATCTCGGCCGCATTCTCCACCTGGGCGGCCGAGCCACCGAGGACCGCGGCCATCGCGCCCGCCGCCATCGAGCAGGCCGACCCGACCTCGCCCTGGCAGCCGACCTCGGCACCGGAGATCGAGGCATTCTCCTTGTAGATCACGCCGATCGCCGCAGCGGTGAGCAGGAAGCGGCAGATGCCGTCCTCATCTGCCCCGGGCACGAAGTCGACGTAGTAGCGCAGCACCGCGGGGATGATGCCCGCCGCCCCATTGGTCGGGGCCGTGACGACCCGGCCACCGGCGGCATTCTCCTCGTTGACCGCGAGGGCATAGAGCGTCAGCCAGTCCATCCCGCGCAGCGGGTCCTCGCTCGAGCCCTCCGCGCGCAGCCGACGGTGCAGCTCGGGCGCGCGTCGACGGACCTTGAGCCCACCGGGCAGGACGCCCTCGCTGCGGGTGCCGTTGTCGATGCACTCGCGCATGACCGACCAGATGTGGAGCAGCTCGGTGCGCACCTCGTCCTCGCCACGCCAGGACAGCTCGTTGTCGAGCATGACCTGGGAGACCGACAGCCCGCTCTCGGCGCAGATCGCGAGCAGCTGATCGCCGGTCGTGAAGGGGTGGGCGACGGGCGTCGAGTCCTCGACGATGCGCGTCGACCCCGAGGCGTCCTCGCCGACGACGAAGCCACCGCCGACGGAGTAGTAGGTGTGGCTGCTCACCGGCTCATCGCCCTCGCCCCACGCGGTGAAGGTCATGCCGTTGGGGTGCAGGGGCAGGGCCTTGCGCCGGTGCAGCACGAGGTCCTCGTCGTCGTCGAAGTCGATCTCGTGCTCGCCGAGCAGCGACAGTCGTCCGCTCTGCCGGATCTGCGCGAGGCGCCCGGAGACCGAGCGCGGGTCGCAGACCTCGGGGCGCTCGCCCGACAGGCCGAGCAGGACGGCCGTGTTGGACCCGTGCCCGTGACCGGTGGCGCCGAGCGAGCCGAAGAGCTCGGCCTTGACCCGGCGCACGCCGGCCAGGCCCCCTTCGTCCCGCAGGGTCTCGGCGAACATCACCGCCGCCCGCATCGGACCGACGGTGTGTGAGCTCGACGGACCGATGCCGATCGAGAACAGGTCGAAGACACTGAGTGCCACGCGGTGACTCCTGGGGTGCTCGGGGTGGTGTGCACGATGGTGGCGATCGCCGGGGGTGATGGCGTGCCGTACCTCACACTACCGGCGAAGGGGGTAGCGGCCCGGCCCCCCGAGGGGGTGTGGAAAAGCCGACGGCGGCCTTGCCCGATCCGGCCACCATGTCGTGGCATGACCTTCCAGGACCTGCCCAAGGGGTGGCACGCCCGCCCCCTCACCGACACCGACATCGCGCCCGACGTCGTCGACCTCGTCGTCCGCGAGAGCGACCGCGCCACCGGGTGCCTCAGCCTGCTGCTGTGCGATGACACCCATCGCATGGTCCAGCCGGTGACCATCACCGACCTCGCCCGGGACGCACCGGGGGAGCGGCGACGGCTCTTCGACCTCGTCATCGGCGAGCTCTCCGACCGGCTGGGTGGGGTCGTCGTCGCCATCGGCCGACCGCGCGGGTCGGTGCCCGATGACGAGGCGCGCGCGTGGCACGAGGCGGCCATCGCCGCCTGCCGCGAGCACCGGGTGCCCCTGCTCGGCACCTACCTGGCCACCGCCCACGCCGTCGTCGAGATGCCTCTGTGGGGTCGCCTGCAGGCCGTCAGCTGAGCTGGGCGCAGATCTGGCTGTGGATCTCGGCGCCGATGGCCGCGGCGAAGTCCTCCGGTGCCTCGTGGGCCGCCGGGGACTCCGGGACGATGACGTCAACGAGCCCGTCCTGGTGCATCTGCCGAGCACCCACCCGCTGGCGCGCGGCGAGCAGGGGAGCGTGCTCGGTGTCCTTGAAGAGGATCGCGCTCGCACCCTCCGGCGGCAGCGGCGAGAGCCAGGCATTGCCGGCAGCCACGACCCGGCGCGCCGGCAGCATCGCCAGGGCGCCACCGCCGGTGCCCTCACCGAGCAGCACGGAGACGCTCGGCACGGTCAGCGCGGTCATGTCCGCGATCGAGCGGGCGATCTCCCCGGCGAGAGCGCCCTCCTCGGCGTGCGGCGAGAGGTCCGCGCCCGGGGTGTCGATGACGGTCACGAGCGGCAGGCCGAGCTCCGTGGCGACCCCCATCCCCCGACGGGCCTCGCGCAGCGCGGCCGGGCCCATCGACTCCGCGACCTGATAGCGCCGGTCCTGGCCGACGAGCACGCAGGGACGCCCGCCGAAGGAGGCCAGCGCGAGCATGACGCCCTTGTCCGACTCGCCGTAGCCGGTGCCGTTGAGCGGGATGACGTCGTCCGCGGCGTACCGCAGCAGCTCTCGCACGCCGGGGCGGTCCTCCCTTCGCGTCACCTCGATGGCCGACCACAGCGCGGCGACCTCCTCCTCGCTCGGCTCCGGCCGGGAGACGAAGGGGGTGACCCGCCAGGTCGTGGCGTCGCCCTCAGCGGAGGCGGGGGAGCCGGGCGAGCCACCGGACAGCAGGGTCAGGGCGCGAGCGGCGACCCCGGCGATCTCGTCGGTCGGGACGACGGCATCGACGATGCCCTTGTCGACGAGATTTTCCGCGACCTGCACGCCGGAGGGGAAGGGCACGCCGTTGACCGTCTCGTAGACGACCGGGCCGAGGAAGCCGATGAGCGCCTCCGGCTCAGCGATCGTCATGTGCCCCAAGGACCCCCACGACGCGAAGACGCCACCGGTCGTGGGGTGGCGCAGGTAGACGAGGTACGGCAGACCGGCGGCCTTGTGCGCGACCACCGCGGCCGAGATGTCGACCATCGTCACGAAGGCGGGCGTGCCCTCCTGCATCCGGGTGCCGCCGCTCGCCGTGGCGGCGATGAGGGGGAGGTGCTCGCTCGTCGCACGGCGGATCGCGGCGACGATCCGCCCGGCGGCGGCTCGGCCGATGGAGCCGCCGAGGAAGCGGAACTCCCCGACGATCAGCGCGACGTCGTGACCCCGGATCCGGGCGGCGCCGGTGATGACCGACTCGTCGGTGCCGGCCTTGTCGCGGGCCGCCTCGAGCGAGGCCCGGTAGGAGTCGGAGAGCCCGTCGAGGTCGAGGGGCTCGTCCCAGGAGACGAAGCTGTCCTCGTCGACGACCGTGTCGACGAGCTCCTGGGCGGTGAGGCGACGCGAACTCATGCAGATGATGGTCGCAGCACCCCGCGTGGGTAATCTTGCGCCGTGCTTGTGCCGTTGACCACCCTCGTGATCGTCGCGGTCGGCGTGCTCGGACTGCAGGCCCTGCTCTACCTGCTCATCAACCGGCTCGTCGACGACGCGATGCTCCTCGTGACCGCGATCGTCGAGCTCGCGCTCCTCGTCCTCGCCGTCGTCTGCGCGATCGTCCAGGGACAGGTCAGCGGCACCGGCCAGGGCGCGACGATGCTCGCCTACGCGCTGACGCTGCCGATCATCCCGCCGATCGTCGTCTTCATCGCGCTGAAGGAGAAGACCCGCTGGACGATGGGCGTGGTCATCGCCGGGGCCTTCACCGTCGGGGTCATGGCCTACCGCATCCTGCAGATCTGGGACCTCCATGGCCCCGCCTGAGGTGCGCACCGGCACCGGGCCGGGCCGCATCGTCGTCGCCGTCTACGCCGTCCTCGCGCTCGCGGCGACCGGGCGCTCCATCCTGCAGATCACGAGCTACTTCGACCGGGCACCGCTGGCCTATGTGCTGTCCGCGCTCGCGGCCCTGATCTACATCGTCGCCACGATCGCGCTGGCGAAGGGAGGACACACCGGTGCCCGGGTGGCCACGGCAGCGATCCTCGTCGAGGCCGTCGGCGTGCTCACCGTCGGCACCCTGTCCTTCATCTCGCCGGACCTCTTCCCGGACAAGACCGTCTGGTCCCACTACGGGTCCGGCTACGGCTACCTGCCGCTCGTCCTCCCCTTCGTCGGGCTGTGGTGGATCCACCGGGCCCGCCGCACAGCAGGGGGAGTGAAAGGCCCGGGAGGTGAGACACCCCGCCGGGGAAGTTGAGCGTTCTCGTATGCTCGCAGCAGGTCTTGAGTGCCAGTGACAAGCCCCGGCTCGCTGGCCGGCAACCCTCCTCCGCGGTGGGGTGCCCCGGGAGACGACCTGGCCCGTGGCAACCGTCACGGACAAGCGCGCACACCACAGGAGCACAGACATGTCCGACCCGACCACGTGGAACTTCGAGACGAAGCAGATCCACGCCGGCCAGGCACCCGACCCGGTGACGGGCTCGCGGGCACTGCCGATCCACCAGACGACCTCCTTCGTCTTCGAGGACACCGAGACCGCGAAGAACCGCTTCGCGCTCTCGGAGCTCGGCCCGATCTACACCCGGATCACCAACCCGACCCAGGAAGCGGTCGAGAACAAGATCGCCGCTCTCGAGGGCGGTAACGGCGCGCTGCTCGTCTCGTCCGGCATGTCCGCGACGTCGATGGCGGTGATGAACCTCGCCGAGGCCGGCGACCACATCGTCGCCAGCGCCGCGCTCTACGGCGGCACGGTCAACCTCTTCAAGTTCACCCTGCCGAAGTTCGGCATCGAGGTGACGCTCGTGGAGGACCCGAGCGACCTCGAGCAGTGGAAGGCCGCCGTCAAGCCCAACACGAAGGCCCTCTTCGGGGAGACCATCGGCAACCCGAAGGACGTCGTGCTCGACATCGCGGGCATTGCGGACATCGCCCACGGCGCCGGCGTTCCGCTGATCGTCGACAACACGATCGCCACGCCGTACAACCTGCGGCCGATCGAGCACGGCGCCGACATCGTCGTGCACTCCGCGACGAAGTTCCTCGGGGGCCACGGCAACTCGATCGCCGGCGTCATCGTCGACGGCGGGACCTTCGACTTCGCCGCGGATCCGGCGAAGTTCCCGGGCTTCAACGAGCCGGACGAGAGCTACCACGGGCTGCGCTACGGTCCGGACCTCGGCGAGGGCGGCGTGCTCGGGGCCAACCTCTCCTTCGTCCTCAAGGCCCGCGTGCAGCTGCTGCGTGACCTCGGCCAGGCCGTCTCGCCCTTCAACGCCTTCCTCATCGGGACCGGCATCGAGACGCTCAGCCTCCGGATGGAGCGCCACCTCGAGAACACCCACAAGGTCACCGAGTTCCTCGGCGGCCACGACCAGGTGGACTCGGTCGTCTGGGCCTCGCTGCCCACGAGCGCCAGCTATGAGCAGGCGAAGAAGTACACCCCGAAGGGCGCCGGTTCCGTCATCTCCTTCGAGATCGTCGGCGGCCTCGAGGCGGGCAAGAAGTTCGTCGAGGGCCTGGAGATGCACAGCCACCTCGCCAACATCGGCGACGTGCGCTCGCTCGTGATCCACCCCGCGTCGACGACCCACTCGCAGGGTCCGGAGGAGGACCGGCTCGCCGCCGGCGTCACCCCCGGCCTGGTGCGTCTGTCCGTCGGTCTGGAGAGCTCCGCCGACATCATCGCCGACCTCGAGAAGGGCTTCGCCGCCGCGAAGGCCTGACCCTGCCAACGCACGATGGTTGAGGTGTGAGGCCGCCTGCGGCCGAGCCTCGAAACCACCCACGAGGGGCCTGTGGATATCTCCACGGGCCCCTCGTGCGTTTTTCATAGCGTGGTCGGCATGAGCGAGTACGACAAGATCTCGATCAGTAGCGAGGGAGTCGCGGCCATCGGGACCCGGCTCGGGGAGATCGCCGAGTACCTCGAGCTGCGGGCGGAAGCCAGCGGTGGGGCGTCCCAGACCTACGGCTTCGCGTCAGCCGTCGGTACAGCCGCGCTGAACGATCTCCTCCGCGATTCCGAGCTCGAGCGGAAGAAGGCGTCGAAGCAGCTACGTCGCCTGCGCGATCTCGCACGCAATGCCGGCGGGGTGTATGTCCGCACCGAGAACCTCATCGATGCCCGTCATCGGGGGGCGTTCTGATGGCTCTGCATGATCCGTACACTGTCGAGGAGGGTGACCCGGCGACCCTGCGCGCCCAAGCGAGGGAGTTGCGGACTGTCGCCACCAACATCCACACGGTCACCGAGATGCTGCAACGGATCTCGACGAAGGGAGTCTGGGAGTCGGGCTCGGGGTGTGCTTTCGCCGGAGAGGTGGGCAGGACGCCGGAGGTCATGTACGACATCGCGAACCGGCTGGGGGGTGCGGCTCGGGTCCTCGATCCGCACGCGGACGAGCTCGAGCGCGCACAGCGGCGCATGAAGACCTACCGAGAGCGCTATGAGGCCTATGACAAGACCGCAGAGACCAAGAAGGACGAGCTGGCGACGATGACGCCGGATGATCCGGAGTACTCCACGGTCGATCGGGACCACGTCACGGCAGCCGACAACCGCGAGTGGGCCAAGCGGCGCTACCAACGCGAGGGCGAGAGTCTCCACCAGGACGAGCTGTCGGTGAAACGTCAGCTCCAGGCACTCGGGGCGGACTCGAGCGACCCGAAGGGATACGACCTCTTCGAGGGTGTGACGGACATCGGGTCCAGCGCAGTCCTGAACAACCCCGTGGCCGACTTCATCAAGCCGGCGAAGGTCGCGACCTTCGCCGAGCCGGTGGGGATGCTCGGCCAACGCGTGGTGTACGGCGAAGGAAGCTATCGGGGCGTGGCCGCGTCGACCGGTAGCAGGGTGGCCGGGCTCGTCAAGCTCCCCGTCTTCAAGGGGTCGGGGGCCAAGGCGGCGGATGCTGCGCGAAAGAAGGCCCAGAAGAATCGGGTCCGGGCGATCAAGGACGCAGGACAGGGGCGCTCGACGAACCCGATCGCCCGCAAGCGGATCGGGGACAACGTCCGGACCGCGACCCGGACGAAGGGAGCGCAGGCCAAGGCCGGAGTGCGGCACCAGGTCAACGAGACCATCCGGAAGCAGACCGGGGCGCGGCTCGTGGACGATATGGCGGCGGACTGGGCGGCGGTCGCCGGTGCGGGTCGGGTGCGGAAGGGGGCGCACGTGCTGAAGTACACGGCCGCGACCGGGGCCAAGGCGCAGGGGACGGTGGGCAAGGGCCAGAAGATCACCGTCGCGATCCGCCCACGCCCGCACGACGACTCGAAGGAATCTGTCAACAAGGTGGCCTCGCCC
>JBQGNO010000141.1:0-7897 GCA_052087725.1 Janibacter sp. | reverse complement strand
AGTGGCCGCTCGGCGAGCTCGTCGGCAGCCGACCCGGTGGTCACCAGGTGCAGCGCGGCGCTCGGTCGGTGGTCGTGGTCGGTGAGGACCTCTGCGGCGGAGAGAAGGGCGGCGCGCCCCCCTTCGCCCCGGTCGTTGAGGTGCGAGGGACGAGCCTCGAAGCGACCCTCCTCGGCGGCGCGCACGAGGACCAGCGCGCCCTCGGCCCGCATCAGGTCGGCGTCGATGTCGGCGGGGATCTTGATCGAGGCATCGTGCACCCACGTGCCCCAGGGGTCGGACCAGCCCTCGACGCGGTAGCTCCACCGGCCCTCACGGTCGGCGACGACCTTGGCCTCCCAGTGGCTCAGGCCGGGGTTGGTGCAGGTCATCGGGACGCGCTGCTCGGTGCCGTCCGGAGCGGTGAGGACGGCGGTCGCGGCGACGGCATCGTGGCCCTCGCGGAAGACGGTGGCGGTGACCGTGAAGGGCTCACCGACGACGGACTTGGCTGGGCGGGAGCCGTGGTCGACGCACGGCCGGACGTCGAGGACCGGGATCCGGCCGAGGGGGCTCTGCGGCGGAGCAGACACGGGGGTGGCGGATGACGGGGACGAGACGCTGGGGACGGCGGTGCTCACCCCCCAGAGGCTACCCGCGCCGCTACCCGTCGGGACTTGGCATGTCCCCGTCGACCGGCCAAGATGAGGCTCGTGAAGGCCATTCGACGTTTCAGCGTCCGCACCGCCCTGCCCGAGGCGATCGCCGCCCTCGGGGACCTCGCGATGAACCTGCGGTGGAGCTGGCACTCGCCGACCCGCGAGCTCTTCGCGGGCATCGACCCGCAGCTGTGGGAGCAGGTCAACCGGGACCCGGTCCGCCTGCTCGCCGAGCTCGCCGGCGCCCGCCTCGAGGAGCTCGCCGGGGACCCGGACTTCTGCGCGCGGGTGGACGCGGCCAAGGCCGATCTCGACGCCTATCTCTCCGCCACGCGCTGGTACCAGGAGGCCGCCGCTGCCGCGTCCCCCGACGAAGGGAGCCTGCCCGCCTCGATCGCCTACTTCAGCCCCGAGTACGGCATCACCGAGGTGCTCCCGCAGTACTCCGGTGGCCTGGGCATCCTCGCCGGTGACCACCTCAAGGCCGCCTCGGACCTCGGTGTGCCGATCGTCGGCGTCGGCCTCTTCTACAAGACCGGGTACTTCAAGCAGAGCCTCGACCACAGCGGCTGGCAGCAGGAGACCTACCCGGTCGCGGACGCGCAGGGCCTGCCGCTGTCGCTGCTGCGCGAGGCCGACGGGTCCCCGTGCGTCATCACCGTGGCGATGCCCGGTGGTGGCGCGCTGCGCGCGCACGTGTGGCGGGCGCAGGTCGGCCGTGTGCCGCTGCTCCTCCTCGACTCGGACGTCCCCGGCAACGACGAGGCGATGCGGGTGGTCACCGAGCGGCTCTACGGCGGTGGCGGCGAGCAGCGTCTCCAGCAGGAGATGCTCCTGGGCATCGGTGGCGTCCGCGCGCTCCGGCTGTGGACGCGCCTCACGGGTGCGCCGGAGCCGGAGGTCTTCCACACCAACGAGGGCCACGCGGGCTTCCTCGGGATCGAGCGCATCAGCGAGTACACGCAGTCGGCGGGCATGAGCTTCGCCGAGGCGGCCGAGGCCGCTCGCGCCGGGACCGTCTTCACGACGCACACCCCGGTCCCCGCAGGGATCGACCGTTTCGACGAGGAGCTCCTCGAGCGCTACTTCGGTGGGGCCCAGGAGCTGCCGGGTGTGCCGCTGGACCAGCTGCGTGCCCTCGGTGCTGAGACCTACGAAGGGGGCTCCGAGGGCGTCTTCAACATGGCGGTCATGGGGCTGCGGCTGGCAGAGCGGGCCAACGGCGTCTCCCGGCTGCACGGCCACGTCTCCCGGGAGATGTTCGAGGGGCTGTGGCCCGGTTTCGACGAGTCCGAGGTGCCGATCACCTCGATCACCAACGGCGTGCACGCGCCGACCTGGGTCGACGACCGCGTCTACGAGATCGCCGCGCAGCACCTCGGCGGTCGCGATGTGGAGCTGTCCGACCGGTGGGAGGACATCCCCGACGTGCCCGGCGAGGCGATCTGGTCGGCCAAGCGGGCCATGCGCACGGCGCTCGTCGAGGACGCCCGTACCCGGCTGCGCTCGAGCTGGTCCAAGCGCGGCGCGACCGACGCCGAGCTCGGGTGGACCGAGTCGGTGCTCGACCCCGACGTGCTGACGATCGGCTTCGCCCGGCGGGTGCCGACCTACAAGCGCCTGACGCTGATGCTGCGTGAACCGGACCGCCTCAAGGCGCTGCTGCTCCACCCCGAGCGGCCGGTGCAGCTCGTCATCGCCGGCAAGTCCCACCCGGCCGACGAGACCGGCAAGCAGCTGATCCAGCAGATGGTGCGTTTCGCCGACGAGCACGACGTGCGCCACCGCATCATCTTCCTGCCGAACTACGACATCGCCATGGCCCGCACGCTCTACCCGGGCTGCGATGTCTGGCTGAACAACCCCCTTCGTCCCCTCGAGGCCTGCGGGACGTCGGGGATGAAGGCCGCGCTCAACGGCGGGCTCAACCTCTCCATCCTCGACGGGTGGTGGGACGAGTGGTTCGACGGGGACAACGGCTGGGCGATCCCCACCGCCGACGGGGTCGAGGACGAGGACCGTCGTGACGACATCGAGGCGGCCGCCCTCTACGACCTCATCGAGACCCAGGTCGCCCCGCGCTTCTACGACGTCGACGCGGACGGGCTCCCGCAGCGCTGGCTCTCGATGCTGCGGCACACCCTGACCACACTCGGCCCCAAGGTGCTCGCGACCCGCATGGTCCGGGACTACACCCGCCAGCTCTACGCGCCCGCGGCCGCGCACCACGCCCGGGTCAACGGCGACGACCACGCCGGTGCCCGTGCCCTCGCGGACTACAAGGCCCGGGCCCGCGCCGGGTGGTCGGCGGTCCACGTCGACCACGTCGAGGGCGCCGGCATCTCCGACAGCCCGCTCGTGGGGGAGTCGTTGAGCGTGGACGCCTATGTCGCGCTCGACGGGCTCGCCCCCGACGAGGTCGACGTCCAGGTCGTCGCCGGCCGCGTCGCCCTCGGCACGGATGATCTCGTCGACTGGGACGCGACATCGCTCGGCTTCGTCGAGTCCTATGACGACGGCAAGGCGAAGTTCGCGGGGCAGGTGCCGATCGAGCGGACCGGTCAGTTCGGCTGGACCGTGCGCGTGCTGCCGCGGCACGAGCTCATGGCCTTCCCCTCGAGCCTGGGCCTCGTCGCCAACGCCTGACCCGCTGCTGGGTCGAGGTATGAACGAGCGGATAGACGCTCGCGCATACCTCGACTCAGCAGGCGGGGGCGGGGCCCTCCCGTCGCGCGCGAGAAGTAGGGAATACGTGATGGGCCCCTGGGGTTGCCGCCCGTCGTGAGATGGAACCGGTGGAGCCTGACCCGGCGGCTGGACGTGGACCTCGAGCGCCACTCCACCTGCCGTTGTCGGCGCGTGCCCTGACGCCGCGCCCCGCTACCTCCACAGCAAGGACCCCCTGTACCCATGCTCTCCTCACTGCGCCGCATCACCTTCGGCACGCAGGTCCTCATCGGCCTCGTGCTCGGTGTCGTCCTCGGTCTCGTCGCCCGCCAGATGGGTGGCAGCGTCGATGACCCCAACTGGCTGACCCAGACCCTGGAAGTCATCGGCTCCTCCTTCGTCAGCCTCCTGCGGACGATCGTGCCCGCGCTCGTCTTCCTCGCGATCGTCGCGTCGATCGCCAACCTCAAGGAGGTCACCGGGGCGGCCCGCCTCGCGTGGCAGACACTCCTGTGGTTCGCCGCGACGGCCCTCGTCGCGGTCGGCGTCGGTATCGGCCTGGCCCTGTTCTTCGACCCGGCCCGGGGAGCCGACGTGAGCGCGGACGCGGCCGCCGCCCCGGACAGCACCGGAAGCTGGCTGGACTTCCTCACGGGACTGGTCCCGGCCAATGCCCTGGGCCTGGAGGGTTCTGCGGGCGGTGACGGTGCGGTCGACTTCAACTTCAACGTCCTGCAGATCCTCATCATGGCGATCGCTGTCGGCGTCGCCGCCCTCAAGGTCGGGGAGCCGGCCGAGCCCTTCCTCTCCTTCGCCCGCTCGGCGCTCGCCGTCGTGCAGAAGGTCCTGTGGTGGGTCATCCGCCTCGCCCCGATCGCCACGGTCGGACTGCTCGGCACCGCGGTCGCCACCTACGGCTGGGATGCGTTGAGCTCGCTCGGTCGCTTCGCCGCTCTGATCTACGTCGGCCTGGCCATCGTCCTCGCCGTGATCTACCCGGTGCTGCTGCGGGGTCACGGCCTGTCCGTGCGGCGCTTCTACTCGGGTGCCTGGCCGGCGATCCAGCTGGGGTTCGTCTCCCGCTCCTCGATCGGCACGCTCCCCGTGACGCAGCAGGTCACCGAGCGCAACCTCGGCGTGCCCCGCTCCTACGCCTCCTTCGCGGTCCCGCTCGGTGCGACGACCAAGATGGACGGGTGCGCCGCGATCTACCCGGCGATCTCGGCGATCTTCGTCGCCAACTTCTTCGACGTGCCGCTGTCGATCACCGACTACGTGCTCATCGCCTTCGTCTCGGTCATCGGTTCCGCGGCGACCGCGGGGGTCACCGGCGCGGTCGTCATGCTGACCCTGACCCTGTCGACCCTCGGCCTCCCGCTCGAGGGCGTCGGCCTGCTGCTCGCCGTCGACCCAATCCTCGACATGGGGCGCACAGCCACCAATGTCGCCGGGCAGGCGCTCGTCCCGACGATCGTCGCCCGCCGCGAGGGGATCCTCGACCGGGACGCCTACGACGCGCCCGTGCACGGCGACGCCTGGGCGGCCGAGGACGAGCCCGTGCCCGCCGCGGCGGTGTGAGTCGAGCGTGGGGGTTCCGCGCCGCCAGGTCGATGTCCAGACGAGCGCTTGAGCTCACGTTTGCACATCGACCCGGGGGCGGGCGAAGGGGGTGCCCTCAGGTCGTGTAGAGCCGCAGGCTGAGCGGGGTGAGGACCTCACCGTCGACGCCGTTGCCCTCGCCGAGGTCGTCGATCTGCGACGGGTGCTCCCAGGCGCTGTCCCAGCGCAGCCGCCAGCCCTGATCACCCGGCAGGGTCACCTCGATCTCGTCGAGGCCGCCGTGGGCGACGACCAGTGCCGAGGGCTCGCCGGCCAGGCACAGCTGCAGCGTGCGTCGCTCGTCCTGCTCCCAGGCGTCGTCGGTCATCTCCGCGCCGGTCTCGTCGAACCACCCGATGACCGACTCGTCGTGGTCGCGGAGCACGGCGACCTCGCGCCGCAGCGCGGTCAGGGCGCTCGCGGTGGCGAGCAGGTCCCCCTTCGCTTCGTCGAGCTCCCAGTCCAGCCAGGTCATCTCGTTGTCCTGGCAGTAGGGGTTGTTGTTGCCGTCCGTCGTGCGGCCGATCTCATCGCCGGACGCGATCATCGGCACGCCCGCCGTGAGCAGCAGCGTGCCGAGCAGGTTGCGCACCGACCGACGCCGCGCGAGCCGGATGACCTCGTCGTCGGTCGGGCCCTCGACGCCGTGGTTCCACGAGCGGTTGTGGTCGTTGCCGTCTCGGTTGTCCTCGCCGTTGGCCTCGTTGTGCTTGTCGTCGAAGGCGACGAGATCGGCGAGGGTGAAGCCGTCGTGCGCCGTGACGAAGCCGACCGACGACAGGGGCGTGCGCTCGCTGAAGAGGTCGCGGCTCCCGACGAGGCGCGTCGCCAGCTCCCGCACCCCGGGGCCGCTGCCCGAGCCGTCCGACAGCGCCCCGGCGTCGGCGAGCCAGAAGTCACGGGCGGTGTCGCGGAAACGGTCATTCCACTCCGCCCAGGCCCCCGGGAACTGTCCGGTCCGCCAGCCGTCCGGGCCGATGTCCCAGGGCTCTGCCACGTGCAGCACCCGGGAGAGCACCGGGTCCTCGCGCAGCGCCACGAAGAAGGGGTGCTCGGGGTCGAACCCGAGGTCCTCGCCCCGCCCGAGCGCCACCGCGAGGTCGTAGCGGAAGCCGTCGACATGGCATTCCTGCACCCAGTAGCGCAGCGAGTCGAGCACCATCTCCAGCGCGGCCGGGTCGGTGAGGTCGAGGGTGTTGCCGCACCCGGTGACGTCGACATCGTGGCCGTGCTCGTCCAGCCGGTAGTGGCGCGAGGACGCGAGCCCGCGCCAGCCGAGGGTCGCGCCGCCGATGCTCTGCTCCGCCGTGTGGTTGTAGACGACGTCGAGCAGCACCTCGATCCCGGCGGCGTGGAGCAGCTTGACCATGCCCTTGAACTCACGCAGCACCTCGTGCGGGTCCGTGCTGCTCGCGTAGGGAGCGTGCGGGGCGAAGAAGCCGATCGTGTTGTAGCCCCAGTGGTTGGTCAGCCCGAGCGTGCGCAGGTGCGGCTCGTCGACGAAGGAGTGCACCGGCAGCAGCTCCACGCTCGTCACCCCGAGACTGTGCAGGTGCTCGATCGTCACCGGGTGCGCCAGACCCGCGTAGGTGCCGCGCAGGTGCTCGGGCACCCCGGGCAGGCGCATCGTCATCTCCCGGACGTGGGCCTCGTAGACGACCCGCTCGTCGCGGGGGACCGCCGGGGGAGCGTCCTCGCCCCAGTCAAAGGTCGTGTCCACGACGACACCCCGCGGGACGAAGGGGGCCGAGTCCAGGTCCGAGCGCACCGCTGGGTCCCCTTCGCCCGCCTCGTCGACGACGTGCCCGAAGACCGCCGGTGCGTAGGTCAGGTCGCCCTCGATCGAGCGGGCATACGGGTCGAGCAGGAGCTTGGCCGGGTTGTGCCGGTGCCCGGCGGAGGGCTCCCACGGCCCGTCGACGCGGAAGCCGTAGCGCGCGCCCGGGCCGATCCCGGGGACGAATCCGCCCCACCAGCCGTCCCCGGTCGGCAGCACCTGCAGCTCGTGGCGGACCTCACCGCCCTTCGAGGCTCCTTCGTCGCACCTCAGGACACCGCCCTCGCCATCGAGGGTGCACAGCCACACGGTGGTGGCATCCGGCGCGAGGACCGCGACCTCGACGCCGCCCTCGACGGGGCGGACACCGGGGGCAGGACGGTGGGGGAGCGCTCGGGCGCCGGTGGTCGACATGGATCACAGACTAGGCAGTAGGTACGTTGGGGCCATGAGCGATCCCACCGCCCTCCCGAACTTCAACCCCCAGTCCGCCAACGGCGGCGGCGCCGAGCCCGAGGCCGAGGCGCCCCTGCGCGACCGCATCCAGGAGGCCCTGACCGAGCTCGGTCTCGAGCCGACCATCGACGACGAGGGCGACCTGGCCTTCGTCTTCTCCGAGCAGCAGATGTTCATCCGGTGCGCGGAGGACGAGTCCAATGTCCTGCGCGTCTTCGGCCAGTGGGCCCTCGAGGAGCCGGTGCCCACCGACCCGATGGAGCGTCTCCAGGTCAGCAACGACCTCAACGTCGCCTTCAACCTCGTCAAGGCCGCCGTCGCCGGGGACACTCTCCTCGTGACGAGCGAGCACATCCTCCCGCGCGGCGCCGACGTGCGCGGCCTCATCGGGCTGGCCCTGCCGCTCGTCCTCCAGGGCGTGCAGCTGTGGCACCAGCGTGCCACCGGCCAGGAGCCCGAGGGCGAGCAGACCGAGGGCGGAGAGCCGCAGGCATGAGCGACATCGTCCGGCTCGAGGTGGCCGACGGCATCGGGACGATCGTCCTCGATCGTCCGAAGATGAACGCCCTCGACGCGGCGATGCAGCGTCGCCTCGTCGAGGTTGCCGAGGAGGCCGCCGAGCGGGACGACATCGCCGCGGTGATCGTCTGGGGCGGCGAGAAGGTCTTCGCCGCGGGCGCGGACGTCAAGGAGATGGCCGAGATGTCCTTCACGGACATGTCCGCCCACGTGCGCCTGCTGCAGAAGTTCTGCCGCGCCC
>JBQGNO010000140.1:0-7982 GCA_052087725.1 Janibacter sp. | reverse complement strand
CTGGATCTGCTCCTCGGTGATGAGCACCTCGACGAGGTCGTCCTGGATGTGCTTGGCGTCCACAGCTCTCCTTCGGGTCGGCGGTTGTCATTGTCCACGACCAGCGGGGGCGATGCCGACCCGCCCGTCGGCCCGGACCACCCGCAGGTCACCGGGGAGATGCAGGGGGCCCTGGCCGTGCCAGTCGGTGACGAGCCGGTCGCAGGCCGCGACATGGGCAGCGGTCAGGGAGCCGGCGGGGGCCCCGGCGTCGAGGAGCAGCCGACGCCACACCCGGGAGCGAAGGGCGGGGGCCAGCCCGGCCAGGCCACTCACCGCGACACCGGCGTCGCCCCCTTCGGGCGTGGCCTCGTCGGCGAGCTCGTCGAGGAGGTCCGCGTCGTCGCGCAGGAGGTCGGCGGTGCGGGTGAGCGCCTCGGTGATCCCCGGGCCGAGGGCGGTCTCGAGGTCGGCGAGCGCGGTGCGGGCGCGGACGCGGGCGAAGGCGGCGTCGTCATTCATCGGGTCGGTCCACGGGACCAGCCCCCACGCCTCGCAGGCGGCGTGGGTGGTCTCGCGGGGCAGGTGCAGCACCGGCCGGACGAAGGGGGTCCCCTCCCGGACCGTGAGCGCCGGCATCCCTGCAAGGGACCGGGAGCCGGAGCCGCGGGCCAGCCCGAGGAGGACCTGCTCGGCCTGGTCGTCCCGGGTGTGCCCGAGCAGGACCATGTGGACAGGGTGGTCCTCCCCCATGGCCGCGGCCGTTTCGGCCAGTGCGGCGTAGCGGGCGTCCCGGGCGGCGGCCTCGAGCCCCTCACCCGTCGCGGCGACCTCGACGGGCACGACGGCGACCGGGGCGAGGCCGAGGTCGGCGCACTGCTGCGCCGCGAGGAGCGCGACATCGGTCGACTCCTCCTGCAGGCCGTGGTCGACGATGATCGCGCCGACGGTGACGTCGTGCGCGGCGCCCTCGGCGGCGAGCGCGGCCGCGAGCGCCAGGGAGTCCCCGCCCCCGCTCACCGCAGCGAGCGCGAGCGAGCCCTCGGGCAGGCCCTCGAGGACCGCACGGACCCCCCTTCGGCAGTCGGCCTGCGCGGGGTGACCGGCAGCCATGATCAGCCGTGGACCCGCCGCACCCAGGCGGACGGGTCGGTGATCTCGAGCGGGGTGGGCAGGGTCTCCGGGGAGGTCCACACGGCGTTGAAGCCGTCGACGCCGACCTGCTCCTGCACGGTGCGCACGAAGGTCGCGCCGTCGCGGTACTGACGCATCTTGGCCTCGAGGCCGAGGAGGCGCCGCAGCAGGCGGTCGACGGCCCCGGCTCCCTTGCGACGCTGGGTGAAGCGACGCCGGATCGTCTCGACCGTGGGGACGTGCTCGGGGCCCACGTCGTCCATCACGACATCGGCGTGCCCCTCGAGGAGTGACATCACCGCGGTGACCCGGGCCATCTGCTCGCGCTGCTCGGGGGTGGAGACGAGCTCGGTGAGGCCCTGCCCCTCACCACCGAAGGCCCGGGGCAGGTTGGCCGTGATCTGCTCGAAGCGCTCGCGCAGGGTGTCCTGGTCGGGCACGAGGTCGGTGGCCAGCCCGCGCGCCGAGGCGATGAGGTGCTCGCGCAGCCACGGCACGGCGGTGAACTGCACGCGGTGGGTCTCCTCGTGGAGGCAGACCCAGAAGCGGAAGTCGCGCTCGACGACCTCCAGCTCCCGCTCCGTGTGGACGATATTGGGCGCGACGAGCATGAGCGCCGGGGTGCCCTGCGGGGCGATGTCGTACTGGCCGAGCACCTTGGTGGAGAGGAAGGCGAGCATCCCGCCGGCCTCGGCGCCGGTGACCTTGTTGCCGACGGCCTGGGCCGGGCCCCAGGTCGGCTTGTCGCGGCGCCGGGTGATCTCCTCGAGCGCCGGGTCGAGCAGCGAGGCCATCGAGTCGGCGTTGACGCCGATCCACGTGGGGCGGTCGACGACGAGCGCGTCGGGGGCGTCCCCGGGCGCGGTCAGGCGGGAGGTCGCGGCAACGGGGGCGGCGGCCCGCCGCGACAATTCACGGATCTCCCCGACGATCGCGGCCGCCTCGTCGTGGCTGACATCGGGCCCCGACGGCACGAGTCGGGCGCCGGCGGTCTTGGCGAAGGTCCAGTCCACGTAGTTCGACACGCCCCCACCCTACGAACTGCGGCTGGCTGCAGTTTGTGTGGTCAGCCGCATTTCGAGGTGCGGCTGACTCAACGAAGTGCGGCTGGCTGCATTTCCTTTCACCGGCAGCCGCAGGCGGTGATGTCGGCGACGATGCGATCGAGCACGGCGCGGGCGCCGAGCGTGCCCGTCGTGTCCGGCACCCGGTCGGCGAGGATGACGTAGGTGAGCAGGCGCCCGTCCCGGGTGGTCGTCGTCCCGGCGAGCGCGGAGGTGCCGGTGAGGGTGCCGCTCTTGGCACGCGCGATGCCGGCAGCATTCTTGCTGTCGGCCTCGTGGAAGCGGTCGTGCAGCGTGCCGGTCAGGCCCGCGACGGGCAGCTCCCCGAGGATCGTCGTCATCGACTGCGCCGACCCGGTGATTCCGAGCTGCATGACATCAGAGATCACCCGGGCGGGCACGACCTGGCCGCTGCTCAGCCCGGAGCTGTCCTTGAGCTTGACGCCCGTGAGGTCGATCCCGGCGTCGGTGAGGGACTTCTGCACCCAGTCGGAGACCTCGGCGAAGGAGGACCCCGCCCCGTCGGCGACCGCAGCCTGCCGGGCGACATTCTCGGTCAGGGCGTTGTCGCTCTCGTCGAGGGCCAGCGCGAGCACATCGCCGAGCGGCGCGGACGTGACCGCCCCGAGCTCCTCGGCCTCGTCCGGGGCCGGGGTCTTCCACTCCTTCGACGAGTCGTCGACCTTCACGTCGACACCGGCCTTCTTCAGCGCGGTGCCGAAGGTCTTCACCGTCTTGCGCTCGGGCACCTTCGGCGAGGCCTCGCCCGGCTTCGGGCGGTCCCCCGCGAGCCCGATCATCGACACGCCCTGCGTGTAACCCGCGGCGACATCGGCCATCTCCCAGGTCGGCGCGTACCGCTCGCCGGCGGCGTAGGTCGCATCCAGACGAAGGGAGATCCGGCCCGTCTCCCCCTTCGCCTTGAGGGAGGCGGCCACCTCCTCGGCCAGGTCGGCGAGGCCGGCGCGGCCCTCGACGGCCGTCGGGTCACCCGCGCCCTTGGCGAGCATCGTGTCCCCGGAGGCCACGAGCACGATCTCGTCGGGCTGCTCGCCGGAGACGACCGTGGTCTTCATGACCTTGCTCAGGTCGGCGCGCTCGGAGACGGCCGCCGCGGTGAGCAACTTCGCGGTCGACGCCGGGGTCTGGGGGCGGTCCGCGCCGCGGTTGTAGAGGACATCGCCGGTGAGCGCGTCGCGGACGACCATCCCGACGCGCTTGCCCAGGCCGGAGCCCTTGACGTCGGTGGCGAGGGCCTGGGTCAGGCCGGCCTTGGTCGGGACGGCGGCGGACTTCGAGGCGGCGGGCAGCACCGGGCCGACCCGCATCTGCTCCGGAGCCTCCTGGGTGACCTCCTGGTCGATGGTCAGCACACCCGGGACCTGGTCGTAGGCATCGGCTGCGCCGTAGGCCACGACGAGGGCTGCGACCGAAGTCACGGCGATGAGTGTGCGGCGCACGCGCTGCCCCCTGCGGGAAATGATCGACTGTGGTGGAACACTGGGCCTCGAGCCTAGATCACCCGTCACCGAACAAAGGGGCACCTAGTGGAGTTCGACGTCACCATCGAGATCCCGAAGGGTCAGAAGAACAAGTACGAGGTCGACCATGCGACCGGCCGCATCCGGCTGGACCGCATGCTCTTCACCTCCATGGCCTACCCGAGCGACTACGGCTACATCGAGGACAGCCTCGGGGAGGACGGCGACCCGCTGGACGCCCTCGTGCTGCTCGACGAGCCGACCTGGCCCGGCTGCCTCGTGCGTGCCCGCCCGATCGGGATGTTCCACATGCGTGACGAGGCCGGTGGCGACGACAAGGTCCTGTGCGTCCCCGCGGGCGACCCGCGCAAGGAGGGCATCAAGGACCTCGAGGACATCAGCGAGTTCGACCGCCTGGAGATCCAGCACTTCTTCGAGACCTACAAGGACCTCGAGCCCGGCAAGTCCGTCGAGGGCGCCCACTGGGTCGGCCGCGAGGAGGCCGTCCAGACCGTCCTCGAGTCGATCGAGCGCGCGAAGTCGGCCGGCATGTCCACGGCCCGCTGGACGATGCCCGCCTCCGCGCACCACTCCCCCGAGGACGTGACGCACTCCGAGGCCGACATCAAGGCCGCGGCCTCCCGCGCCCGCGAGCAGCTCGCCACCGAGGAGAAGCCGCTCAGCGACGACGAGTGAGCTCTCGGGCCAACCCGCGGCGGCCCTGCCGCATCATCCAGGCGTGGTTGGCCCGCAGCACGAAGGGGGCGAGGGTCGCCGCACGGGACAACCGGGCGGCGACCCTCACCTCTTGCTCGAAGGTCGCCACGCAGCCTGCTCCGGCCGCTCCAGCCGCGTCGGTGGTCGTGGCGATCGACCAGCCGGCCCACCCGATGAGGTCACCGTCGAGCGCGACCCTGAGGTGACCCCCTTCGCGGTCCTCGATCTCGCGGGTGAGGACGAGGTCCATCGCCACCGGCAGCAGGCTGCGGATCCGCCCCCGGCCGGAGGCCTCGTCGATGGGGGCCACGGAGCGCACCTGGGGCCACCACCGCGGGTAGTGCTCGATGTCGGCGAGCGCGGCCGTGACCACGTCGACCGGCGCAGGCACCACCCAGGTGTGGTGGAAGACGAAGGTCGGCGCGGTCACACCCCCATCCAACCCCCAATGATGGCTGAGGTGCGACGAAGGAGCCTCGAAGCCACCGCCCCACCACCCAAGCCCGCCGACTACGGTGGCTCACGTGCGCTACTTCACTCGAGACGGCCTGACCTTCGACGTCGACGACACCGGGTCGCCGGACGGCGACGTCGTCGTGCTGCTGCACGGCTGGCCGCAGGACCGCACCTCGTGGCACGCGGTCGCCCCGCGGCTGACCGACACCGGCCTGCGCGTCCTCGCGCCGGACCTGCGCGGCTACTCCCCCGGCGCCCGCCCGGGCCACCACCTCGACTACGAGATCGGCGAGCTCATCGACGATGTCATCGCCCTCCTCGACGAAGCCGGCGCCGAGACCGCCCACATCGTCGGCCACGACTGGGGCGGTGCCCTCGCCTGGGCCGTCGCGGGACGCCACCCGGACCGGGTCGCGACGCTGACCGTGCTGTCGACGCCGAGCCCCAGCGGCCTGGCGCACGGGGTCCGCCACGGGGACCAGCTCAAGCACAGCTGGTACATGGCCGTCTTCGCGCTGCCGATCGTCCCGGTGCTCTTCTTCCGCCTCTTCGCGCAGCAGATCCTCGAGAAGATCGGCATGCCCAGGGAGCGCGCCGCCCACGACGCCCAGCGGCTGCGAGCGAAGGGCGCCGCCGAGGGCACCTTCAACTGGTACCGGGCGGCCCTGTCCCCCACCCTGATGTGGCGCAAGCGCCGGGCGAAGGGGGGTCCCCGCCGCAGCGCGCACCGTCGCGTCATCCCCACGGCCTACATGTGGGGCGCGAAGGACCCGGCCTTCTCCGAGGCGTCGACGAGCTACACCGTCAACCAGCTGCGCGAGCGGGCCGGGGACCAAGCCGACCTGGTCCACACCCTCGAGCTCGACACCGGCCACTGGCTCATGGAGACCCACCCGGAGAAGGTCGCCGAGGTCGTGCTCGACCGGATCGGCGTCGGGGGCTCTCGCGACCAGCTCGTCGGCTGACGTCGTGGGGTCCGTCCCCGCGATGGCCGACCCGGCGACCGTGGGCCGTCGGAGCCTCCTCGTCGGTGGGGTCGGCCTGATGCTCGCGGCGTGTGGCAGCCGGAGCGACATCGCGGCAGTCCGGGACGCCCTGCAGGAGGCCGTCGAGGGGCTCGGCGAGTACCGCGGCGGGCAGATCCAGTTCCAGGACTCGAGCACAGCCGGGACCACCATCAGCGGGATCCTCGATCTCGCCGGCGACGACCGTGACGGTGTCGCCGAGAGCCTCACCGCCGTCCTCGAAGCCGTCATCCGGGCCTACCGGAAGCAGCCGGACGTGCGGACGGCGTTCGTGCGGATCACGGGCCAGCTCGTCGCGGACGCGAACACGTCCGTGGAGTCCAGCGACATCGTCCGGCCGAGCGAGGGCGCGAATGTCACCACCGACGACCTCGAGGAGCACTTCGGGCTCTGAGGTGCGACTGGAGTCGCTCACCCGATCCCGATTCGGTCGCACGGGCAGTGATCCGTATACTCGTGCCTCGCGTCCACGGGCGCATGCCGCCTTAGCTCAGACGGCTAGAGCGATTCACTCGTAATGAATAGGTCATCGGTTCGATTCCGATAGGCGGCTCAGCGGAACGCCCTCGACACTGTCGGGGGCGTTTTTGCTGTCCAGGCGGCGTGGCTGACCAGTCAGTGCTCATCCTGCCGCCGTGGATGAGTCCGGCTAGCGTGTCCGGTGCCCTGGACCCAACCCCTGTGAGCGTCTCGTGAGCCCCCTTCCCCGCCCCTTTGCCCGTCTCCTGCCGGCCGTGCTGGCCGCCTCCCTCATCACGGTCGTCCCCGTGGTCGACACCAGCGCCGCCCCCAAGCCCGTTCCCGCACAACGGGACTCGATCGCCATCAGCGGCGTCGACCGGGCTGCCCTCAAGGCCGCCCCGTCGGTGCCCTCGTCCGGTCGATCCGGCGACCAGGTCGTCGGGATGACCGACCGGGTCGCGACCCAGGACTTCCGCGTCTCCGGGGTGACCTGGCGCGGTGACCGCACCGACGTCGAGGCCTTCGTGCGCACCCGCGATGCCCAGACCGGCACGTGGACGGACTGGACCCTCCTCGAGGCCGAAGGGGGCCCCGACGCCGGGTCGGCCGAAGCCGCCTCCGCCCGCGGCGGCACCCAGCCGCTGATCACGGCCCCGTCGGACGGGATCCAGGTGCGCGTCGAGTCCGCTGCGGCGAAGCCCGCGGAGCTCGAGGTCGACGTCATCGACCCGGGCACCTCGGATGCCGACAGCGACATCGGGTCGACTCCCGCCGCGACGGCCGACGGCGTCCAGGCCAAGCCGACGGTGCACAGCCGGGCCGACTGGGGCGCCGACGAGTCCATCCGCAAGGGCGAGCCCCAGGAGGGAGAGGTCCGCGGCGCGGTGGTCCACCACACCGCGGGGATCAACGCCTACTCGAAGTCGGACGTGCCGGGGATCATGCGCGGCATCTACGACTTCCACGTCAACGGCCGCGGGTGGAACGACATCGGCTACAACGTGCTCATCGACAAGTGGGGCCGCCTGTGGGAGGGACGCTTCGGCGGCCTGGAGAAGCCGGTCATCGGCGCCCACGCCCTGGGCGTCAATGACGAGACCTTCGGCATCTCCGCCCTCGGCAACTACGACACCGCGTCGGCGCCACAGGTGATGGTCGACAACATCGAGCGCTTCATCGCGTGGAAGTTCGGCCGGCACCACGTCGACCCGTCGGGGACAGCCACCATCGGCGGCCAGCGGCGGCACACCATCATCGGCCACCGCAATGTCGGTCAGACCGCCTGCCCCGGGCGCTACCTCTACGCCAAGCTCGGCGAGATCCGCGCCGACGCCAAGGAACGCCAGACCTCGGCCTTCTACCAGCCGAGCACCACACCCAAGACCATCCCCTACGGCAGCGGAGGCTCCGTGCTCACGGTCGGCACCGCCGGCAAGGTCACCTGGCGCGTGCGGATCTCCAGCGAGGAGCACGGCGTCATCTCCGACCGCACCGGGACCCGGTCGGGCGACACCGACCTCACGGTGACCTGGAAGGGCCGGTTGTCCGAAGGGGGTTGGGGCGCCTGGGCGCCGCCCGGAGACTACGAGGTCCTCCTCAGCGGCAAGGACACGCAGAAGGGGCACTGGGTGCCCAGCTGGCGGGACACCGTGACCGTCACCCCC
>JBQGNO010000139.1:6435-8002 GCA_052087725.1 Janibacter sp. | reverse complement strand
CGAGCAATGCCGCCCCGCTGCCCAGGGCGATCCCGGCGAACTGCAGATCACCGATCGTCCACGTGTAGTCGGCGACCCCGACGATGAGGGCGACCGCACCGGTCATGAGGTTGATCGGGTTGCCGAAGTCCACTCTCGACTCGATCCAGATCTTCGCGCCGAGCAGCCCGATCATCCCGTAGAGGACCGTCCCGGCGCCGCCGAGCACGCCCTGGGGGACGGTGGCGATGGCCTCGCCGAACTTCGGCGAGAAGGAGAGCAGGAGCGCGACGATCGCGGCGACCCAGTAGGCCGCGGTGGAGTAGACGCGGGTCGCGGCCATGACGCCGATGTTCTCCGCGTAGGTCGTCGTCCCCGAGCCGCCCCCGGAGCCGGCGAGCGTGGTCGCGAGGCCGTCGGCGATGAGCGCCCGGCCGGTGACCGGGTCGAGGTCCTCGCCGGTCATCGAGGCGACCGACCGGACGTGGCCGACGTTCTCGGCGACGAGGACGAGCACCACGGGGATGAAGAGCCCGGCCACGGCGATGTCGAAGTGGGGCGCGGTGAAGCCCGGCAGACCGATCCACCCGGCGGCCTCCACCTTCCCGAAGTCCACCTCACCCCGCCACAGGGCGGTGACGTAGCCGGCCGCCACACCGACGAGGATCGCGATGCGGGAGAAGAGTGTCCGCGTCGCGACGGTCACCAGCAGGATGGCGACGACGGTGACCAGGCCGGTCACCGGCGAGACCATGAAGTTGTCCTTGGCGCTCGGGGCGAGGTTGAGCCCGATGAGCGCGACGATCGCGCCCGTGACCGTCGGCGGCATGACCGCACGCAGCCACCGGTCCCCCGCCAGCTGGACGAGGACGCCGATCAGCGCGAGGGTCAGTCCGGCGAGGACGATGCCCCCGAGCGCCGTCGGGAGGTCGTGGCTCTGCGTCGCCGCGGTCAGCGGGGCGATGAAGGCGAAGGAGCTGCCGAGGTAGCTCGGCACGCGCCCGGCCGTGATGAGCAGGAAGAGCATCGTGCCGATGCCGCTGAAGAAGAGGGTGGTCGCCGGTGGCAGGTCGGTCAGCAGGGGCACGAGGAAGGTCGCGCCGAACATCGCGACGACGTGCTGGGCACCGAAGCCGATCGTGCGCGACCACGAGAGCCGCTCCCCCGGCAGGACCACCTCGCCGGGCCGGACCTCGTGTCCGTCGCCATGGAGCCTCCACCCGAGGCCGAAGGGGGCAGAAGTATCGGTGTCGGGGTGCTGCGGCATGAGCCGAATGCTAGGTCAGCGGCCGAGGATCTGCCCCCAGAACCCTCCTCGGGCCGGCAGCCGGACCAGTCCGGACTCGTTCTCGGGTGTCGGTGGCTCCGCCCGTAGGGCGCCGACGAGCAGCGCCGATCCGGGCACGGGACCGGACAGGCTCGTCGGGTCGACGCTCCACTCCGCCGCGACGCGCGGCAGGTCGTCCGCGACCACGTCGGCCTCGGTCTGGACGACGCCGCGCTCGACGAGGAGGCAGTGGTGCCCCCCGTCATCGGTCAGGGCGAAGAGCTGCACCCCGGCCCCGAGCATGGCCGACAGCGTCGTGAT
>JBQGNO010000139.1:0-6425 GCA_052087725.1 Janibacter sp. | reverse complement strand
CGAGCGTCCACCGGGCGCCTGCTCCCGGGATCGGGGGCAGCACGGCCGTCACACCGCCCAGCGCCTCACGGAGGGCCTCGTCGACCTCGGCGACCCGACCGCCGGTGAGGCCGAGCGCCTCGACGACGCCGTCCTGCGTCTGGTCCCGCACGGCCAACCAGGTCTGCTCGTGGCCGAAGGGCACCCACTCGCTCACAGGGATCGCGCCATGATCACACCGTCCCGGTCGTCGCCGGGGGCGACCCGGATCGCGCCGGGCACGCGCCCGACCTCGGAGTAGCCGTAGCGGGTGTAGAACTCGCCGAGACCGGTCCCTCCGCGGTAGTCGAGGGTGACGATCTCGGCGCCCCGCTCGCGAGCGGCGCGGTGCAGGCCGGCCATGAGCAGTGCCCCGAAGTTGGTGCCCCGACGCTCCGGGTCGGTCATGACCCGCTCGAGAGTCGCGGTGTGGGCATTGAGCGCGCTGGTCGACCCGACGACGAAACCGAAGCCGAGCAGCTCGCCGTGCGGAGAGTTCAGGGCGACGCAGACGGTGTCCCCCTGCTCGATCCGGGCGATGTACCCGTCGAGCACCGGCTCCACGTCCTCCGCCGTGGCCCCGGGAAGGAAGCCCACCGACCCGCCGGCGTCGGTCACGCCGACCCACATGCGCAGCATCGCCGCACGGGCCCGCGCCGGGACGCGATCGGCGATGCGGATGTAGGGCAGCTCGAGCACCTGCCAGTCGTCCCCCTCGACGACGTGGTCCAGATCGCCCACGTGCTCCAGGCCCGCCGACTCGACGACGGAGCGCAGGGTGTCGTCCTCCGGGGCGATGCGGATGCGCACGGGCAGGTCCGGGAGGAACTCCATCGCGTGGGCGCCGACGAGCCGCAGCGCCGCCGCCGCGAGGTCATTGCCCCCTTCGTCCTCGACGAGGCGCAGGGTGAGGCGGATGAAGTCACTGGTGGCCCGCAGGCCGACGAAACCGACGCGCTCACCGTGCCGGTCGCGCACGATCCACGGGCCGAAGCCGTGGGTGTCCCAGTGCTCACGCCACGTCGTGACGATCTGCGCCGGGCGCTCCTCGGTGGCGGGCACGCCCATGAGCTCGGCCACGAGCGCCACGTCGTCGGGGACCGGTGGGTCCAGGGACAGGGTGGGGCCGCTGATCGATCGGGGAAGCACACTCACGGGGCCATGGTGCACCACCCCGGTCGACGCTGGGACCATGGGCACACGATGACGTCCACCACCTCTGCCCCCGCTCCCCTGCCTGCTCTCCTCGACGTGCCCGTCGGGACCGACCCCGACGAGGTCTTCACCCGCTTCACGGACTGGTCGGCCGAGCGCGGGTTGAGCCTCTACCCGCACCAGGAGGAGGCCCTCCTCGCCCTCCTCGGTGATGACCACGTCGTCCTGGCCACCCCCACCGGGTCGGGCAAGTCCCTCGTCGCGACCGGGGCCATCGCCCACGCCATGGCCCAGGACAAGGTCGCCTTCTACACCGCCCCGATCAAGGCGTTGGTGAGCGAGAAGTTCTTCGACCTCTGCGCCGTCTTCGGCGCCGACAACGTCGGCATGCTCACCGGCGACGCCTCGGTCAACGCCGATGCCCCCGTCATCGTCTGCACCGCGGAGATCCTCGCCAACACCGCCCTGCGCGAAGGGAGCGAGGCCGACGTCGGTCTCGTCGTCATGGACGAGTTCCACTACTACGCCGAGCCCGAGCGCGGGTGGGCCTGGCAGGTGCCCCTGCTCGAGCTGCCGCAGGCGCAGATGCTGCTCATGTCCGCGACCCTCGGCGACATGAGCACGATCGCCGATGACCTCACCGAGCGCACCGGTCGGGACGTGGCCGTCGTCGACGACGCCGAGCGGCCGGTGCCGCTGACCTTCAGCTGGGCGCTCACGCCGCTGCAGGAGACGATCGAGGAGATCCTCGAGTGGCGGCGCTCCCCCGTCTACGTCGTCCACCAGACCCAGGCGAAGGCCTCCGAGCACGCCCGGCTGCTCCAGACCCTCAAGCTGCTCGACAGGGACGAGAAGCAGGCCATCGCCGACCGGCTCGCCGACGTCCGCTTCTCCGCCGGCTTCGGCCGGGTCCTGTCCGGGATGCTCCGCCGCGGGGTCGGCGTGCACCACGCGGGGATGCTCCCGCGCTACCGCCGGCTCGTCGAGCAGCTCGCACAGGCCGGGCTGCTCAAGGTCATCTGCGGCACCGACACCCTCGGCGTCGGCATCAACGTCCCGATCCGCACGGTGCTCTTCACCTCGCTGACGAAGTTCGACGGGACCCGCCACCGCGTGCTGCGGGTGCGCGAGTTCCTCCAGATCGCCGGCCGGGCCGGCCGGGCGGGCTACGACACCGAGGGCTATGTCGTCGTCCAGGCCCCCGAGCACGTCATCGACAACCATCGCGCGCTGGCCAAGGCGGGCGACGACGAGAAGAAGCGCAAGAAGGTCCAGCGCAAGAAGGCCCCCGAGGGCTTCGTCGTGTGGACCGAGGACACCTTCGCCAAGCTGACGACCAACCCGCCGGAGACCCTGAAGTCCCGGATGAAGGTCGACAACTCGATGATCCTCAACGTCGTCGCGCGGCCGGGTGACGCGGTCACGGCCCTCTCGCGGCTGACCAGGGACAACCACGAGGACGCGAAGGGGAGGGCCCGCCTCGCCCGTCGGGCCATCCGCCTCGGGCGCAGCCTCCTCGACTCCGGGGTCCTCGAGCGCCTCGACGAGCCGGACGGGACCGGTCGCACCGTGGACCTCACCGTCGACCTCCCGAAGGACTTCGCGCTCAACCAGCCGCTGGCCCCCTTCGCCCTGGCCGCGCTCGACCTGCTCGACCCGGAGGACCCGGGCCACGCCCTGGACGTCGTCTCGACGATCGAGGCGGTGCTGGAGTCCCCCCGGGCGATCCTCATGGCCCAGCAGCACGCCGCCCGTGGCGATGCCATCGGGGAGATGAAGGCCGACGGCATCGAGTACGAGGAGCGGATGCGGCTCCTCGACGAGATCACGTGGCCGCAGCCGCTCGCCGAGGAGCTCACCGCCGCCTTCGAGACCTACCGCCAGACCCACCCGTGGCTGCCGGAGGAGGCGCTCGTCCCGAAGTCGATCGTCCGGATGATGTGGGAGGAGGGGATGTCCTTCGCCGACTTCGTCCGGCGCTTCCAGCTCGGCCCGCGCGAGGGACTCGTCCTGCGCTACCTCACCGATGCCTACCGGACCCTGACCCGCACGGTCCCCGAGGCCCACTCCTCCGCCGCGCTCGAGGAGATCATCGACTGGCTCGGCGAGACCGTGCGCCAGACCGACTCCTCGCTGCTCGACGAGTGGGAGGCGCTGGCCAACCCGGAGTCGGCCGCCGACGTCCTCGAGAGCCGCGAGGCCGCGCCGCCACCGCGGCCCCTCACCGCGCGCACCGGCCCCTTCCGCGCCATGGTCCGCGGCGCGCTGTGGCAGCGGGTCGACCGCGCCTCCCGCGACGACCTCGACGCGCTCGCCGCGATCGAGGTCGCGGCAGCCGAGCTCGCCGATGACGACCGCAGGCCGGTCATGCGTCGCGACGACTGGGACATAGCGCTCGGTGACTACTGGGAAGAGCACGACCGGATCGGCACCGACCAGGACGCCCGCGGACCGCACCACCTGCACATCGACGAGGAGTCCGGACGGCCCCCGGGTCTCGACGACTCCGTCGATGTCCCCGATGCCCGGCTGTGGCTCGTCCGGCAGACGCTCGCCGACCCGGCGGGCGACCACGACTGGATCATCGAGGCCGCCGTCGACCTCGACGCCTCGGACCGTGCCGGCGAGGCCGTCGTCATCGCCACGGCCCTGCGGAGAATGTGACGGCGATCGGGCCTATCCTGACGCTCCCATGATCACGATCCCCCGGCGTATCGCCCACCTGGTCCTCGCCCTGGCCATCGCCCTCGGCCCGGCACTGATCGGCACGCCGGCGCAGGCGGCCGAACGCGCTCCCGCGCAACAGTCGTCGACGACGGACCGGCAGGAGCCGAAGGGGCAGATCCCGGACCCGCTCCGGGTCGGCACCGAAGGGGTCTACGCACCCTTCTCCATGCGGGAGGGGGACGACTTCACCGGCTTCGACGTCGACGTCATGAATGCCCTGGGAGAGCGGCTCGGCGTCGAGATCGAGTACGTCGCCACGCCGTGGGACTCGATGTTCGCCGCGCTCAAAGCCGACCGCTTCGACATCGTCGCCAACCAGGTGACCTACAACAAGGAGCGCGACCAGCTCTACGACCTCTCCGACCCGTACGTCGAGACCGGGGGCGTCCTCGTCGTCGCGGACGACAACCCGAAGGACATCCAGACCCTCGCGGACCTCAAGGGCATGCGCGCCGCGGAGAACCTCACGAGCAGCTGGGCGGAGATCGCCAAGGGCAAGGGCGCGAAGATCGTCGGCGTCGACGGGATGACCGAGGCGATGGCCAGCCTCAAGGAGGGCCGCGTCGACGCGATCGTCAACGACAAGCTCGCCGTGCGCAACTACATGGCGACGAACCCGAACCCCGGGGTCAAGATCGTCGACGAGACCGACGAGAAGTCCCTCTCCGTCCTCGCTGCGAAGAAGGGCAGCGGCTACATGCCCGAGGTGAACCAGGCCCTCGAGGAGATGGAGCAGGACGGCACGATCGACACGATCTACGACACATACTTCTCCGCGGACAACGCCGCTCCGAGCTGGTGGGACCTCGTCAAGGAGAATGCCGGACCGATGGCGCTGGCCGCCGTCAAGGTGACCATCCCCCTCACCGCGCTGTCCTTCAGCCTCGGTCTCGTCCTCGCACTCATCGCCGCGGTCGGGCGGATGTCGCACGCCGCCATCCCGCGGGCCATCGCCCGGACCTACATCTCGATCATCCGGGGGACACCCCTGCTGATCCAGCTGTACCTGATCTTCTACGCCCTGCCACAGGTCGGTGTGGACATCGACCCCTTCCCCGCCGCCGTGATCGCCCTGTCGCTCAACGTCGGCGGCTACGCGGCCGAGGTCATCCGCTCGGCCATCGAGTCGATCCCCAAGGGGCAGTGGGAGGCGGCCCAGACGATCGGCATGAGCCCGACGACAGCCCTGCGGAGGATCATCCTCCCGCAGGCGACCCGCACTGCCGTCCCCCCGCTGTCCAACACGCTGATCTCGCTCGTCAAGGACACCTCGCTGACGTCGATCATCCTCGTCGTCGAGATCCTGCGGAAGGCGCAGTTCGCCGCCGCCCCGTCCTTCCAGTTCATGGCCATGTACGGTCTCGCCGCCCTGTACTTCTGGATCATCTGCATGGTCATCTCGATCTTCCAGGACCGCGCCGAGGAGAGGTTCAGCCGCTATGTCGCATCCTGACAACGCCCCGGTGGTCGCCGCCCGCAATGTCCGCAAGAGCTTCGCCGGCTTGGAGGTCCTCACCAACATCTCCTTCGAGGTGCCGGAGGGAGGGGTGACTGTCGTCCTCGGCCCGTCGGGCTCGGGCAAGACCACCCTGCTGCGGGCCCTGGGCGGCCTCGAGCGCCCCGACGCCGGGGTCATCACCATCGGCGGCAGGAGCGTCGACTTCGCGCGGCTCACGCCCAACAAGCGCGGTCGTCTGCCCAAGGCGCAGCGGGAGCAGACCGATGCCCTCGGGCAGGAGAGCGGCTTCGTCTTCCAGGGACACAACCTCTTCGCGCACAAGACGACGCTCGACAACCTCGTCGAGGGGCCAGTCGTCGTCCAGGGCGAGGACCGGGAGTCCGCGCGCGAGCGGGCCACGGTCCTCCTCGAGCAGGTCGGCCTGTCCGAGCACGCCGACAAGTACCCCTTCCAGCTCTCCGGCGGTCAGCAGCAGCGGGTCGGGATCGCCCGGGCCCTCGCGCTGCGACCGGCCGTCGTGCTCTTCGACGAGCCGACCTCGGCCCTCGACCCCGAGACCGTCGGTGAGGTCCTCACCGTCATGCGCGACCTCGCGGAGCAGGGGTGGACGATGGTCGTCGTCACCCACGAGATCCGCTTCGCGCGGGAGGTCGCCGACGACGTCCTCTTCATCGACGGCGGGGTCGTCGTCGAGCGGGGCGCCCCGGAGCACGTCATCCTCGAGCCGCGGGAGCAGCGCACGCAGGCCTTCCTCAAGCGGATCCTCGACCCGCTGTGAGCCGGCGATGATCCTCGTCGATCCTCCGACGTGGCCGGGCTGGGGCCGCACGTGGAGCCACCTCGTCTCGGACGAGTCCGTCGCCGAGCTGCACGCCTTCGCCGAGCGGGTCGGGGTCCCGCGCACACTCTTCGACGAGGACCACTACGACGTCCCGGTCGAGCGCTACGACGATGTCGTCGCGGCCGGAGCGCACGAGGTCAGCGGGAACGAGCTGATCCGCCGGCTCATCCGCAGCGGGCTGCGGGTCACCCAGGCGCAGCGCCGCTGAGGCGCTGGCTCCAGCTC
>JBQGNO010000138.1:0-8009 GCA_052087725.1 Janibacter sp. | reverse complement strand
CACGCCGAGTCTCGTGCCGTTGCTCTTCGTCACCATCGCCTGCGGCGCCATCTCCGGATTCCACGGCATGGTCTCCTCCGGCACGAGCTCCAAGCAGCTCGACAAGGAGACCGATGCCCGCTTCGTCGGCTACTTCGGCGCGGTCGGCGAGGGCCTGCTCGCCCTCGGCGCGATCATCGCCACGACGGCCGGTTTCCGTACCCTCGCGGACTGGGAGGCCGTCTACTCCGCCTTCAACGAAGGGGGCGTCACCGCCTTCGTCAACGGCGGCGGGGCGCTGATGAACGACGGTCTCGGACTGCCGACCTCGCTCAGCGCGACCGTGCTGGCGACGATGGCTGTGCTCTTCGCCGCGACGACGATGGACACCGGCGTGCGCCTGCAGCGTTTCGTCGTCCAAGAGGCCGGCGAGGTCATGGGTATGACCTTGAGCAAGGGGGTCGCGACCATCATCGCCGTCGGCGTCGCGCTGGCGCTGACCTTCGGTGCCGGTGCGGACGGCTCCGGCGGGATGCTCATCTGGCCGCTCTTCGGCACGACCAACCAGCTGATGGCCGGACTCACCCTGGGGATCCTCGCGGTGATGCTGCTGCGCAAGAAGCGCGGCATCCTCCCGATCGTCCTGCCGATGGTCTTCGTGCTCGTGATGACCGTCTACGCCCTCTTCGTCCAGCTCGGGACCTTCTACCGGGACGGCAACTGGTTCCTCCTCGTCCTCGACCTCGTCATCCTCGTCGCGGCCGTGTGGGTCATCGTCGAGACCGTCGCGGCGATGAACCGCGCGCGTCGGGGCGAGGGCGCCGATGACGACGAGCACGAGCGCGCCGAGGTCTCCGGCGGTCGATCCGAGTGACCTTCTTCCACCAGCTGTCCGAGGGGCTCAAGGAGTTCTACTACGCGCCCTACCGGCAGACCTTCGCGCGCGCCCGGCAGGAGGAGGACGACCTCTTCATGATGCTCGTGCTCTCGGAGGCGCTGGGGGTGCCCAACCCGGCGAGCTACTACACCGTCGAGCTGCTGCCGGTGATGTACGACCGCATCCACGACTGGCACACCCGGATGGGCCTGGACCGCTCACCGCTGGATCAGTTCTCGTGCTGCTGCTAGACGTCGTCGCGGACCGGCAGGTGCTCTTCGTCGGCGGCAAGGGCGGGGTCGGCAAGACGAGCGTCGCCTCGGCGCTGGCGCTGGCCGCGGCCCGAAGGGGGCGACGCACCCTCGTGGTCTCCACGGACCCGGCGCACAACCTCGGTCACCTGTGGGACCGACCGGTCGGTGACGAGATCGTCCCGCTCACCGACCGCCTCGACGGGGTCGAGATCGACCCGGCCGGCACGACCGACGAGCACCTGGCCGCGGTGGGCGCGACGATGCGCCGGCTCATGCCCGAGCACCTCGCCGGTGAGATCGACAAGCACCTCGACCTGGCCCGGGATGCCCCGGGGACCCACGAGGCCGCCGTGCTCGAGCGCATCGCCGAGACCGTCGAGGAGGCCGAGGGCCGGTATGACCTCGTCGTCTTCGACACCGCGCCCTCCGGGCACACCAGCCGGCTGATGTCACTGCCGGAGACGATGTCGGCGTGGACCGAGGGGCTGCTGAAGCGCCAGGACCGCTCGGAGAAGTTCGGGGCCGCGCTGCGCGGGCTCGGCGGCGACCGCGACGACCCCGGGGTGGCGATCCTCGGCGACGACGACCGGGAGCGCCCCGGCGACCGGCGGGCCCGACGTGACCACGAGATCCGCCGCATCCTCGTGCGCCGGCAGACCCGCTTCGAGCGGCTGCGCACGCTGCTGCGCGATGCCGAGCGCACCGCCTTCCTCATCGTGCTCACGGCGGAGCGGCTGCCCGTGCTGGAGACGGTCGAGCTGCACGGCCAGCTGAGGCGCACCGGCGTCGACGTCGCCGGGCTCGTCGTCAACAAGCGCTCCCCCGCCGACGTCGGCGGCTTCCTGGAGTCCCGGCGCGAGCAGGAGGAGCTCCACCTCGTCGCGCTGCACGAGGAGCTGCCCGACGTGCCCGTCACCCAGCTGCCGCTCCTCGGCTCCGACATCGTCGGGGCCGACGCCGTGGCCGACTTCGCCGACATCCTGGCCACGCCGGCGAGCTGAGGCGCACGGCGGCGCCGACCAGCAGGACGCGACCAGTGAGGGGGCCGGTCAGGCGCGGGCGGACGCCGGCTGCTCCCCCTTCGCCTCTGCGGTCGGCTCGGAGGGGCCCGCGGCCCGGCGGGAGAGCAGGACGGCTCCCGCACTGATGACGTGCGCCGACGATGTACCAGGCGAGGTGCACCGTGCCGGCGGAATCGGTGACGAGCCGCTGGGCCACCAGGCGCGCGAGACCGGCACCGAGCAACGAGCCGAGCTGATAGGTCAGCGAGACGCCGGAGTAGCGGGCGGTCGGCTCGAAGAGCTCGGAGAGGTAGGCGCCGACCGGGCCGTACATCGAGGCCTGGATCAGCGGGTTGCCGACGAGGAACGCGAGCGTGATCAGCACGGCGTTCTGGCTGTCGAAGAGCATGAACATCGGCCAGATCGCGAGTGCCGAGAAGACCGCTCCGCCGACCATGACGCGCTTGCGGCCGACGCGGTCACTGAGCCACGCGGACAGCGGGATGGTGAAGACGTGCACGAAGTTGCTCAGCGTGAGCATGTAGAGCGCAGCCTCCTGCGAGACGGCGCCGCCCTCGACGACGTAGGGGACCATGAAGACCGCGAGGAGCCCCTGGACGAAGAGCGGCGCCATGACCGCGAGGCTGCCGAGCACGACGGTGCGGCGGTAGCTGGTGAAGAGGACCGCGAGCGGCAGGCCGGTGTGTACCTCGCCTCGCTTGCGGGCGGCCTCGAATTCCGGTGACTCCGAGACCCGGGTGCGCATGTACAGGCCCACGGCGACGACGACGGCCGACAGGAGGAAGGGGATGCGCCAGCCCCACTCGACGAAGGCGTCGCCGGTGAAGCCGGAGGTCAGCGCGAGGACGAGCGTGGCCATGACCGCGCCGAAGGGAGCGCCGGCCACCGCGAGGCTCGCACCGAGGCCCTTGGACTCCGTGCCGGAGTGCTCGCCGGCCATGAGCATCGCGCCGGCCCACTCGCCACCGACGGCCAGACCCTGCACGAGGCGCAGGACGGCGAGCAGGATGGGCGCAGCGATGCCGATGCTCGCGGCGGTCGGCATGAGGCCGATGACCATGGAGATCACGCCCATGACGAGCAGGGTGATCACGAGCATCCGCTTGCGGCCGAACTTGTCGCCGAAGTGCCCGAAGAGCAGCCCGCCGACCGGCCGGGAGATGTACCCGGTGAAGAGGGTGAGGTAGCTCAGGAGGACGCCGGTGCCGTGGTCGAGGTCCGAGAAGAAGAGCTCGGGGAAGACGAGGCCGGCGGCCGCAGCGTAGAGCAGGAAGTCGTAGTACTCCACGGCCGAGCCGAGGAAGCTCGACGCCTGCGCGCGGCGCTGCTCCTTCGGGGTCGTCACGACGGTGGCCGATGGGGTCGCGGCACCCGCGCCCGCGGGCGTGCCGAGATCATCGTTGATCATGGGTCCTCCAGACAAGTGGTCTCGCCCCATTCGCGGGTACCGCCCGAGGAAGCACCATCACCCACCCGCAGCACGCGCAGAACTTCATCGACGGCACCGGCAAGAAGCCCGTCGTCGAGCTCGACCACGCCCGCTTGCGCGAGATCAACGTCCCCACCCTGCTCTTCCACGGCCGCGACGACCGCGTCGTGCACTTCGAGCACTCGCTGCGCCTGACCTCGCTCGTGCCCAACTCCCGCCTCTACCTCATCAACGGCTGCGGCCACTGGCTCCAGATCGAGCACGCCGAGGAGTTCGCCGAGCAGGTGCTGCACTTCCTGCGCACGAGCTGACATGGGTATAACATAAGTCAAAGGATATTGACTTATGTTAGGTGTCAATGATGATCAGCGAATGGGCGGTGGAGTGGGAGTCACTGCCGTGGGAGCGGGACCCCTCGCAGCCACTCTCCCGGAGCCAGCGTGCTCGGATCCGGTCAGCCTACGATGCTGCGGTGCCCCGCAGCATCGCCGCACTCGAGGTCGGAGTAGAGCCCGAGACGCTGGCAGCGGCCGACGACGCACGCGCTGAGATCTCGCGCTTCGACGCCGAGCTCTCCGCCCTTCTCCCCGGGACCGAGCTGGCTCCCCTGTCCGCGGTGCTGCTGCGGACCGAGTCGGCGTCGTCGTCCCAGATCGAGCACGTCACCGCAGGCGCCCGAGCGCTCGCACTGGCAGAGCTGGACCTGTCGAGGCCGGGCAGCAACGCCCGCCTCGTCGCGGCGAACGTCGAGGCGATGTCCCGCGCGATCGAGCTGGCCGACTCGGTGAACCCCTCCGCGGTTCTCGCGGTCCACGCAGCCCTGATGCACGACCAGGAGCAGGCAGCGCCCGGCCGGTTCAGGACCGAGCAGGTGTGGATCGGTGGGTCGAGCGCCTCGCCGCACGGCGCGACCTTCGTCCCCCCGCAGCATCCACACATCACCCCTGCCATGGACGACCTGTGCGCCTTCATCGATCGCTCGGATGTCCCGCTGCTTGTCCAGTGCGCGGTGGTGCATGCCCAGTTCGAGACGATCCACCCCTTCAACGACGGCAATGGGCGCGTCGGTCGCGCCCTCGTCCACGCGATGTTGCAGCACGGCGGAGCGACGACGCGGGCCACCGTCCCGGTGTCCGCCGGCCTCCTCACCAACACCGACGCCTATTTCGCCGCACTGACCGACTACCGAGCCGGCGACATCACCCCGATCGTCGCGCGCTTCGTCGACGCCACCTTCGCCGCCGTCGGCAATGGTCGACAGCTTGCCCAGGAGCTCGTCGAGGTCCACGACGCGTGGTCGGCGTCGCTCACCGCGCGTCGGACCGCGTCGGTCTGGCGGGTGCTGCCCCTCCTGCTCAGCCAGCCGGTCGTGACCTCCGCCCTCATCCAGCGCGTGGTCGGCCTGTCCCAACCCGCTGCCGACCAGGTCATCTCCAGACTGCGCGACGCGGGCATCCTGACGAAGGCCTCTGGTCACCAGCGCTATGTCGCCTGGGTCGCCACCGATGTCACCTCCGCACTGGACGACTTCGCCGACAGGGCCCGCCGACGCCCTTCGGCCTAGCCTCGTGTGCTGCGGCTCCTACGCCATAGACTCACGCCAGGATGCGGCAGTGGCACCTCGCCCGCTGCACAGGACACGTGGCGAAGGGATGAAGATCAATGACGATCAAGCACACGCTGGTGGGCAGCGGCCCGCGCAAGGTCATCACCGTGCACGGCTGGTTCGGCGGAGAGGACGGCTGGGGCCTGCTCCCCGAGCTCATCGACACCGATGCCTACACCGTCGCCTTCTTCGACGTGCGGGGGTACGGGTCGCGGATCGACGTCGAGGCCGACTACACGCTCGACGAGGTCGCCGACGACGTCTTCGCCCTCGCCGATGAGCTCGGCTGGCAGGACTTCGCGCTGCTCGGCCACTCGATGGGTGGGGCCATGGTGCTGCGCGCCCTCAGCCGTCACCCCGAGAGGATCACCGCAGTCATCGGTGTCAGTCCGGTCCCCGCGTCCGGTGTGCCACTGGACGACGACTCGCAGGCGCTCTTCGACGGGGCCGCCCGGGACCTCGCCAACCGCTCCGCGATCATCGACTTCACCACCGGCAACCGGCAGCCCAAGAGCTGGATCGAGAGCATGGTCGCCTACTCGGCGCAGCACTCCCGGCCGGAGGCCGTGGCCGCCTACCTCACGGCCTGGACGGGTGCCGACTTCGTCGCCGACCTCCCCGAGGTGAGCGTGCCGGTCCACGCCGTCGTCGGCGAGCACGACCCCGCGCTCGGCGAGGCCACGATGCGCGCCACGTGGATGGAGCAGCTGCCCGGCTGCGAGCTGACGGTCATCCCCAACGCCGGCCACTACGCGATGTTCGAGGCGCCCGTCTCCCTGGTCGCGGCGATCGACGAGACCCTGTCTGCGACGGGCTGAGCACGCCGCACGGCTACGTGCTCCCCACGACGTCCATCACGGCACGCGCCGCCAGGCCGTGCCACCGCCAGGGACGGTCGAGGAGTGCGTGGCCACCGCCGGTGACCCCGACATAGGTGGCGTCACCACCGGCCGCGCGCAGCCGCTCCACGAAGTCGCGTGATCGCTGCGGGCTGCACACAGCGTCCGCCTCCCCGTGGATGACCCGCACGACCTTCTCCCGCAGGTGCTCGGAGTGCCCCAGCAGCACCACGGGCAGCCCGTGCTCGTCGGACAGGCGGTGCACCAGCTCTCGGGTCTGCACCAGACCGGTGCCGGAGGGCGCGATCCAGCCACCATGACGGTTGTGCACGAGCACGGGTGCGACCAGACCCCGCGAGATCCGCGACACAGCAGGGACGAAGGGCAGCATCCTCAGGTACGACACGTCCCGGGAGCGATGCATCCGCGGGTCCACCGCCCGCCCTCCGTGGAGGATGAGCACCAGTGCCCTGGAGCGTGGGCCGACCCGTACGCGGCCCTGCCGGATCACGGACATCAGGTCCTCGGGCTCGTCCGTCGTCATCTGCCCGAGTGTGTCAGGGCCGGGCGCGCCCGCCGCCGCAATCCGCGGTCCGGAGCGGCGACGAACCCCCGGGACGGCAGACGATCGAGAGGATGACCCGTGGACGGACGACCCGGTATCGCCAACGAGCTCGAGAGGACCCTGGCCGGGGTGCTGCGTGGCCCCCTGCCCGTGCGGCTCACCGCGTGGGACGGGTCGCAGGCCGGTCCGGAGGTGGGTCCTCGGGTGCGCCTCACCTCACCCGACGCGCTGCGTCGGTTGCTCCGGTCACCGGGCGAGCTCGGTGCGGCCCAGGCCTACGTCACCGGCGACCTGGAGGTCGACGGGGACGTCGGCTCCCTCCTCGACGTCGTCCGGGCGGACTTCGCCCGCCGGGAGATCACCGGGATCCCCGTCACCGCCGCGGCACGGTCGCTGCCGGCAGTGACTGCCCTGGCCCAGCGCCTGGGTGTGCTGAGCACTGCCCCGACGCCACCGGCGAGCCAGGCGCGGCTGCGGGGCAGGCGGCACTCCCTTCGTCGCGACCGGTCGGCGATCAGCCACCACTACGACCTGTCCAACGACTTCTACGCCCTGCTCCTCGACCCGACGATGGCCTACTCGAGCGCGTGGTTCGGCGAGGGCGATGCGCTGGACCCCCAGCGTCCGCTCGTCGAGGCCCAGCGCGCCAAGCTCGACCTCGTCTGCCGTGCGCTGCAGCTGCGGGAGGGGGACCACCTGCTCGATGTCGGGTGCGGGTGGGGCTCGCTGAGCCTGCACGCCGCCGAGCACCACGGCGCGCGCGTGACCGGCGTGACCATCGCCGCGGAGCAGAAGACCTACATCGACGAGCAGATCCGGGCCCGGGGCCTGGCGGACCGGGTGAGCATCGAGCTGCGGGACTACCGTGAGGTCACCGGTGAGTTCGACGCGGTCGGCTCGATCGAGATGGGCGAGCACGTCGGTCAGCAGAACTACCCCACCTATGTCCAGACGCTCCGCAACCGGGTCCGACCGGGAGGTCACGTGCTCGTGCAGCAGATGTCCCGTCGGGGTGCGCACCCCGGCGGCGGTCCCTTCATCGAGGCCTTCATCGCCCCCGACATGCACATGCGCCCGCTCGGGGAGACGGTCGAGCTCCTCGAGTCCGGCGGGCTCGAGGTGCGGCACGTGCGGGCCATGCGGGAGCACTACGTGTGGACGGTGGACGCCTGGCTGACGACCTTCGAGCAGCATCTCGACGAGCTGACCGATCTCGTCGGCGAGGAGGTCGTGCGGGTCTGGCGGCTCTACCTCGTCGGTGGACGGCAGGCCTTCCGTGACGGTCGGATGGGGGTCGACCAGATCCTCAGTCGTCGACCGGACGACCAGCTGCCGAGCGCCCGGCGGTGAGCTTCTTCGTGGTCGGGCTGGCCGGCCTCGGCGTGGTCCTGGCCGCGCTCGTGGCCACGGCAGTCATCGCTCGCAGCCAGGGACGGAT
>JBQGNO010000137.1:0-8020 GCA_052087725.1 Janibacter sp. | reverse complement strand
CCGAGATCGACTTCGACCGCTGGGTCTTCACCCGGCCGAGCCGCTACGCGGAGTCGGACCGTCTCTCGCCGATGGCGGCCCGGCTCTTCCCGAACCAGGCCGGTCGCCAGCGGGTCGAGGCCGTGACGGACTGGGTCAACTCCCACATGGCCTACGTGTCCGGGGCCAGCCGGGGGACCGACGGTGCCGTGGACTCGATCCTCCAGGCGTCCGGGGTGTGTCGCGATTTCGCCCACGTCGTCGTCGCGCTGCTGCGCGCGCTCGGCACCCCGGCTCGTCTCGTCTCGGTCTACGCGCCCGGGTTGCAGCCCATGGACTTCCACGCCGTCGCCGAGGCCTGGGTCGAGGGTGCCTGGCACATCGTCGACGCGACCCGCCTCGCGCCGCGGGAGGGGATGGTCCGCATCGCCACCGGTCGGGACGCCGCGGACACCGCCTTCCTCACCACCCGCGGCGGTCGCACCGTCTTCAACCGGCAGCAGGTCACCGCGAGCCTCGTCGAAGGGGGCCTGCCGCGCGAGGACCCCTCCGCGCTCGTCCGCCTCGCCTGAGGCACACCATCGGGTGGGGCGCGAGCGCCGTGGCGCTGTCCGCAGCCATGAGCTGATCCGACTACCGTCGCCCCATGGGATCCCACCTCGCGACACGGACCACAGCACGGATCCTCGCAGGGGTCGTGCTCGTGCTGTGGTTCGCGGTCGCCGGCTTCGGCGGGCCGCTGGTCGGCCAGCTCACGAGCGTGCAGGACAACGACCAGGCCTCCTTCCTCCCGCAGGACGCGGAGTCGACGCTGGTGGCCGAGCAGCTCTCGGACTTCGATGCGGACGCGACGCTTCCCCTGATCATCGCCGTGGAGGACGAAGGGGGTCTGGACCGGGCCGCGCTCGGCCAGCTGCAGTCGTGGGCCAAGGATCTGCCCCAGCAGGAGCCGGCCAGCGTGCCCGGGAGCGTGGGCGACTACCTCGCGTCCGAGCGGATCCCGGTGATCCCGTCCGAGGACGGTGACGCCGCCCTGGCCGTGCTCACCCTCGACGCCGAGGCCGTTGAGGAGACCGTCGACGGCACCGCCATCTCCGACCTGCTCGTCGAGGACCTGCGTGCCGATATCGGTCCGGATGCCGGCGGGTCGGAGGTCTCGGTGACGGGCCCGGCCGGGTTCTCGGCCGACCTCGGGGAGGCTTTCGCGGGGATCGACGGGCTGCTCCTGATCGTGACGCTGTCGGTCGTCCTGATCATCCTGCTCGTCGTCTACCGCAGTCCGATCCTCCCCTTCGTCGTCCTGCTCACGAGCATCTTCGGCCTGTCGCTCGCCGCACTGTTCATCTACCCGATGGCGGATGCCGGCTGGATCCAGCTGTCCGGGCAGAGCCAGGGGATCCTCTTCATCCTCGTCGTGGGCGCAGCGACGGACTACTCCCTCCTCCTCGTGGCTCGATATCGCGAGGAGCTGCACTCCGCCGACCCTCTTCCGGCGCTGCGGGTGGCGTGGCGGCAGACGCTCGGTCCGGTCGCGGCCAGCGGCGGCACCGTCATCGCCGGCCTGCTCTGCCTGCTCCTGTCCGACCTCGGCAACATCTCCGGCCTGGGGCCGGTCGGTGCGCTCGGGATCCTCGGCGCGATGGTTGCCGCGCTCACCCTGCTCCCGGCCGCGCTCGCGCTCCTCGGTCGGACCTCCTTCTGGCCGTCGGTGCCGACCCAGGGCACCCGGCCGCAGCACCGGCTGTGGTCCTCGGTGGCGCGGCGGGTCACGGCCCGGCCGAGGGCCACCTGGGTCGCCACGACCGGGCTGCTGCTCGTCGCGGCCGCCGCGGCACTGACCTTCCCGACCTCGGGGATCACGCAGGCGCAGTTCTTCACGACCGAGGTCGAGTCGGTCGAGGGCCAGGAGGTGCTCGACCGACACTTCGACGGCGGTGACCAGCAGCCGGTCCGGGTGGTCGTCCCCGACGGGGCCGTGGATGAGGCGAAGGGGGTCCTCGCCGGGCACGAGGACGTGGCGGGCCGCGTCGAGGCCCAGTCGTCCACCACCGGCTCGGGGGCGACGCTCCTCTCGGCCACGCTCACCGCGGGCTCGGAGTCGCAGGAGGCCCGGGGCGTCGTCCGCGACCTGCGTGGCGAGCTGCATGAGGTCGACCCGGGAATCCTCGTCGGCGGGACCACGGCCACGGCGGTCGACACCGACGACGCGAGCACGCGCGACTACCGGGTGGTCGTCCCGAGCATCCTGCTCGTCGTGACGCTGATCCTCGTCGCGCTGCTGCGCTCGGTCACGGCCGCGGTGCTGCTCGTGCTCGTCAACGTCCTGACCTTCGCGGCGACGCTGGGCGTCTCGGCGGTGCTCTTCACCCGGGTCCTCGGCTACCCGGGTGCGGATCCGTCGACACCGGTGCTCGGCTTCGTCTTCCTCGTCGCGCTCGCGGTGGACTACTCGATCTTCCTCATGACGCGGGCGCGCGAGGAGTCCCTGCAGGTGGGGACCCGGCGCGGCATCCGTCGTGCCGTCGCGGTGACCGGTGGGGTGATCACCAGCGCGGGCGTCGTCCTCGCGGCGACCTTCTCCGCCCTGGCGGTGATCCCGCTGCTCTTCCTCGCGCAGATCGCCTTCATCGTCGCGTTCGGCGTCCTGCTCGACACGATCGTCACCCGATCGATCCTCGTGCCGGCCCTCGCTGCGGACCTGGGCAACCGCATCTGGTGGCCGTGGTCCGCCCGGATGGCGCCGGACGAGGACCCGGACGACCGCGACCGCCTGCAGTAGGTGGTGTCAGCCGCCGAGGTGGCCGACCAGCTGCGGGGCGATCCCGATGTAGGTCTGCGGAGTCATCGCGGCGACGCGCTCCTCGACGTCCTTCGGCAGGCCGAGACCGCGGACGAAGTCCACGAGCTCCGGCTGACCGATGCGGTGACCGCGGGTCAGCTCCTTGAGGCGCTCGTAGGGCTCGTCCATCTCTGCGACGCCCTGGGCGCCCAGAGCGCGCATCACCGACTGGATCGGCTCGCCGATGACCTCCCAGTTCGCGTCGAGGTCGGCGGCCATCGCCTCGGGCACGGCGTCGAGCCCGGCGAGCCCGCGACCGGCGTTGTCCAGCGCGAGCAGCGAGTGGCCCAGCGCCGTCCCGATGTTGCGCTGCATCGAGCTGTCGGTGAGGTCGCGCTGCAGGCGCGAGGTCACGAGGGTCGAGGCGAGGACGTCGAGGAGGGCATTGCTCACCTCGAGGTTGGCCTCGGCGTTCTCGAAGCGGATCGGGTTGACCTTGTGCGGCATCGTGCTCGAGCCGACGGTCCCCTGGCCGCGCACCTGGGCGAAGTAGCCCAGCGAGATGTAGGTCCAGACATCGGTGCACAGGTTGTGCAGCACCCGGTTGAAGCGGGCGATGTCGGCGTAGATCTCGGCCTGCCAGTCATGGGACTCGATCTGGGTCGTCAGGGGGTTCCACGTCAGGCCGAGGTGCTCGACGAAGGTCCGCGAGATCTCGGGCCAGTCGGCGTCGGGGATGGCCGCGAGGTGCGCGCCGAAGGTCCCGGTCGCGCCGTTGATCTTGCCGAGGTACTCATTGCTCGAGATCCGCCGCAGCTGGCGACGCAGCCGGAACGCGAGCACAGCCAGCTCCTTGCCCATGGTCGTCGGCGTCGCCGGCTGACCGTGGGTGTGGGCGAGCAGCGGGACCTCCTTGAGGTCCTCGGCCATGGCGGCCACGGTCCCGGTCAGCTCGTCGGCCCGCTGGAGCCAGACCTGCTCGACCGCGCCCTGGACCATGAGCGCGTAGGCGAGGTTGTTGATGTCCTCGCTCGTGCAGCAGAAGTGGATCAGCTCGGACAGCCCGGAGTCCTGCGCGTCCGGCGCGATCCGGCTCAGACGCTGCTTGAGGAAGTACTCGACGGCCTTGACGTCGTGCTGCGTCACCTTCTCCGTCGCGGCCAGCTCGGCGATGTCCTCGGGGCCGAAGTCCTCGACGACCTGCCGCAGCGCGGACTGCTCGCTCCCGGTGAGGGCGCGGACTCCGGGGACCACCTGCTCAGACGTGAGGTGGATCAGCCACTCGACCTCGACGTGCACCCGCATCCGGTTCAGCGCGGGCTCACTCAGGTGGTCGATGAGCGGTGCGACGGAGGGCCGGTAGCGGCCGTCCAGTGCGCCGAGGGCGATCTGGGGGGTGGCGTCAGCGAGGCTCTGCATGCGCACATCTTCCCATCACGCGAAGGGGGGGACCCTCCCCGGTCGACGCGTGGCCGGTCAGGGCGTCGAGCGGGGAGGGGGCGTGGTGTCCTCGTAGGTGGTGGCGATCCCCGTCGAGACCCGACGCAGGTCCTTCAGGGTCTGGCTGCGATCGAGCGTCACCGTCGCCTCGACGTAGAGCATGCGCCCCTTGATCTTGGCCGCGGTCATGGCCTTGCGCGTCGGGGCGACATCGGTCTCGAGGCGGGTCCCGGAGATGCCCGGCGCCACGGTGATGGGGTCGCCCTTCGTCTCCAGCTCGCGCAGGATGCCGGCGTCTCCGCCCGAGCCGACGACGTCCAGCCACCGCCACTCGAGGATGACGGCGCCGTCCTGCGAGGAGCTGACGACCCGGCATCCGTTGTCGGTCGGCTCGGCCTTGGGGGCCTTGCCGCCGTGGAGCCAGGACTTCATGACCGGCCGTGGGATGAGGGAGCAGTCGATCTCATAGGGGTCGGGCGTCTCCTCCGCGGAGCTGGAGGACCCGGACGCGCCCGCGGAGGTGGACGAGGAGCTGCTCTGCGACGTGCTGCTCGAGGTGCTGGCCGGCGTGCTCTCGGACGAGCTGTCGTTCGTCGCGTCGGCTCCGCAGCCACCCAGCGCCAACGAGCCGCAGGTCAGGGCGGTGATGGCGGCGAGGTGGAGGCGACGACGTCTGAGCATGGGGGGCAGGGTACTCGTCCGGTCTGGGCCGACTCCCAGGGGCGGAAGGGGTGACGGGCTCAGTCCGCCAGCGTGGTCCGGACGAAGTCGACGACTCCGTCGGCAGCCGCGGTGACCTCGTCGTAGGTGCGCTCGAAGGACGCGTCGTCGCCGTACCAGGGATCGTCGATGGCGAGGGCATCCCCCTTCGGTCCGGAGGGATCGAAGGAGCGCAGCATCCGGATCCGGGTCCGCGCCTCGGGGGTCCCCGCGAGGCGACGCAGGATCGAGTAGTGGCCGTGATCGGCGGCGAGGACGAGGTCGACGTCCTCGAACCATCGCTTGTCGAAGACGCGGGCGCGGTGCCCTGCGTAGTCGCCGGTGTGGCCGCGCCGCCGAAGGACGGTGAGGGTGCGGGGGTCGGCGGGGTTGCCCTCTTCCCAGGCGGTGGTCCCCGCCGAGTCGATGGCCACACGATCGGCGAGGCCGGCCGCCGCGAAGCGCTCGCGCAGGACGAACTCCGCCATGGGGGAGCGGCAGATGTTGCCGGTGCACACGATCGTGATCCGATACTCCGTCATGGATCCATCGTCTCCCACGTCGCTGGGGATCAGCAGGGGGGTGCCTGTGAGTCGGCAGGGACAGGACCCGGCCGGGCCTCGTGGGTGAGCACGACGTCGGTCAGAGGCCGACGGCCCGCCGCAGCTGGGCGCCGGTCCACCGCCGCCGATCCGTGCCGGCGGCCTCGGCCTCGTGGACGAGCTCGACGATCCTGGCGCAGACGGGCGCGCGCGTGCCGTGCTTCGCGGCGAGCGCGGTGACCGCTCCCTGCAGCTCGCCGATCTCCGTCGCGCGCCCGGCGGTGAGGTCGTCGGACATGGACGAGCGGGCCTGCGGCGTGACCTTGAGCGAGGTCCGGGAGAGGTTGGCGAAGACCGGGGTGGGGGAGCGCAGCAGTCGGGGCACCAGTGAGGGAGGAAGGGGGGTCATCCGCGCCGGGGGCACCCCGACCCGCTTGGCGAGGGCCAGGGCCTCCTCCTGGCAGGAGGCGAGGACGGCGCGGCAGTCCCGGTCACGCAGCTCCACCGCGAGCGGGAGACCGGTGAGGGCATTGATCGGGTTGTTGAGGTTGAGCAGGAGCTTGCCGAAGAGGACCGCCCGCATGTCCGGCTCGACGTCGACGCGCAGCCCGGCGCCGTGTGCCGCTCGGATGAAGGGGTCGATGCGTGGGTGGTCCTTGACCTTGATCCGCCCGCTGACCGTTTGCGTCCAGTGGGTCTCGTCGCTGCGGACGACGTTGAAGGGGACCATTCCCGACAGTGTCAGCGGACGCGAGGCCATGCTCGGGAAGGCTGACCCGAGGGCCTCGTCGATGACTGCGGCATTGCGCAGGCCGTTCTGGAAGGAGACGAGCACCGAGTCGTGCTGGAGGTAGGGGGCCACCTGGCGCGTCGCGTCCTCGGTGGCGCTGGTCTTGGTCGTCATGAGGACGTAGTCGGCGTCGATGACGGCGCTCGCCTCGGTGGCGAGGGTCAGCCCGTCGGGGGACACGGTGCGGGTCCGGCCACGCAGGTCGCTGACCGTGAGGCCCTGCTGCTCGATGGCGTCGATGATGCGCGGACGACCGATGAGGGTGACATCGGCGGCGGCTGCCAGCCAGCCGCCGAGGTGGCAGCCGATGCTTCCGGCCCCCATGATCGCGACTCGGGATCGCCTCACGTCACCCCCATGTCTCGTCGTCTGGCCCCGCAGCGGGCCCGGCGTGTTGATCCTAGTGGGGGACGGGCCGAAATCCTCGACTCGTCCCCCACTCGTCGTGCTCGTCGGGTCAGCTCACCGGCGCCGGCTGCGGCTCGGCGTCGGAGGCAGAGGTGTGCTTGGTCAGCGCCTCGCCCTCGACGTCGACATTGGGCAGGGCCTTGTCGAGCCACGTGGGCATCGCCCAGGCCTTGTCGCCGAGGAGGTACATCAGGGCCGGGATGAGCACCATCCGCACGACGAAGGCGTCGAGGAGGACGGCCGCCGCCAGGGCGAAGCCCATCGACTTGATGAGGTTGTCCGGCTGGAGCATGAAGGCGGAGAAGACCGAGATCATGATCGCGGCCGCAGCAGCCACCACCCGGGCGCCGTGCCGGAAGCCGTCGATGACGGCCTCCCGCGCGCTGGCGCCGTGGATGTAGGACTCCCGCATCCGGGTGACGAGGAAGACCTGGTAGTCCATCGCCAGCCCGAAGACGATCCCGATCATGAGGATCGGCAGGAAGCTCACCAGCGGAGCGCCGTCGACGAGGCCGAAGGTGCCCTCCTGGAAGATCAGCACGGTCGCGCCGAGCGTGGCCAGCGTCGAGAGGACGAAACCGAGCGTCGCCGTCAGCGGCACGAGGATCGAGCGGAAGACGAGCATCAGGAGGATGAAGGCCAGGCCCACGACCACCGCGAGGTAGGGCACGAGGGCGTCCTGGAGCTTCTCCGAGACGTCGACCTGGATCGCGTTGAGGCCGGTGACGCCCATGGTGGTGCCGGTCGCCTTCTCCTGTGCGGTGATCCCGTCGCGCAGCTCGTGGAGGAGCTCCTCCGTCGCCGGGTCGGTCGCGGAGGTCGTCGGGGTCACCATGAGCTGCGCTCCGGTCCCCTCCTGACTCGTGCCGACGATCTGGGCGTTCTTGACGCCGTCGAGGCTGCTGGCCCACTCGGTGATCTCGCCGAAGGCCTGACTGGCCGCGCGCGGGTCCCCGGTGTCACGGGCATCGACGACGACGACCATCCGGGCTTCCTGGCCCTCACCGAAGTGCTCCGAGGTCAGGTCGGCCGCTTCGCGCTGGTGGGTGCCCTCGGAGGCCGTGGAGTCGGTCGGCAGGGAGAGGTGGAGGTCCTTCGCCGGGATGGCGAGGGCGCCGAGCGCGAGGACGGTCACGACGACGGCGAGCACCGGGCGGGCGCCGATGGCACGGGCCCACTTCGTCCCGCCGTTGTCGATGTGCTCTCCCTCGTCGACGGCCTTGTCCTTGCGGACCTGGGCGGCGAAGGCCCGCTTGCCGAGCGCTCCGAGGATCGCCGGGAGGAGGGTGAGTGCCACGAGGACAGCGACGAGGACCGTGCCGGCGGCGGCCAGACCCATCGCGGTGAGGAAGGGGATGTTGACGACGGAGATCGGAAGAGCGT
>JBQGNO010000136.1:1742-8108 GCA_052087725.1 Janibacter sp. | reverse complement strand
GCGCCTGCTCGGTCCCGGCCCGGCGTGGCGCGACCAGGAAGAGGCCCGGGTCGCCCACGCCGCTGTCGTGGCTCTGGGTCGGTGCGCCGAGCACGAAGCAGTCGCGTGGCTGGACCCGGTGACTGTTGCACTCGACACGACAGAGCAGGCCGGAGCCGAGCAGGGTGCGGCTAGGCGGCCACCGGCGTGGATGCACAACGCGTACACCACCTGCGCCAGCGTGTACGTCGCCTTGTCGGAGCAGCCGCGAGATGGCGAGGCCGACGCTGATGTCGACCACGCGGACGCCGTGTGCGCCGGCCTGGCCCACGTCATGTCCCGGATGACGCCGTGGCTGGTCATGCCGCGTCGCCGGCCGCCTCGAGACGGTGCCGACGCACCTCCTCGGTGACCACACGGAGAGCGGGGTGGTGGGGTCACGGGACCACCGGATTGCCGAGCGGGGGCACCCTACGCACAATGTCCGTGCACGTGCCACGTGACTCGGTGAGATTCCGAACCGGCGGTGAGAGCCCGCGACCCGGCTGCCCAGGCAGGCGGTGAACTCCGGTCCAGACCCCGGGGCCGACGGTGACAGTCCGGACGGGAGCGGCACGCGCGGACAAGGACGACGCATGTCCATCCTCGAATGGATCTACTCGGCCGGTGTGGACCTCGCCGGATACCGCCTGTCCCTGATGGAGGTCATCGGGATCGGGTTCGGTCTGGCCTCCGCGGTCGGCGGGATGCTCCGCAAGGTCTGGGCCTGGCCGGTCGGGATCGTCGGCAACTCGATCCTCTTCTTCGTCTACATCGGGGTCACGCTCGGCGTCGACGACAAGGCACCCCTCTTCGGGCAGTCGGGTCGGCAGATCTTCTTCATCATGACCTCGCTCTACGGCTGGTGGCGGTGGCGACAGGTCAAGCAGGCGCGCGCCGCGGGGGACGCGCACGCGATCACCCCCCGCTGGGCCTCCCTCGCCGAGCGCGCCGGACTCGCCCTGACGATGGTCATCGGGATCGTCGTCGTGCAGCAGGTCTTCGCGACCCTCGGAGCCGGCTGGCCGGCCCCGCGGTGGTACTTCTGGGCCGATGCGTGGATCTTCATGGGGTCGCTGCTCGCGACCTACGCGATGGCCCGGGGGTGGAACGAGTTCTGGTTGATCTGGATCGGCGTCGACCTCGTCGGCGTGCCGCTGCTGTGGCACAGCGGCTACCTGCCGACCGCGCTCCTCTACGCCGTGTACGCGGCCTTCGTCCTCTACGGGTTCCTCGTCTGGCTGCGGGCCTCGCGCACCGAGCGTCCGGACGCTGAACCCGCGAGCGGCAGCACCCGCGCGGCCAACTAGGCTGAACCCCCGTGAAGACCTTCGAGACCCTCTTCGACGAACTCTCCCGCAAGGCCGCCGAGCGACCGGTCGGGTCGGGCACCGTGGCCCAGCTCGACGCGGGAACCCATGCCATCGGCAAGAAGGTCGTCGAGGAGGCCGCTGAGGTCTGGATGGCCGCCGAGTACCAGAGCAAGGAGGAGCTGGCCGAGGAGATCAGCCAGCTGCTCTACCACCTGCAGGTGCTGATGATCGACGGTGGCCTCGGCCTCGACGACGTCTACACCCACCTCTGAGAGGACCGACGTGCGCATCGCTGTGCCCAACAAGGGCTCCCTGTCCGAACCCACCGTGGAGATGCTCCGTGAGTCGGGCTACCGCGTCCGCCGCGACAGCAAGGAGCTGGTCGTCGCCGACCCCGACAACGACGTGGAGTTCTTCTACCTGCGTCCCCGGGACGTCGCCCTCTACGTCGGCAAGGGCCAGGTCGACGCCGGCATCACCGGTCGCGACCTGCTCCTCGACTCCGGCTCGGCCGCGACCGAGGTCATGGGCCTGGGCTTCGCGGGGTCGACCTTCCGCTTCGCCGGGCGCCCGGGGGAGGCCAGCTCCGCTGCGGACCTCGACGGCCGCCGCGTCGCCACCTCCTACGCGGGCCTCGTGAGCCACCACCTCGAGGCGAAGGGGGTCACGGCCGAGGTCGTGCGCCTCGACGGGGCCGTCGAGACGGCCATCACCCTGGGTGTCGCCGATGCGATCGCCGATGTCGTCGAGACCGGCACGACCCTGCGCCAGCAGGGGCTGGAGGTCTTCGGTGAGCCGATCCTGCGCAGCGAGGCCGTGCTCATCCGCCGGTCCGACGCAAGCGACTCCGGGATCGACGTGCTCCACCGCCGCATCAGGGGCGTGGTCACCGCCCGTGAGTACGTCCTCCTCGACTACGACTGCCCTGCCGAGCTGGTCTCTCGGGCGGTCGAGCTGACCCCGGGGCTGGAGTCGCCGACGGTGAGCACCCTCCACGACGACACCTGGTGCGCCGTGCGCTCGATGGTGCCGCGGGGGCGGACCAACCGGATCATGGACGAGCTCTACGACCTCGGTGCGCGCGCCATCCTCGTCACCGAGATCACCGCGTGCCGACTGTGACCACACCGGACCGGACGACGGCCGCCGCCTTCCGACCGGTGCGCGGACGCATCGTCGCGGTCGTCATCGGGGTGGCGATCCTCGTCGGTGCGATCGCCTTGGCCGTCATCCTGCCCGAGCAGTACAAGGTCATGGACCGACTCACCTGCGCAGGGATCGGCGTGGCCGTCGCGGCCTTCATGACCCGCTATGCGACGATCCATGCCCGTCCGACGGCGGAGGGGCTGTACGTGCGCAATCTCGGTGGGGGAGAGCTCATCCCGTGGGAGGAGATCACCGCGGTGCGCTTCTCGCAGGGCATGCCGTGGGTGCGCCTCGACCTCGCCGACGGTCTCGACATGGCGGTCATGGCGATCCAGCGGTCCGACGGGCCGCGCTCCGTCGACGAGGCGCAGCGGCTCGCCGATCTCGTCGGCACCTAGTCCCCGAGGACCAGATGGGCGCGCTCGCGGGTCCGGTCCGCGGCGAAGACCACGGCCTCCTGCTGCGCCCACATGTCCCAGTGCGCTGCGAAGACCTCACCGTCGCGGGCGAGCGCCCGCTCCCTTCGCACGTCCTCGGGGCCGTCCATCCAGACGCGGGTGCCGATGAGGTCGGCCGCGGGACCGACCGTGCTCGCGCACCCCTCAACGATGAGGCGGCGAGGCACGGGGACCGGGAGCCGGGGCCCCGGTCGGTCGGCGAGCCAGTCCCACGTCGGGACGAGGGCCGCCTCACTGCGGGCCAGGGGCGTGAGCACGTGCTCGACGAGCAGATCGGTCGACGCCGCGAGCCCGTCCCAGCCGGGGTAGATCGAGTCCATCGAGACCAGCGCCGCAGACCAGGCTGACGCCACCTCCCGGGCGAGGGTCGTCTTGCCGGAGCCGCTGCGACCGTCGATGCCGACGACATGGACGCTCCCGCACGAGGCCGGGACGAGGGCGGCGTGGGCGAGGACCTGCTCGAGGGGTGACATCGGGGGGAAGCGTAGCCCGGCGAGGGCTCTCGATAGGCTGCCCGCGTGTCTCTCGCCGTGCGTGTCATCCCCTGCCTCGACGTCGACGCCGGACGGGTCGTCAAGGGCGTCAACTTCGACAACCTGCGCGATGCCGGCGATCCCGTCGAGCTCGCCCGCCGCTACGGACGCGAGGGCGCCGACGAGCTGACCTTCCTCGACGTCACCGCGAGCAGCGGCGATCGCTCGACGACCTACGACGTCGTGACCCGCACCGCCGAGGAGGTCTTCATCCCGCTGACCGTCGGCGGGGGAGTGCGCACGGTCGAGGACGTCGACCGGCTGCTGCGGTGCGGCGCGGACAAGGTCGGGGTCAACACCGCGGCGATCGCCCGACCGGAGCTGATCAGCGAGGTCGCGGACCGCTTCGGCGCCCAGGTGCTCGTGCTCTCCGCGGATGTGCGACGTCGACGGGCCGAGGACGGGTCACTCGTCGGAGGCTTCGAGGTGACCACCCACGGTGGCCGGCGCGGGACCGGGATCGATGCCGTCGAGTGGTGCGCCCGGGCCGCGTCGCTCGGAGCCGGAGAGATCCTGCTCAACTCGATGGACGCCGACGGGACCAAGGCGGGTTTCGACCTCGAGCTGATCGGCGCGGTGCGGCCCGAGGTGAGCATCCCGGTCATCGCGAGCGGGGGAGCCGGCACGGCGGCCCACATGCCTCCGGCGGTCGAGGCCGGTGCGAGCGCCGTGCTCGCGGCGAGCATCTTCCACTTCGGTACGGTGAGCATCGCCGAGGCCAAGGACGCCCTGGCCGGGGCCGGGCACCCCGTGCGCCGGGGCGACGCGGGGACGGACTAGAAGCCGTAGCTCGTCGTCCGCACGGTCTCGACGGCCTCCGGCGGCCCGACGAGCTCGACCTCGGCGACCGCCTGGCGGCCGAAGCCGAAGAGGAAGATCTCCCCCGGACGCCCGTGGATCTGCACCACGGGGTCATCGCCCGTGCCGATGCGGGTGTGTCGCTTCGCGGTGGCGATCTCGATCGTCGCCCCGCGGGTCTTGCGGAAGAGCACCGGCCCCATGAGGGCCAGCCGGTCACCGAGGGCGGAGACCATCTGCTGGCTGAGCGAGCGACGAGGCGCCCCCAGGCCGGCGCGCAGGACGTCCTCGTGGTGGACGAACATCTCCACGAGGTTGGCCTTCTCGTCCACGGCCGGGACCCGGGTCGGGTGCCAGCTCGGGGGTCCCTGGCGCAGGCGCTCGACGAGGGTCGCGTGGTCGTGCCTGGCCCGCAGGTCGGCCATGGCGCGGTCGGTCCGGGACGACAGCGCGGGGACGAGGATCCCGGCCGCGTGGTCGGGCCGCCCCTCGCGGACGATGAGGTGGGCGAGCAGGTCCCCGCTCGACCAGTCACCGCACAGCGTCGGCGCGTCCGGACCCACCTCGAGGAGGGTGTCGCACAGGGCGGCGCGTTCGGCGCGGGCGTGGTGGGTCATCGGACCTCCGGGGGCCGTGGGTGGAGCAGTGGTGCCAGTCATGTCTGACGACGCAGGGTAACCCGCGCCGCTGGTCGCGGTGCGGAGCGAAGGGAGGACCGTGGCCGAGTCGAGACCGATGCCGGGCGGGGTGCAGAATGGCGAGCGTGTCCACCCCTTCGTCCTCGCCCCTGCCCGAGCAGCTCGCGACGCGCCTGCGCCGCGACCCCGCCGGTCTCGTCGCGGCCATCATCCAGCAGCACGACACCGGTGAGGTGCTCATGCTCGGCTGGATGGACGACGAGGCGCTGCACCGCACCCTGACGACCGGCCGGGTGACCTTCTGGTCCCGCAGCCGGCAGGAGTACTGGCGCAAGGGCGACACCTCGGGACACGTCCAGCACGTGCGCTCCGTGGCCCTCGACTGCGATGGCGACGCGATGCTCGTGCGGGTCGACCAGGTCGGCGCCGCGTGTCACACCGGTGACCACACCTGCTTCGACGCCGGCGACCTCGAGGCCGTCGTGGGGGAGAGCGCATGAGCGCCCCCCGCACCGAGATCCCCGACCTCGCCTACGGGCGGACCTGGCCCGATGCCGATGCCTTCGGGGTCCTCGCCTGCGACCGCCGTGTCGTGCCCGTCGTCCGGCGGCTCATCGCCGACGGCGAGACCCCGGTCGGGGTCTACCGCAAGCTGGCGGGGGGCGCCCCCGGTACCTTCCTCCTCGAGTCGGCCGAGCACGGCGGGGTCTGGTCGCGCTGGTCGATCATCGGCGCGCAGAGCCGCGCGACCCTGACCGAGCAGGACGGCGAGGCGTACTGGATCGGGGAGCCGCCGGTCGGAGTCCCGACCAGCGGGGACCCGACTGCGGCCCTGCGGGCGACGCTCGAGGCCCTGACCACCGATCCCGTCGAGGGGCTGCCGCCCTTCACCAGCGGTCTCGTCGGGGCGATCTCCTACGACGCGGTCCGCCACTGGGAAAAGGTCCCGAGCGAGCTGCCCGATGTCCTCGGGGTCCCGGAGATCGGCATGGTCCTCGCCACCGATGTCGCCGTCCTCGACCACAGCGATGGCTCGCTGCTGCTCGTGGCGAGCGCGATCAACTACGACGACACCGACGAGCGCGTCGAGGAGGCCTGGCAGGACGCCGTCGCACGGCTCGACGCGATGGAGGAGCGTCTGGCCGCTCCGGCGGCGAGCACGGTCGCGACGATCGACCCCGACGTGGCCGCCGCTGCCCGCACCGAGGTCGAGAGCGATGTCACCGTCGAGCGCTTCGAGGAGATCGTCGAGGAGGCCAAGGATGACGTCCGCGCCGGCGAGGTCTTCCAGGTCGTCCTCTCCCAACGCTTCTCCACGCCGTGCCCCGTCGACGGTCTCGAGGTCTACCGGGCACTGCGTCGCTCCAACCCCAGCCCCTACATGTACTTCGTCCGGCTGCCGCACCCCGACGGGTCGACCTATGACGTCGTCGGCTCCTCGCCGGAGGCCCTGGTCAAGGTG
>JBQGNO010000136.1:0-1732 GCA_052087725.1 Janibacter sp. | reverse complement strand
CGCCAGGCGATCACCCGTCCGATCGCCGGGACCCGCCCGCGGGGCAAGTCGCCCGAGCAGGACCTCCAGCTGGAGGAGGACCTCATCGGCGACCCCAAGGAGCGCGCCGAGCACGTCATGCTCGTCGACCTCGGTCGCAACGACCTCCAGCGCGTGTGCGTCGCGGGCACGGTCGACTGCGTCGAGTTCATGAACCTGCGGCGGTACAGCCACGTCATCCACCTCGAGTCGACCCTCGTCGGCGAGATGGCGAAGGGGGTCAATGCCTTCGACGTGCTCGTGGCCACCTTCCCCGCGGGGACCCTCTCCGGGGCTCCCAAGCCCCGGGCACTGCAGCTCATCGAGCACTACGAACGCTCTCGTCGAGGCGTCTACGGTGGAGTCGTCGGCTACCTCGACTTCCACGGCGACATGGACATGGCGATCGCCATCCGCACCGCCCTCGTCAAGGACGGGATGGCCCACGTGCAGGCCGGCGCCGGGATCGTCGCCGACTCCGTCCCCGCCCTCGAGCAGGAGGAGACGGTCCACAAGGCCGGGTCCGCGTTGGCCGCGGTCGCCTCCGCCCGAGCACTGCGGCCCGCCGGGAGCGCCGAAGCATGAGCCTCCTCACCCGCAAGCCGGTCGTCGTGCTCGTGGCGATCGCGGCCGGCATCGTCCTGCTCGCCGCCGGGCGGGCCGACTGGATCACCGGGACCGTCGACGGGGTGACCGGGCCGGTCAGTGCCTCCGCGGTCGGCACCGAGGCGGCCCCGGGCCTGGCCGGTCTGGCCCTCGTGGCCATGGCGGCCGCCATCGCCTCGACCACCTCCGGGCGGATCGCCCGATGGGTCTGCATCATCGCTCTCGTCGCCGTCGGCGGCGGGGTGATCGCTCTCTCCCTGCGTGCCGTGCTCGAGGCACCCACGGTGCTCGGAGGGGTCTCGGCGACCCACGCCGGGGTCACCGGCGAGCTCGAGGCCACCGCCTCGGCGACGACCTGGCCGTGGATCGCGGTCATCGCCGCCGTGCTCCTGCTCGTGGCGGCCGCGGGAGCAGCCCTCGGGAGCCGGACCTGGGGGGCCCTCGGCGGCAAGTACGAGCGCCCCGGGGGCGAGGACGTCGCGCAGGTCGGTGGGTCCCGGGGCGAGCGCGTGGACTCCGACTGGGACCGGGTCACTCGTGGTGATGACCCGAGCGTCGACTAGCCTGTCAGCCATGCCCAGCGTCCTCGACCAGATCATCGACGGTGTCCGAGAGGACCTCGCCGGACGAGAGTCCCGGACCTCCCTCGAGCAGCTCCAGCGCCAGTGCGACGGGCTGCCCGCCCCCCGTGACGCGGAGGCCATGCTGCGTCGGCCGGGCCTGTCCGTCATCGCCGAGGTCAAGCGGTCCAGCCCGAGCAAGGGGTCGCTCTCGCAGATCCCCGACCCGGCGCAGCTCGCACGGGCCTACGAGGCCGGAGGAGCGACGGCGATCTCCGTCCTCACCGAGGAGCGCCGCTTCAACGGCACCCTCGACGACCTCGCGGCGGTCCGTGAGGCGGTCGACGTCGCGGTGCTGCGCAAGGACTTCATGGTCACCGAGTACCAGGTCTGGGAGGCACGGGCCCACGGCGCCGACATCATCCTGCTCATCGTGGCGGCGCTCACCGACGAGCAGATCCGCCAGCTCATGGCCCTTGCCGGGTCCCTCGGGCTGACCTGCCTCGTGGAGGTGCACGACGAGGCGGAGGCCACCCGCGCCGTCGACC
>JBQGNO010000135.1:0-8137 GCA_052087725.1 Janibacter sp. | reverse complement strand
TGGCTACGCGGATCTGCTGGAGGGAGACTCCGGTGTCAAGGAGGCGCTTGACGACCTTGAGCACGAGGATGTCGCGGAAGCCGTAGAGACGCTGGCTGCCGGAGCCCGCCGCACCCCGCACGGCCGGCTCGACGAGACCGGTGCGGGCCCAGTAGTCGAGCTGGCGATAGGTGATCCCGGCGGCGCTGCACGCGGCCGGACCGCGGTAACCGATGTCCTCGGACAGCTCGGGCAGGTCGTCGTCGAAGAGCACGCCCTGAGTTCGGACATCCGTCCGACCCTCATCGTTCGTGGCGTCCACTACGCCCTCCTGCCTCACCGTCGCCCCGGTCGGGACCGGATGGGAAATTGCACCGATGTGATCCGGTGCTGTCTTCGACGCTACGGCGGTGCGCCGGGGGCGTCAAACACCCCCCGCGGCTCGGCGACCCGCGTGTCGGTAACGATCAGGTCGCGCTGCCGGGCTCGTCGAAGTCCTCGGGGGACACGTCGTCGAGGAACTCCTTGAACTTGGCCACCTCGTCCTCGTCCTCCTCGGAGGCCTCGATCCCGACCTCGTCGAGCACCCGGTCGGTGGCGACGATCTCGGCGCCCGTCCGCAGGGCCAGGGCCACTCCGTCGGAGGTGCGGGCCGAGATCTCCGTCGCGTCGTCGAGGACGAGCGTGGCGTGGAAGACGCCCTCGAGCACCGCATCGATCCGGACGGTGGCGAGCTGTCGCCCGACGGCGGCGATGACGTCGACCAGCAGGTCGTGGGTCAGCGGTCGCGGCGGCTCGACGCCTTCCTGCGCGTAGGCGATCGCAGTGGCCTCCGCCGCGCCGATCCAGATCGGGACGTGCCGACCTCCGTCGCGCTCACGCAGGAGCACGATCGGCTGGGAGGTGGGCATCTCCACGCGGACACCAAGGACGTCGAGCGGCTTCACCCTCTTAGCCTATCCCCCGCATCCGGTGGTCCGGGTCAGGCCTGCGCCTGCAGCCCCCGCTGGAGCAGCGCGACGTGCAGCTCGAGGCAGTCCTCGATGATCCGACGGGTCACGGTCTCGTCGTCGAGACCCTCCTGGTCGGCCTCCCTCCCCCTCAGCGCCTGCTGTCCGAGGACGTGGTCCGCGAGGCCGAGCTCGCGCTCGGCCGCACTCTTGAAGGGACGCAGGTGGCGCACGTCGATGCCCGCCCCGACGAGCGCACCCGCGGCGCGAGCCACCCCGAGGTCGCCCTCGTCGAAGTACTCCTGGTTCTTCGGCAGCAGCCCGTAGGAGACGAGCTCACGGAAGGTGGTCGTGTCGATTGTCGCGGCACGTTGCAGCTCGATGGGCGTCAGACGAAGGGGGCGTGCCGGCCCCGTGGGCGGACCCAGCCGCTCGTGGTGCTCCGGCTCGGCCTCCGGCGCCGCGGAGGCGCCGTCGTCGGCGACGCTCAGACCACGGTCGAGGGCATCGAGACGCTCACGGATGACCTTCAGCGGCCAGAAGCGGTCGCGCTGTGCCGTGAGGACGAAGCGCAGCCGCTCGATGTCCTCCGCGGAGAACTTCCGGTACCCCGACTCGGTGCGCGACGGGGTGACCAGCCCCTCGGACTCGAGGAAGCGGACCTTGCTGATCGTGACATCGGGGAAGTCGTCCTCGAGCTGGGCAATGACGGCGCCGATCCCGACGTGCTCTGCCGGCACCGTCAGCTGGTCGCCGTGCTGGCGTAGTACACGAGGCGGAACTTGCCGATCTGCACCTCGTCACCCGTGCGCAGCGCGACCTGGTCGATGCGCTCCTTGTTGACGTAGGTGCCGTTGAGCGAGCCCACGTCACGCACACCGAACCCCCGCTCCTCGCGGGCGAAGACGGCGTGCTTGCGCGAGACGGTCACGTCGTCGAGGAAGATGTCGCTGGCCGGCCCGCGGCCGGTCGTGACCTCGGCGTCGTCCAGGAGGAAGCGGGCGCCGGTGTTGGGACCGCGGAGCACGATGAGCAGCGCTGTACCGGGGTGCAGGGCGTCGACGGTGGCCTGCTCGTCCCGGCTGAGGTGGTAGTCGGAGTCGGTCACGTCGGCTGGGGGGCCGGAGCCGATCCCGGTGAACTGCTGCGTCGCCGGGTCCTGTCGTGCGGACTGGTCCTTCTCGTTGCCGCTCATCCAGCACTCCCTCCTATCGTGTCGAAACCCAAGACTACGTGACCGGCACCGCGTCGGTGCCGGCCCTGCTGACTCTGACTCAGCCGAGCTCTGCCCGGTAGGCCTCGACGTCGAGGAGCGCCGAGGTGTCGGCGTCGTCGGCGAGCTCGAGCTCGTACATCCAGCCCTGCTCGTAGGGGTCGCTGTTGACCAGCTCGGGCGCTGCGTCGAGGGCCTCGTTGACGGCCGTGATCGTGCCGGCGAGCGGCGCGTACAGGTCACTGACGGACTTCGTGGACTCGACCTCGCCGCAGGAGTCACCGGCGTCGATGGCGTCCCCGACGGCAGGGAGGCTGACGTAGACGACGTCACCGAGGGCGTCCTGCGCGTAGTGGGTCACGCCCACGCGCACCGTGCCGGACTCCGTCGTACGCACCCACTCGTGATCGCTGGTGTACCGCAGGTCCTCGGGGTAGGTCGCGTCGCTCATCTCTCTCCTTCGTGGGCCCGGTCACTTCGAGCCGTCGGTCGGCTCCGGGTCGGGCTGAGCGTAGCGAGGTGACGAATTGGAGTGCAATGCCTCGACGTTGATCGAGTCGAACTCGCGGATGGCCACCGTGCCGCCCTTGCTGCGCACCGACTCCGACACGCCTCCCGGGATCTCCATCGCGGTGCTCATCGTCTGCGGATCTCCGATGACCGTGAACCGGTAGGGGCTCTTCAGATCGTGACCGTCAGCCGTCACACCGTCGTCGCCGTCACTGAACCACGTGCTGGCGACGATGCGCACCGAGCCGACCTGCATGGCCTCGGCGCCGGCATCACGCAGCTCCTGGACCGTGTCCAGGAGCGTGGCCGCATCGACCGCGCCGTCCTCGTCGGTGATGGTCAGGGTGATCCCCGGCCCGGTGGCCTTCTCCGCCCCCGAGAGGATGCCCAGCGTGTCCGCGCGCTCCCGGGCCGCGGCGATGGCCTCCGGTGAGTTGTCCTCGCTCGACGTCAGGCCATCACGGGTGGTCCTCAGCTCGGCGATCTCGTCGTCGAGGCGATTGCCGTTCTGGGTGACGTCGTCGAGGATGCGCACGAGCTCGTCCTGGCGCAGGTCCTCCAGGCCCTGCGCCTGGGTCTGGCGCACCTGGGTCGCGATGGCGAAACCGAGCAGGCAGGCGAGGAGCAGGGCAAAGGCATTGGCTCGCGTCAGCCGGGGCCGGGCCAGGAGGTAGAGCCGACGCCATGAGGACGTCCCGGAGGTCGTGTCCGCGTCCGGGTCCGGACCGGTCTCGTCGGCGCTCATGCCTTGAAGAGGTGTCGACGGATGGAAGCGACGTTGGAGAAGATCCGTACGCCGAGGACGACGACGACGCCGGTGGACAGCTGCGACCCGACGCCGAGCTGGTCCCCGAGGAAGACGATGAAGGCGGCGACGAGCACATTGGACAAGAAGCTGACGACGAAGACCTTGTCGTTGAAGATCCCGTCCAGGGCGGCGCGCACCGCACCGAAGACCGCGTCCAGCGCGGCGACCACCGCGATCGGCAGGTAGGGCTGCATCCATACCGGCACATCCGGTTGGAGCACGAGGCCGAGGACGATCCCGGCCGCGAGCCCGAATGCAGGGATCATGAGGTCTCCTTCGTCCGTGGGTTCACTGCGGGCGGGGTCTCCCCGGAGGGGATGACCTCGGCTCGCTGCGTGCTGACGCTGGTCGCCCCCGGCAGCTGGAGCTCGTCCTGGGTCGTGAGCGAGGTGGTGACGCCGTAGTTGCTGCGCAACCCGGTGAGGTAGGACCCGGCGACCCCTTCGGCGAACCGGCTCTGCAGGTCCTCCGGGTCCCCGATGGCTTCGATCGTGTAGGGCTTCGTCAGGGGGCGGAAGTTCACGAGGATCGCCTCACCGGCGAAGCGGATCGCCGTGCGGGAGGTCAGCCGCTGCCCGTTGACCGTGATCGCCTCGGCCCCGGCCCTCCAGAGGCCGTTGGTGATGATCTGCAGGTCCCTGGAACGCACGCGCCCTTCGTCGCTGCTGCCGGTCCGGGGGTCACCGTCGGCATCCGTCCCGCTCTCGGGAGCGTCGTCGAGCGTGATCCGCAGACCGCCGCCGCGGACGGGGGCCAGCCCGCTGGAGATCTGCATCGACTGCAGCTCATCCCGCCGAGCGCCCACGAGGTCCGGGTCGAGCCGTGCCGTCGCGGCGTCGATCTCCTTCTGCAGGTCGCGCACCGAGGAGCCCTGCTCGTCCACCGACGTCTGACGGGTCTCGATCTGGTCGATGAGCTCGGCCCGCGCGGTGGCCCGGCTCCCGTCACGGGCGCGCAGGCTCGCGGTGCTCATCCCGATGAGCAGCCCGATGATCAGCAGCCACACGATGAGCAGCGGGCGACGGGCGCCGGTCGAGGCGGGCAGCCCCTGCGAGCGGCGGTGCTTGGCGGCTGCCTCGTACCCGGGGTCGAGCGGTCGCTCGAGCATCGAGGTGATGAGCGTCATCGACTCGTCCACCCGGCGCGGGGGCGCGCTCTCTCGATCCTGGCTCACCCGCACCAGCGTAGGCGGTCACGCTGGTGCCACAGTGGAGGCATGGAGCGTCATGTCCTGACCCTCGACGAGGCCACCTGCCGTCGTCGCACGAGCATCAAGTGGCAGCACCACGGCAGGGACGTGCTCCCCCTCTGGGTCGCCGAGATGGATGTCCTCCCGGCCCCGGCGATCGCCGAGGAGCTCCTGCGGGTCGTCCGCGACGGCGACCTCGGATACCCCGTCGCGGCCGGGTACCTCGAGGCGGTGGCCCGCTGGTACGGATGGTGGGGCGCGTCGGTCGACCCCTCCCGGATGGCCCTGGTCACCGATGCGATGTCCGGGGTCAAGGGGGCGATCCTCGCCCTGACCGAGGCAGACGACCCCGTCTACATCACGACTCCGGTGTACCCGCCCTTCCACTCCGTCGCCGCCGCTGCCGGGCGTCGCCTGGTGACCGTCCCTCTCGGCGAGGACGGTCGCTACGACGTCGCCGGTCTGGCGGAGGCCTTCGCCGCCAGACCGGGTCGGGGCGTGCTGCTGCTGTCCAACCCCCACAACCCCACAGGGGCGGTGCCCACCCCGGCCGAGCTGTCCGCGGTGGCCGGCACCGCGGACGAGCACGGGGTGCAGGTGGTCAGCGACGAGGTCCACGCGCCGCTCGTGCTGCCCGGGGCGCAGTTCACTTCCCTCGTCTCCGTGCCGGAGGGGGCCGGCGCCCTGAGCGTGATCTCCCCGGCGAAGGGGTGGAACCTCGCCGGACTCAAGGCGGCCGCCGTCGTCGGCGGTCCGCAGGCCGGCCCGGCGGTCCGACGCGTCCCGGCGGACCTGGCCTACACCGCCAGCCACGTCGGGGTCCGGGCCCACATCGCCGCGATGGACCACGGCCGGGACTGGCTCGCCGACCTCGTCGACGACCTCGCGGCCAACCGGTCCCTCCTGCGCTCCCTGCTCGACGAGCACCTGCCGGACGTGCGGTGGAGACCGGGCGAGTCCACCTACCTCGCCTGGCTCGACTGTCGTGGGATGGGTCTCGGCGACGACCCGGCGGAGCACTTCCTGCGGGAGGGGCAAGTCGCCCTCAACTCTGGCCTGCCCTTCGGCGACGGCCACGGCCACGTCCGCCTGAATTTCGCCGCGTCCCCAGAGGTCCTCACCGAGGCGGTCCGACGTCTGGGCGCCGCTATGAGGCGTGCGCGCGCGTGATCGTCTCCTCACGTGGAATTCGTGGCATGTCTCACGATCTGGCCAATTCCCCTGTGGCGCAAGGGATTTCGGTGTATTCCCAGATACCTGACTTGATCTGTGCGCTGGTCACGTTAGGTTCGAACAGGTGACCGCAGACTCAGAGCACACCCATTCCGCATCCGAGGACTCCCCCTTCGTCCTGCGTGAGCCCACCATCGACGACGGTGGAGCCATGTGGCGCGTCGCCCGGGACTCGCAGACCTTGGACCTCAACACCTCCTACGCCTACCTGCTGTGGGCGCGCGATTTCTCGCGCACGAGCGTCGTCACCGAGCGGGAAGGGAAGGTCGTCGGCTTCGTCAGCGGCTACATCCGTCCGGAGGCCCCGCACACCCTCATGGTGTGGCAGGTGGCCGTCGACGCCGACCAGCGCGGCCACGGACTCGCCGGGCGGATGCTCGACCACCTGGCCGACACGGTGCCGGGCATGACCTCGCTCGAGACGACGATCACCGATGACAACGAGGCCTCCCGGGCCCTGTTCGCCGGCTTCGGCCGCAAGCGCGGTGCCGAGCACCAGGAGATCGACCTCTTCGTCCGCGAGCACTTCCCCGACGAGGGACACGAGCCGGAGGTGCTGCACCGCATCGGACCGTTCTGATCCCGGCGACCTCTCCCCCAGACCACCCCTGATCCCTCCCCGGAAGGACCATCATGACCGCCACCAACACCCAGATCTTCACCACCCGCGAGTCCGAGGTGCGCAGCTACTGCCGCAACTGGCCCGTCGTCTTCGACACCGCCAAGGGGCCGTACCAGTACACCGAGGACGGCGAGCGATACACCGACTTCTTCTCCGGTGCCGGCGCGCTCAACTACGGGCACAACAACGACATCCTCAAGGAGGCCCTGGTCGAGTACGTCTCCGGGGACGGGGTCACCCACTCCATGGACATGTACACCCGGGCCAAGCGCGACTTCCTCGAGGCCTTCACCGAGATCATCCTCGCCCCGCGCGGCATGACGCACAAGATCCAGTTCCCCGGCCCGACCGGGACCAATGCCGTCGAGACCGCGCTGAAGACCGCCCGCAAGGCGACCGGCCGTGAGGACATCGTCCACTTCACCAATGCCTTCCACGGCATGACGCTCGGCTCGCTCGCCGTCACCGGCAACTCCTTCAAGCGCGCCGGCGCGGGCACCCCGCTGTACCACGCGACCTCCGCCCCCTACGACGACTACATCGTCGGCGAGACCTCGGACTTCGCCTGGCTCAAGCGCATCTGGGGCGACAGCGGCTCGGGCACGAACCTGCCGGCTGCGGTCATCGTCGAGTCGGTCCAGGGCGAGGGCGGGCTCAAGGCCGCTCGTGGCCAGTGGCTCAAGGAGCTGCAGGAGATGTGCCGCGAGTACGGCGTGCTGCTCATCGTCGACGACGTCCAGGCCGGGTGCGGCCGCACCGGGAAGTTCTTCTCCTTCGAGGAGTTCGGCCTCGACCCGGACATCATCACCCTGAGCAAGTCGATCTCCGGGTACGGCCTGCCCATGGCCCTGACCCTGATGAAGCCCGAGGTCGACGACTGGGAGCCGGGCGAGCACAACGGCACCTTCCGCGGTCACAACCCCGCCTTCGTCACCGGGACCAAGGCCCTGCGCACCTTCTGGGCCGATGACTCGCTGGAGAAGAACATCGCCGCGCGCACCGAGCAGCTGCACGCACGCCTCGAGCTGCTCGCCGGCCTGGCCGACCTGCTTGTTGATCATCTCGTTCACGTCCTCCTCGTACCGGTTCAGCCAGTTCTCGAGCTCGTCCTGCTGGTTCTCGACGCCCATCAGCTGCTTCTCGATCTCGTTGCTGGCTCGCTCCGCTTCGTAGGTGTTCAGGTAGAGCTTCTGGATCTTGTCCCCGTTCTCGACGAGGAGCCGATCCCACTCGGCCACCTTGGTCGCCTGCTCCTTGAATTCCTTTTGGTACTTGGAGAGGTGCGAGGCCCACCGGGTGATGATGTCGTCCATGCTCTTGTTCTTCAGCGTTGGGAGCCGCGAGGGCGGGCCAGAGGTCGAAGCACCGAGTGCGTTGGCACCGGCGGTTGTGGTAGTCGCTCCGGATTGTTCCGCGGGTTTCGTGGTAGTGGCGGCCGCGCCTTCAGCGGGCTTGGCGCCGAATAAACTGGCCCCAGCCGTAGAAGCCGGTGCCGTCGTCGCGGGTGCCGCGGTCGAAGTAGTGGCGCCCGTCGTCGCTGGCGCAGGCGACTGTGACGCAGGGGCCGCTGGGGCACCCCCGAAGAGGGATCCAGCTGGCTTGGCCGCGGCAGGCGCAGAAGTACTGGCAGGTG
>JBQGNO010000134.1:0-8159 GCA_052087725.1 Janibacter sp. | reverse complement strand
GGGTCTCGGTCGCCATCGAGATCAAGCGCCGCGGCGAGATCGACGGCGTCGAGCAGCTGACCCGCTACCTCGAGCTGATGAACCGTGATCCCGCGCTGCGCCCGGTCGAAGGGGTCTTCGCGGCCCAGGTGATCAAGCCCCAGGCGCGCACCCTCGCCGAGGACCGCGGTATCCGCTGCGTCACCCTCGACTACGACGAGCTCAAGGGCATCGACACGAGCATGCACCGCCTCTTCTGACGCGTCGCCACGAGGGCCCCACCGCCGCACGAACTACCCTCATGGGTACACGCCGCGGAGGAATGAGGCATGGCGACGACGCAGCCCGCTGACCTTGACCCCCCTTCGGTCCCACCGGACGGGGAGCTCGGCGATGTGCTCTCGTGGCTCGTCGACCAGCTCGGGATCGGCTGGGGCCTGCTCGTCGGCCTCGTCCTGCCGACCCTCGTCGTGGCGGCCGTCGGCGTCGCGCTGACCGTGTGGCTGTGGCGGCGGACCCGCGAGTCCCCGTCGCACACCACCGGCTCCGACCTCTTCACCGGACATGTCGTGACGATCCGTACGGCGGAGGGAACCCACGGCCAGACCTTCGTGGAGGGCAGCTGGTGGTCGGTGCGCAGCACCGGCGTGCCGTTGGCCGCGGGCGAGGACGTCCGGGTCCGGGAGGTCGACGGGCTCGTCCTGCTCGTCGAGCCGCTCGAGGCCGACCCACCGACACAGGAGGAAAGATGATCGACAGCACCGTCATCGGGCTGGTGATCGCGGCCGTGGTCGTGGTCGTCCTGGCCAGCAGAGTGGTCCGTGTCATGTCCGAGTACGAGCGCGCGGTGATCTTCCGCCTCGGCCGCATCCAGCAGCCGAAGGGGCCAGGGGTCATCTTCGTCGCCCCCTTCGTGGACAAGGTGCTGCGGATCGACCTGCGCACGCACACCTACGACGTCCCACCGCAGGACCTGATCACCCGCGACAACGTCACCGTGCAGGTCAACGCGGTGACCTACTACAACGTCGTGGACCCGGTGCGCTCGGTGATCGCCATCGAGGACTACCGCGTCGGTACCCAGCAGGTCGCGCAGACGACCTTGCGCAGCATCATCGGTCAGACGAGTCTGGACGACCTGCTGACCAAGCGCGATGAGATCAACCAGAAGCTCCAGCAGATCATCGACGAGGTCACCAACCCGTGGGGCGTCAAGGTGACCATCGTCGAGGTCAAGGACGTCCTGCTCCCGGAGAGCATGCGACGCGCGATGGCCCGCCAGGCCGAGTCGGAGCGCGACCGCCGGGCGAAGGTCATCCACGCTCTCGGTGAGCAGGAGGCTGCCGAGAACCTCGCCAAGGCCGCCGAGGTCATGGAGGCCCACCCGGCGGCGATGCACCTGCGCACGCTCTCCTCGATGCTCGAGCTGGGCGCCGAGCAGAACTCCACCGTGGTCTTCCCGCTCCCGATGGAGCTGCTGCGCCTCTTCGACGCCGTCGGCACGGCCGCCGCACCACCCCAGGAGGGGACGACGGAGGCGGCGCCACCACGCGATGCGCCGGGGTCCGCCGACGAGTGACGGCGTGGCGGGCCGCAGGGGTCAGTCCAGCTCCAGACGGACGACGGGGGTCCGCCCGCCACCTGTCGTGAGGACGAGCACGGTTTCCCCGCGGTGCAGGTCCGCGATCTCCCCCAGCACGGCCGGGTCCGGCTGGGCCGACGCCAGACCCGGCTCGTCCTCGAGCGGGGCCCCGATCTCCTGCGCGATGCGCTCGGCGGCCGTGACCCCGGGGGCCCGGACGACGGCCAGCACCAGCTCGCCGGTCAGGGACGCGAGGAGGTCACCGACCGCCTTCGCGTCACGGGGTGTCGGTGCCAGCAGGAGTGTCGCCGGGCACTGCAGGGCCATGCCCTTCAGGCTAGACCCCGGGCCGGCTCACGCGTCCGCGGTCTCCAGGGCAGCCAGACCGCGCTGCTCACGGATGATGTCGAGGAAGCGGTCCATGATGTCGTTGAGCCCGAAGTCCTTCGGCGTGAAGACCTCCGCGACGCCCATCTCCTTCAGCTGTGCCGCGTCGGACTCGGGGATGATCCCGCCGACGATGACCGGGATGTCACCGGCGCCCTGGGCCTTCAGACCCTCGAGGACGTCGGGGACGAGCTCCATGTGCGAGCCGGAGAGGATCGAGACGCCGACGAGGTGGACGTCCTCGGCGATCGCCGCCGAGACGATCTGGTCGGGCGTGAGCCGGATCCCTTGGTAGACGACCTCGAAGCCCGCGTCCCGGGACCGCACGGCGATCTGCTCGGCGCCGTTGGAGTGACCGTCCAGGCCGGGCTTGCCGACGAGGACGCGCAGCTTCTCGCCGAGCTCCTCCCCCGTCTGCGCGACCCGCTGGCGCACGGCCGCGAGCTCCGCGGAGCCACCGTCGGCGACACCGACGGAGCCGGACACACCGGTCGGCGCGCGGAACTCACCGAAGACCTCACGCAGCGCCTGTGCCCACTCGCCGACGGTGACGCCGGCGCGGGCGCACTCGATGGAGGCCTCCATGAGGTTGTCGTCGGTCGCCGCGAGCTCCTGCAGGCGGGCCAGCGACTCCGACGCCGCCTCGGCACGCTGCGGGTCGGCGTCACGCTCGGTGCGCCAGGCCCGGACGGCCTCGATGGCCTTGGCCTCGACGTCGGCGTCGACGGTCTGGATCGCGGTGTCGAGGTCGGCCGTGAGCGGGTTGGGCTCGGTGGTCTCGAACTTGTTGACACCGACGACGGTGTCCTCGCCGGCCTCGATCCGCTGGCGACGCAGGGAGTGGCTCGCCACGAGGGCGTTCTTCATGTAGCCGGACTCGACGGCGGGCACGGCGCCGCCCATGTCCTGGATGCGCTCGATCTCGGCCTTGGCGCCCTCGACGAGCTCGGAGACCTTCTGCTCCACGACGGGCGAGCCGGCGAAGAGGTCGTCGTACTCGAGGAGGTCGGACTCGAAGGCGAGCACCTGCTGCAGGCGCAGCGCCCACTGCTGGTCCCAGGGGCGCGGCAGGCCGAGCGCCTCGTTCCACGCCGGCAGCTGCACCGCGCGGGCGCGGGCGTCCTTGCTCAGCGTCACGGCGAGCATCTCGAGGACGATGCGCTGGACGTTGTTCTCCGGCTGGGCCTCGGTCAGGCCGAGGCTGTTGACCTGCACGCCGTAGCGGAAGCGGCGCTGCTTGGGGTCGGTGACGCCGTAGCGCTCCCGGCAGATCTCGTCCCACAGCTCGACGAAGGCGCGCATCTTGCACATCTCCTCGACGAAGCGCACTCCGGCGTTGACGAAGAAGGAGATCCGGGCGACGACCTTGCCGAACTCCTCCTCCGGCACGCGGCCGGAGTCACGGACGGCATCGAGCACCGCGATCGCGGTGGACATCGAGTAGGCGATCTCCTGGACGGGCGTCGCCCCGGCCTCCTGCAGGTGGTAGCTGCAGATGTTGATCGGGTTCCACTTCGGGATCTCGCCGACCGTGTGGGTGACCATGTCGGTGATCAGCCGCATCGAGGGAGCGGGCGGGAAGACGTAGGTCCCCCGGCTCAGGTACTCCTTGATGATGTCGTTCTGCGTCGTGCCGGCGAGGCGGGCGCGCACCTCGGCGGGGTCCTGGCCCGAGGCCTCGCCCTGCTCCTCGGCGGCGACCTGGTACATCGCGAGCATGTACATCGCGACCGAGTTGATCGTCATCGACGTGTTCATCTCGTCGAGCGGGATCTGGTCGAAGAGCTGGCGCATGTCGCCGATGTGGCTGATCGGGACGCCGACCTTGCCGACCTCACCGCGGCTGAGCACGTGGTCGGGGTCGTAGCCGGTCTGCGTCGGCAGGTCGAAAGCCACGGAGAGTCCGGTCTGTCCCTTGGCGAGGTTGCGCCGGTACAGCTCGTTGGATGCGGCGGCGCTGGAGTGACCGGCGTAGGTGCGCATCACCCACGGGCGGTCACGCTCCGGGCGCCTCGCCTCTGCTGCAGGGGTGGGGGGATCGATGCTCTCGGCCATGGTGGCAACGTACCCGCGCCGGACGCCCGGGCGTAGGCCTGATCGCGGTGAATGACGCCACACCGCGACCTGCCGGGGTCAGCCGACCCGGTCGCTGACGAGACCCATGAGCCGCTCGACCGGCCCCTTGCCGAGCAGTCGCCACCAGAGCCAGCAGACGACGACGGTGGCGACGAGGACCCCGCTGGTGAGCAGCGGCCAGTGCTCAGCAGTCGCCTGCCAGTCCATCGTGCGCATGACCACCGCGATCATCGCGACGTGGAGGACGTAGGCGGTGAGGGCCAGTGCCCCCACGGCACGGACGGGCGCCAGTGCCCTGACGAGTGGCTCACCGGAGGGCCATCGGGCCATGAGCACCAGCACCCCGAACGCACACCCGGCGAGAGCGAGGTCGAGCAGGGAGTCCGTGAGGTCACCGGAGACGACCTCGCTCCTCCCGATGCCCCGTCCGCCGAGCCAGAGCGCGATGACCGCCAGTCCGGCGGCCAGCCCGAGCACGAGCGACCCGGCCGCGGCCCGGCGTCCCAGCCCCACCCGGGCGAGGACCACACCCAGCAGCACGAAGGGGAGGAGGCTCACCACGCGGTAGTGGGTGGACAGGACGAACCACTGGAGCACCTGGTCGGCCCAGGCGGCCGAGTGCACCCGGGCCGGGTCCAAGGCCCCTCGCGCGGCGGCGTTGACGGCCGGGCCGACCGCGAAGACGAGCACCGACGCGACCCCCAGCACCGGCACCGGGAGCAGGGCCAGGGGTGCCGCGACGACGAGTGTCGCGCCGAGCGACATCAGGACGATCGCCACGAAGGTGTGCAGCTGCTCCAGCCCCACCCCGATCACGATGAGGACCAGTCCGCGGATGAGGTTGCGCAGGACGAAGGTCGTCCCGGTCACCCGATGACGCTGCCCAGTGAGCACGATGCCGGCGGCGACTCCCATGACGAGGGCGAAGAGCGGCGAGGCGACGTTGTTGATCACGAGGAGGGTGAATTTCACCGGCGCGGCATCGGTCGGCGCCCACACCCGCACGTGCGCGATGACCATGCAGACGACGGCCACTCCTCGCACGAGGTCGACCGCGGCGTCGCGGCCGGTGTCCCAGGGCAGGGTTCGATCGTGCGGGGGCGCAGCGGCCACGGATTACCTCCGGTCGGTGTGACGGTGACCGAAGTCTAGGAGGCGTCAGCTGACGGCGACGTCCTGCTCGGAGGTCTCCGGCGTCGGCATCGGGTGGAGCAGGCGGGTCAGACCGGCCCGGCGCAGCAGCCGGGTGGTGCGCTCATCCGCCCCGGTGTAGCGCAGCCGACGGCCCGCACGAGCAGCGCGCGCGTGCGCACCGATCAGCGTGGCGAATCCCAGCTGGTCAAGGACGGTCGACGCGGTGAGGTCGACGAGGACGGGGCCACTCCCTTCGCGCAGCACGGCGACCAGCTCCTGGCGCAGATCTGCACTGTGTCTGATGTCGAAGGGCACCCCCACCCGGACGCGAGTGGTCCCTTCGCCGCCTACCGGCGTCAGCGCGATCAGTGCGCTCATGACGGTCACCTGCTTTCCCCTGCGTCGAACCGTTGTGACCAGTGTGACGTGCGTCGCGTGGGTTGGGTTGCACCTGCGCCATCACAATGCGGTCACGCGTCGACCAGCATCGGGTCACGCCCCGATCCGCACCCGGTCAGCGGGCCTGCCACGATGGGGCCATGGTCAACCTCACAAAGATCTACACCCGCACCGGCGACGAGGGCACGACGGCGCTCGGGGACTTCAGCCGCACCCGCAAGACCGATGCCCGGCTGCAGGCCTACGCCGACTCCAACGAGGCCAATGCGGTGATCGGGGTGGCCATCGCCAGCGGTGGCCTCACACCGGAGGTGGCCACGACGCTGACCCGCGTGCAGAACGACCTCTTCGACCTGGGGGCCGACCTGTCCACCCCCCTGATCGAGAACCCGAAGTACCCGCCGCTGCGCGTGAAGCAGCAGTGGATCGACGAGCTCGAGGCCGACTGCGATCACTACCTCGAGCAGGTCGAGCCGCTGCGCTCCTTCATCCTCCCGGGTGGGACTGCCGCATCTGCCCACCTGCACCATGCGACGACGGTCGTTCGCCGGGCGGAGCGCTCCGCCTGGGCCGCGCGGGACGAGTACGGCGAGGAGATGGCCGGCGAGCGGGGCATCGGCGGGGTCAACCCGCTGACGACGACCTACCTCAACCGGCTCTCGGACCTGCTCTTCATCCTCGCCCGCATCGCCAACCTCTCGATCGGCGGGGACGTGCTGTGGCAGCCGGGTGGCGGGCGCGAAGAGGCACCGGAGCGCGGGAAGCGCTGAGGCAGGCGTCGGTCGCCCACACGACCGGACGTCAGGTGACGTTGACGTTGTGTCCCGGTGGCGCCGACTCCAGCCAAGAGCGCACCGCGGGATAGATCTTCGGCTCGACGGCGAGGTCGATGATCGGCCCCTCCTCGTTCGACAGCCCGACCGAGACCGCCGTGGCCAGGCCGGGGATCGAGACCTTCTCCTGCGCCGGGGTCGAGATGTCCAGCCCCTCACGAGCCCAGGACATCGTCGGGCGCGTCCTCAGGCCCCCGACGCTGAACCAGTCGAGGTGATGCGCCCCGAGACGCAGCAACCCGAGCCGCCATCGAGGCGACCCGGGCAACCGGACGGCGCAGGGACTCACGGGTCCGTGCGCGGCGAGCGAGCGGCGGCGCAGCCAGAGCAGCACCAGCCACAGCGCGATGACCAGACACCCTGCGAGGAGGAGAAGCTCCATCACCTGCAGGGCCGTCATGAGTGGGGTCAGGCCTTGGCCGGGACCTGGACGGTCTCTGCGACGATCGTGACGTTGTCGTGGTCGACGGACAGGAAGCCACCGTCGATCGTCGCGGTCTGGTCACCGTCCGTGGCGTGGATGACGACGTCACCCTCGATGAGGACACCGAGCAGCGGGGTGTGCCCCGGCATGACCCCGATCTCCCCCTCGCTGCTGCGGGCTCGGACCATGCTGGCCTCTCCGGACCAGACCTTGCGGTCGGCGGCGACGAGTTCAACGTTGAGGGAGCTCACTGAAGGGTCCTTCGATCTTGGGGTGAGTGCGTGGCCATCGTATCCCGCGCCGGGGCGGGCTCACTGCCCCCCTCAGGAAATGACGAGCGAGAAGTAGTCCTGACCCATGCCGAGGCTGATCATCCGGACGACGGCGTAGAGCATCCACACGACGACGAGGGCCAGCAACCACCTCGGGTTGACCAGCTCGAGGATGCGCTCGGGCCGCCGTCGCCGCACGAGTGAGTAGACGACGAAGCCGACGAGACCGGCGGCCGCGGCCATCCCGATCGGGCCGAAGAAGTTGTACTCGAACGCGGTGAGGATGTCCCCGTGGGCGACGTGCACCCAGGCACGGGTCATGCCGCACCCCGGGCAGGGGAGCCCGAAGAGGATCCGCATCAGGCACGTCGGGTCACCGGAGTCGACGGAGGAGACCGGCCACGCTCGGGCGATGACCAGCCCGGCGAGGCTGACCGTGGCGAGGACGAGCACGATGACGCGCTCCCCCAGGGCCACTCCCCTGGCGAGGTGGACCGGGCGCTGGTGATGCTCCGGCGGTGCTGCTTGGGTCATCGCAGCGGCCTGCCCTCGGCATCGACCATCTTGCGGGTGACCACGAGGATGATGTCGATGATCGTCCAGATGCTCATGCCACCGCAGGTGACGAGCTTGAGGACCCCGAGCCCGGTCTGGCCGATGTAGAAGCGGTCCACGCCGAACCCGCCGAGGAAGATCGACAGCAGGAGCGTGGTCATCCACTCACGGCTGGAGAAGAGGCCGGGCACCTGCCCTGCGGGGAACCACGCCTGCTGACCGTCGGCCCGTACCGGGACGTCGGACTTGAGCTGGCCGCTCACGGCCATGCCGGCGAGATCGTGAGTCGTGTAGGGCCCATATTCCTGGCCCATGACACTGAGGAAGTAGCGGTCCCCACCCGGCTGCCCCTGGGGCGGGGGCGCCTGCTGGTAACCACCCGGCTGCCCCTGCGGCGGACCGGGCTGGTTGCTCTCGTCACCGGGAATGCTCATGGCGGCCAGTGTAGGTGCCCCACCGGCCGCGAGGACACCGCCCGGACACAACGGCAGCGGCCGCCCCCTTCGTCAGGCGAAGGG
>JBQGNO010000133.1:0-8315 GCA_052087725.1 Janibacter sp. | reverse complement strand
TCGCGAACTGGGCGCCGTGGGCACCGGAGGTCCACACCTTCTGCCCGTCGACGATCCACTCGTCGCCATCGGGCACGGCTCGGGTGGCCACGCCCGCGAGGTCCGAACCGGCCCCCGGCTCGCTGAAGAGCTGGCACCAGATCTCGGTGCAGGAGAAGAGCGGACGCAGGTAGCGACGCTGCATCTCGTCGCTCCCGAAGGCGAGCATCGTCGGCGCGGCCATGCCCAGGCCGATGCTGTTGCGGCTGAGGTCCGGACGGGGTGCGTCCGCGGCGTCGAGCAGGGCGTCGACCTCGAGCTGCCGTCCACGTGACAGGGCGAGTCCCCCCTTCCCCTCCGGGAAGTGCACCCAGGCCAGGCCGGCGTCGAACTGCGCGCCGAGAAAGTCGCTCGGCGACGTGGTGGTCGGGTCGTGGCTCTCGATGAGGTCGCGGACCCGTTGGGCGAGGTCAGGCACGGGCGGTCCCCTTCCGGATCTCGTGGCGGGCAAGAGCATTCTTGTGGACCTCGTCGGGCCCGTCCGCGAAGCGCAGGGTGCGCACCTGGGCGTACCACTCCGCGACCGGGAAGTCCTGGCTGAGGCCACCGGCCCCGTGGACCTGCACGGCCTTGTCGAGGATCCACTCGACACTCTGCGGGGCGGCGATCTTGATCGCCTGGATCTCGGTGTGGGCGCCCTTGTTGCCGACGGTGTCCATGAGCCAGGCGGCCTTGAAGGTCAGCAGGCGCAGCTGCTCGATCCGCACCCGCGACTCGGCGATCCAGTCGCGGATCACGCCCTGGTCGGACAGCGGCTTGCCGAAGGCGACCCGGCCGGCGGCCCGGTCGACCATCAGCTCGAGGGCGCGCTCGGCGATGCCGATCAGACGCATGCAGTGGTGGATGCGTCCGGGCCCGAGCCGGGCCTGGGCGATGGCGAAACCACCACCCTCCTCCCCGATGAGGTTGCTCGCGGGGACGCGCACATCGATGAAGTCGATCTCGGCATGGCCACCGTGGTCGCGGTCGTCGTAGCCGAAGACCTTCATCCCGCGACGCACCTCGACGCCGGGGGTGTCCCGCGGCACGAGGATCATCGACTGCTGCCGGTGCCGGTCCGCGTCCGGGTCGGTCTTGCCCATGACGATGAGCATCGTGGCGTTGGGGTTCATCGCGCCGGAGATGTACCACTTGCGGCCGTTGATGACGTAGTCGGCACCGTCACGCACGATCGAGGTCTCGACATTGGTCGCGTCGGAGCTGGCGACCCGCGGCTCGGTCATCGCGAAGGCCGAGCGGATCTGTCCGTCGAGCAGCGGCTGGAGCCACTGCGCCTTCTGCTCCGAGGTGCCGAACATGCTCAGCACCTCCATGTTGCCCGTGTCGGGAGCAGCGCAGTTCGTCGCGACGGGGGCGATGTGCAGGCTGCGCCCGAGCACCTCGCACAGCGGCGCGTACTGCAGGTTGGTCAGACCGGCGCCACCGTGCTCGCCCGGGAGGAAGAGGTTCCACAGCCCCTGGCGGCGGGCCTCCCCCTTGAGCCCGTCGGTGATCTCCGGCGGCGGCGACCACCGCTCGGGGTGGGCGTCGACCTGCTCCTGGTACGCGGCCTCGGCCGGGTAGACGTGCTCGTCCATGAAGGTGACCAGCCGCAGCCGCAGCTCGGCGGTCGTAGCGTCCTCGGTGAAGTCCATGTGTCTCGCTCCCTGCGGTCAGTGGGTGGGGGCGCTCGCCCGCGCAGGGCGCTCGCCGCTCGTGGCGATGGCGTCGCGGTCGAGCGATCGCTTGGTGATCTTGCCGGTGGGGCCCTTGGGCAGCTCCTCGACGAGCTGGTAGACCCGTGGGACCTTGTAGGCCGCCAGCCGCTCCTCGAGCCAGGCGCGCAGGTCGGTCGGGTCGATCGTGGCGCCCGGCTGGGGCGTGATCACCGCCGCGACCTCCTCCCCGAGACGGGCGTCCGGGATCCCGATCACCGCGGCCTCGCGGATGTCCGGGTGGGCGAAGAGCAGCTCCTCCACCTCGCGGGGGTAGACGTTGTACCCACCACGGATCACGAGGTCCTTCTTGCGGTCGACGATCCACAGGTCGCCGTCCTCGTCCATCCGCCCGATGTCCCCGGTGAGGAACCACTCGTCGTGGCGCACGGCAGCGGTCGCCTCCGGCCGCTTCCAGTACTCGCGCATGACCACCGGGCCGCTGATCGCCACCTCGCCGGCCTCTCCGGTGGGAAGGGAGTTGCGGTCCTCGTCGAGGATCGCCAGACGGCACCCCGTGAGGGCGCGGCCCACACTCATCTCCTTGCGTGGGTGGATCGACCGGTTGAAGGTCGCCGCGCCGGTCGTCTCGCTCAGGCCGTACCCGTCGAGGACCATCGCCCCGAAACGGTCACGGAAGGCGGTGGCGACCTCCAGCGGGAGGGCGGCGCCGCCCGAGCAGGCCAGCCGCAGATCCGCGAGGTCGGCCGCGGTGAGGTCGGTATCGGCGTGGAGCATCGCATTCCACATCGTCGGGACGCCGGCCAGACCGGTGAGGCGCTGCTCGGCGGCCATCTGCAGCAGGGCCGAGGCATCGAAGGGGCGCAGCAGCGAGAAGGACCCGCCGGCCGAGTAGATCGTGAACATCACCGCGGCCTGACCGAAGACGTGGAAGAGCGGCAGGGCCGTGCCCAGCCGGTCGTCGGCGGTGAGGTCGAGCGCCTCGGCGAGCGAGGATCCGCAGGAGAGCAGGTTGCCGTGGGTGAGGACGGCGCCCTTGGGGGAACCGGTGGTGCCCGAGGTGTAGAGCAGGACCGCCGCGTCGTCGATGTCGACCTCGGCCGGCTCACCGTCGCCGGCCCCAGCCACACAGCCGGGCTCGAGGACCCACAGCGGGACGCCGGCCGCCTCGGCGGTGCTCGTCACCGACGCGCTGCCCTCGTGCCAGCCGAGTGCCGATGTGCAGCCGGAGTCCTCGACGAAGTGGGTCAGCTCCCGCGGCGTGCACAGCGGGTTGACGGTGACCGCCGTGGCCCCGAGGGCCAGGAGGGCGTGGTAGGTCAGGACGAACTCGGCGCTCGTGGGGACGACCATGAGGACGTGGTCGCCGGGGCCGATGCCGCACTCCTGCAGCTGCCCCATGGCGCCCTGCACACCGGACCGCAGCTCGGCGAAGCTCCAGGAGCGCTCCCCTTCGCGCAGTGCCGGAGCATCTGGCTGCTCCTGCGCCAGTGTCCAGATCAGGCGGACGGCGTTGTCCATGATCACTCCCCTGCGAGGTGTCGGCTGTAGCGCTGCATGCCACGGATCCACCGGTCGTGGTCGTCGGCCTTGCGCCGCTGGAACTCCCGGACGTCGGCGTGCGGGAGGACGAGGAAGGTTTCCTCGGCCACCGCCCGCAGGACATCGTCGGCGACGGTGAGCGGGTCGAGGACGTCACCGGCACCGGTGACGGCCGCCGCAGCGGTCCGGCCACCATCGCCCTCCTGCGAGCTCATCCCGGTCCGCAGCATCTCGGTGTCCACACCCATCGGGCACAGGCAGCTGACACCGACGCCCCGGTCGCCGTAGGTCACGGCGAGCCACTCCGCGAAGCCGACGGCGCCGTGCTTGCTCACCGAGTAGGTCGCCGACCCGATCTGGGTGAGCAGTCCGGCTGCCGAGGCGGTGCTGACGAAGTAGCCCGAGCCCCGCTCGGCCCAGCCGGGCACGAGCAGTCGGGCCGCACGCACGTGGGCGAGGACGTTGACGTCGAGGGCCAGGCTCCACTGGTCGTCGCTCGCCGCCAGACCGGAGCCGTCGCCGACTCCGGCATTGGCGAAGAAGAGGTCGACAGGGCCGTGCGCGAACTGCGCGGTCTCGATCATCCGCGTGATGTCCGCCTCGAGGGAGGCATCCCCCGCGACGGCGACGACGGCCTCCGGCCCGGCGACGGACGCGAGCTGCTCCGCGGTCGCGGCCAACCGCTGCGCGTCGAGATCCGAGATGACGACCGTGGCGCCGGCCTCGAGGAGGCGCTGTGCCAGCGCGGCACCGATGCCACCCGCGGCGCCGGTGACGATGGCGTGCTTACCCGTGATGTCCATGATGGGCTCCGATCAGTCGCAGGGTCCGCCGGCGACGTAGAGGACCTGGCCCGTGGTGAAGCCCGCCCCCTCGCTGGCGAAGAAGGAGACGGCGTGGGCGATGTCCTCGGGGCGACCGGTGCGGGCGACGGCGGCCTGCTCGGAGGCCATCTTCTTCAGCTCGTCGAAGCCGATCCCGATCCGCTCGGCGGTCTCGGCCGTCATCTCGGTCTCGATGAACCCGGGAGCGATCGCATTGGCGGTGACCCCGAACTTGCCCAGCTCGATGGCCAGGGTCTTGGTGAAGCCCTGCATCCCCGCCTTGGCCGCCGAGTAGTTGACCTGGCCGCGGTTGCCCTGGGCCGAGGTCGAGGAGAGGTTGACGACGCGGCCGAACTTCTCCTGGGTCATGTACCCCTGGACGGCCTTGGTCATGAGGAAGGCGCCCCGCAGGTGGACGGCCATGACCGCGTCCCAGTCGGAGACGTCCATCTTGAAGATCAGGTTGTCGCGGATGATGCCGGCGTTGTTGACCAGGACCGTCGGGGCGCCGAGCTCGTCGGCGATCCGTCGCACTGCCGCTTCGACCTGCTCGGGGTCGGAGACGTCCGCGCCGACCGCGATGGCCCTCCCCCCGACTGCGGTGATCGACTCGACGACGGGCACGCAGGCCGACTCGTCGAGGTCGAGGACGGCGACGGCCAGCCCGTCGGCGGCGAGGCGGCGGGCGACGCCCGCGCCGATCCCTCGGGCTGCACCGGTGACGACGGCGACGCGCTGCTGGTCTTGGGTCATGTGAGAACTCCTGTGGTCTCGACTGCCGGACATCTCGAACATACTTGAACCCGGCTTCAAGTTCAACTAGGTTCGGGTCGACCCGTTCGTGATCGAAGGAGCTCACCGTGACCCAGACAACCCAGCACCGACCGACCTCCGTCCAGGACCTCAAGGAGCTCGTCGGCGTCGAGCTCGGACCGACCGAGTGGCACGTCGTCGACCAGGCGAAGATCGACGGTTTCGCCGACCTCACCGGCGACCACCAGTGGATCCACGTCGACCCGACGCGGGCGGCAGACTCCCCCTTCGGCTCGACGATCGCGCACGGCCTCTACAGCCTCTCCCGCACGCCGGCCTTCCTCGAAGAGCTCATGGCCTTCGACGGCTTCGCGCACAGCCTCAACTACGGCTACGACAAGGTGCGCTTCATCCACCCGCTGCCGGTCGGCTCACGGATCCGCCTGCGGGCGACGCTCGCCTCGGTCGAGGAGACCAAGCCGGGCCAGGTCAACGTCGTCACGACGCTCACCGTCGAGGCCGACGGCATCGACAAGCCGATCCTCGTCGCCGAGTCGATCGGCCGATTCAGCGTCTGACGCCCGCACCGACGACTCGGGCCCACGACCTGCGCGAGGTCGTGGGCCCGAGTCGCGCAGCGGTCCGGGTCAGGTGACCGCCGGGCGACGCACCCCCATGGGCCCGGCGAGCGGGAGCCGCCAGGCCAGAGCGCGGTGGGCGGTGACCTCGGCGTCGATCCGCCCCGCGATGTCCTCGGGGAAGGGAGTCGCCCTGCGAGCCTCGAGGTCGACATGCCCCTCGAGGAGCTCGAGGGTGTTGGCGATGCGCCCGGTGGAGCGGTTGACCACGATGGAGATGCCGTGGAAGACCTTGTCACCGCGGTCGAGCCAGCGCACGTGCCCAGAGATCTCCTCGCCGATGTGCACCTCGGAGTGGAAGAGGAGGTGCTCCTCCATGCTGAAGACCCCGCAGCGACGGGTCGAGCGGTAGTCGTCGTCGATCCCGATGCGACTCAGCGCCTCCTCCGCCGCGAGGACGTGGAAGCCGAAGAAGTGCTGCACGTTGACGTGCCCGTTGCCGTCCTCCCACTCCGGGCCGGCGACCGTGCGGCGGACCTCGGGGATCTGCGCAACCTCCTCCGCGGAGGGCAGCCGGACCCGGGTCATGGCACCAGCACGACCTTGCCGGTGACCGTGCGCCCTTCGAGGGACTTCAGCGCGGCGGACGCGTCCTCGAGCGGGTACGTGGCCCCGACGACCGGCCGCAGGGCGCCGCTGCGCAGGTGCGGAAGCATCGCATCCCACTCCCGGCCCACGTGCCCCGGGCGGGACATCGCGAAGGCACCCCAGCCGACGCCGACGACGGAGATGTTGTTCAGCAGCAGCCGGTTGACCTTGACCTGCGGGATCTCACCGGCGGTGAAGCCGATGACGAGCAGGCGACCGTGCTCCCGGAGGGAGCGGAGCGAGTCGGTGAAGCGGTCACCGCCCACGGGGTCGACGACGATGTCGACGGATGCCTTGCCGACCGCCTCGAGGAAGCCGTCGGCCAGGACGACCTCGTCGGCGCCTGCGGAGCGGGCGACCTCCCCCTTCGCCTCGGTGGAGACGACACCGATGACGCGGCCGGCGCCGAAGGCCTTGGCCATCTGGATGGCCGCGGTGCCGATGCCGCCGGCCGCACCGTGCACGAGGACGGCCTCCCCCTCGACCAGGCCACCCCGCTCGACGAGCGCGAAGTACACGGTCGCGTAGTTGAAGGTGAAGGAGGCCGCCTCCTCGAAGGCGACCTCGTCGGGGAGGGTGAAGGTCAGGTCGGGGTGCGCCTGGACCGTGTCGGCAAAGCCGCCCAGGAGCGAGAGAGCCGCCACCCGGTCCCCCACGGAGAACCCGCTGCCCTCGGGGGCGCTCTCGACGATGCCGGCAACCTCGGCCCCCGGGACGAAGGGGAGGTCGGGCTTCATCTGGTACAGCCCACGGGTCTGGAGCAGCTCCGGGAAGGCGACTCCGGCGGCCTTGACCACGATGGTCACCAGACCCTCCTCAGCGGGGTCGGGCAGGTCGACGAGCTCGACCGCGTCGGGTCCGTCGAGGGTGGAGATGTGGATCGCGCGCATGATGTCGTCCTTGTCGAAGGGGGTGGTTAAGGTGCGAGGGGCGAGCCTCGAGACCCGGGTCAGACCTTGAGGAGCAGCTTGCCGGTGTTGACGCCGTCGAAGAGGCCGAGCAGAGCGTCGGGGAAGCCGGCTATGCCACCCTCGAGGATCGTCTCGGTGGCGACGAGCCGGTCCTCGGCGATGAGCTGCGAGATGCCGGCGACGGCCTCGGGGTACCGGTCCTCGTAGTCGAAGACGACGAAGCCCTGCATCGTCGCGCGGAAGACGAGCAGCGACATGTAGCGCTTCGGCCCGTCCGGGAGGCTCTGCTCGTTGTAGGCGGAGATCGCCCCGCAGATGACGACGCGGGCGCCACGGGCGAGGGTGGCCAGGGCAGCGTCGAGCAGCTCGCCGCCGACATTGTCGAAGTAGACGTCGACGCCGTCAGGGGCGGCCCGGCGCACCTGCCGCACGAGGTCGCCCTCACGGCGGTCGATGACCTCGTCGAGCCCGAGCTCGCGTAGCCAGGCGACCTTGTCCGGCCCGCCGGCGACGCCGACGACGCGAGCACCCTTCGCCTTGGCGACCTGGGCGACGACACTGCCGACCGCACCGGCGGCGGCCGAGACGAGCACGGTGTCACCCGGCTGGACCCGGCCGACGTCCTGCAGACCGAACCACGCCGTCATGCCCGGCATGCCGAGCGCACCGAGCCAGGTGGCGGCCGGCGCGATCTCGAGATCGAGCCGGGTCACGCCCTCCCCGTCCGAGAGCGCGTGCTCCCGAGCGCCGAAGGTCCCGCTGACCGCGTCGCCGACCGCGAAGTCCTCGTGCCGCGAGGCGATGACCTCACCTGCACCGAAGGCCCGCATGACCTCGCCGATGCCGACGGGCGGGATGTAGGAGCGCACGTCGTTGAGCCAGCCGCGCATGGCCGGGTCGAGGGAGATCAGCTCGACGCGCACGACGAATTCCCCCGGGCCGGGCTCGGGGACCTCCGCGGTGGAGATCTCCCACGTGCTCGCGTCCGGGCGGCCCTGGGGCCGCTGGGCCAGGCGGACTTCCTGCGACGTCCAGGTCATGACTTCTCCTGCCGATGGTGCGGTGACGGTCGTCGACACCCTTCCATAACGTGAATCCGACCTCAACTAATTCTTGAATCCTGATTCATGTCTCGCTACGGTCGACCCAGCACCCCCGCTCACGCACCACCCGACCGAAGGAACCCCATGGACCTCTCCTCCCTCTTCACCCTCGAGGGCCGCGTCGCCCTCGTCACCGGTGGCTCCCGCGGCATCGGCCGGATGATCGCCGAGGGCCTGCTCAGCCAGGGCGCACGCGTCTACATCAGCGCCCGCAAGGCCGAGGCCTGCCGAACCACCGCCGCAGAGCTGTCCGAGGAGTTCG
>JBQGNO010000132.1:7946-8344 GCA_052087725.1 Janibacter sp. | reverse complement strand
CACGTCTCCCCGGAGGCCGGCGCCGGTGGCGCCATCGGTCTCGTGCAGGACGGTGACGTCATCGAGTTCGACATCCCCGGTCGTCGCGTCAACCTCCTCGTCGACGACGAGGAGCTGGCGCGTCGCCGCACCGAGCAGGACGCGAAGGGGTGGTTCCCGGTCGACCGGGACCGTCCGGTCTCCCCGGCGCTGAAGATCTTCGCGAGGTTCGCCCAGTCCGCCGACAAGGGTGCCGCGCGACTCGTCGACTGACCCCGGGGCGGTCGGCGCAGAGGAGCGCGGCGGCCCTCGGTGACTCGACTCACCAGCCCGGCGTCGAACTGCAGGGGTGGGGGGCCGGCCGGCGGGCGGCCCCCCCCGCCCACCACGCCCGGGGGGGGGGACCCGCCCCGGCCGGG
>JBQGNO010000132.1:7178-7936 GCA_052087725.1 Janibacter sp. | reverse complement strand
GGCCCCTGGTGTCACCCCCCCCCCCCCCGGGCTTCTCCGGGCGGGGTTGGCCGTCAACCGGTCGTCGGCCACCCCTGCACAACGACGCCGGTGACGGGACAGCAGACCAGCAGAGGGGGCGGCCCGACTCAACCGGAGCTCAAGTCCGGATGACGGGACGCAGGGTTCACATGTCGGGACGGCGGCCTAGCCTGAGAGCATGAGCGACGCGCAGCAGAGCAGTTTCGACATCGCCGTCATCGGCGGGGACGGGATCGGCCCGGAGGTCGTGGCCGAGGGACGCAAGGTCCTCGACGCGACCGGGGTGAGCATCACCACGACCGAGTACGACCTCGGCGCCCAGCGGTGGCACCGGACCGGCGAGACGTTGCCCGACTCGATCGTCGAGGAGCTGCGCGGTCACGACGGCATCCTCCTCGGTGCCATCGGCGACCCGAGCGTCCCCTCCGGCGTCCTCGAGCGCGGCGTCCTCCTTCCCCTTCGCTTTGCGTTGGACCACTACGTCAACCTGCGGCCCGCCAAGCTCTTCCCCGGTGTGACCAGTCCGCTGTCCACCGAGGTCACCGACCGGGGCCTCGACTTCGTCGTCGTCCGCGAGGGCACGGAGGGGCCGTACGTCGGCAACGGCGGCGCCCTGCGCGTCGGCACGCCCCACGAGGTGGCGACCGAGGTCAGCGTCAACACCCGCTTCGGCATCGAGCGCGTGGTGCGCGACGCCTTCGCCCGCGCCCAGGGCCGCCCGCGCCAGCACCTGACCC
>JBQGNO010000132.1:0-7168 GCA_052087725.1 Janibacter sp. | reverse complement strand
GTGCTCACCCACGCCGGTCACCTGTGGCGGCGCACCGTCGAGGAGGTCGGCGCGGAGTTCCCCGACGTCGAGACCGCCTACCAGCACGTCGACGCGGCGACGATCTTCATGGCCACCGACCCGGCGCGCTTCGACGTGATCGTCACCGACAACCTCTTCGGCGACATCATCACCGACATCGCCGCCGCCATCGCCGGTGGCATCGGGCTCGCCGCGAGCGGCAACATCAACCCCACCCGCGAGGCGCCGAGCATGTTCGAGCCGGTCCACGGGTCCGCCCCGGACATCGCCGGCCAGGGCAAGGCCGACCCGACCGCCGCGATCCTCTCCGCGGCGATGCTGCTGGACCACCTCGGCCGGCCCGAGGACTCCGCCCGGGTCGAGGCCGCGGTCTCCGCCGACCTCGCCGAGCGCTCCGGTGAGCGCTCCACCGGCGAGATCGGCGATGCCATCGCCGCACGGCTCTGACGCCTCCCCTCCGGGAGGTAGCCTGCGGATCACACCAGTACTTCGAGGAGACGTGTCACCGATGACCGCTGAGCTGACCTTCGCGACCACCCGCAGCGAAGCCCCCCTTCCCGACGACGAGCGCGAGCAGATCCTCGCCGACCCCGCCTTCGGGACCCGTTTCACCGACCACATGGTCACGGCGACGTGGACGAAGGGGGAGGGCTGGCACGACGCTCAGGTGCGCCCCTTCGGTCCGCTGCAGGTCAGCCCCGCGGCCGCCGTCCTGCACTATGCGCAGGAGGTCTTCGAGGGCATGAAGGCCTACCGCCACGCGGACGGCTCGGTGTGGACCTTCCGCCCGGACCGCAACGCGGCCCGGATGGCCCGCAGCTGCGAGCGGCTGGCCCTGCCGGTGATCTCCGAGGAGGACTTCATCGGCGGGATCCGAGCGCTCGTCGAAGTCGACCAGAGCTGGGTGCCCGCCTACGGCACCGGCGAGACGAGCCTCTACCTGCGCCCCTTCATGTTCGCCTCCGAGGCCTTCCTCGGGGTGCGACCGGCCAACGAGGTGACCTTCTCGGTCATCGCCAGCCCGGCCGGCGCCTACTTCTCCGGTGGTCTGAAGCCGATCAACCTCTGGGTCAGCCAGGACTACGCCCGCGCCGGCAGCGGTGGCACCGGTGCCGCCAAGTGCGGCGGCAACTACGCCTCCTCCCTCGCCGGCCAGCTCGAGGGCATCGCCCAGGGCTGCGACCAGGCGGTCTTCCTCGACTCCTCGACGCAGACCTACATCGAGGAGCTCGGCGGGATGAACCTCTTCTTCGTCATGAAGGACGGTCGCCTGCGCACCCCCGCGCTCACCGGATCGATCCTCGAGGGCGTCACCCGCGCCTCGATCCTCGAGATCGCGCCCGACCTCGGCCTGCAGCCCGAGGAGGAGCGGATCACCCTCGAGGAGTGGAAGGACGGCGTCGCCTCCGGCGAGATCACCGAGGTCTTCGCCTGTGGCACCGCCGCCGTCATCACCCCCGTCGGTGAGCTGCGCTGGGACGGCGGGTCCGCGCCCTCCACCGCCGGTGACGAAGGGGGAGAGGTCACCCGCCGTATCCGCCAGGCCCTCCTCGACATCCAGTACGGCGTCGCGGAGGACACCCGCGGCTGGATGACCCGGTTGGCCTGAGCCCCGACCGCGGCCACTGCTCCTCGTGACCCCACGCCTCATCGCGACCGATCTCGACGGCACCCTCCTGCGCAGTGACGGGACCGTCTCCGCGCGCTCCGTCGACGCCCTTCGTGCCGTGGCCGGGGCCGGCCTCGAGACCGTGCTCGTCACCGCGCGGCCCCCTCGGTGGCTCGACGAGCTCGCCCACGTCGTCGGCGCCCGGGGCGTGGCCATCTGCGGCAACGGGGCCTTCCGCTACGACGTCGCCGACCGGCGGGTCTTCGGTGAGCGCACCATCGGGCACGAGGTCGTCGCCGAGATCGTGCGGGACCTGCGCGAGCAGGTGCCGGGCACCGGCTTCGCGGCGGAGCGCCACAGCGGTCTCGCCGCCGAGAGCATGTTCGCGGCGATCCACGACCACCCCGAGGACCTCGTGACGACCCCGGCGATCGAGCTGCTCACCGACGCCTCCGTCGGCAAGCTCCTGGCGCGCAACCCGCACCTGACCGACGACGAGTTCATCCGGGTCGCCACCGAGGTCGTGGGGGACCGGGCGATCGTGGCCTTCTCCGGGGCCGGGGGGCTCGCGGAGATCTCTGCCGTGGGCGTCACCAAGGCGGCGGCGCTCGCGGGCTGGTGCGCGGAGCTGGGGATCGACGCGACCGACGTGTGGGCCTTCGGCGACATGCCCAACGACCTGCCGATGCTCACCTGGGCGGGGCGCTCCTTCGCCGTGGCCAATGCGCACCCGGAGGTGCTGGCCGTGGCGACCGACCGGGCACCGGCAAACGACGAGGACGGAGTGGCGGTCACGCTCGAGCGGCTCCTCGCTCGCTCGACCGCTGCTGAGCCCCAGTGATCACCGCCCGCGACGTGATCCTGCGATCGTGGCGTGGACCCGCCCTTCCTGCTGACGGGTCGTGGGAGCGGATGGTTCCGTTGCGGGAGGGCCTCCATGCGGTCCTCGCCGTCCACGCGCACGCTGCGGTGAGCGCCCCGGACGCGGTCACCGACGCCGAGCTGACGCAGTGGGGCGCCGACGGTCTGGGTGGCGCACACGACCCCCGGCTCATGACGCGGCTGGCGGGTCGGGACGGCGTGGTCGACGTGCTTGATGTCGTCCTCGTCGCCACGGGGGCAGGCTCCTCACCCCTCGTGGCGAGGCCCGACCTGGCAGACCATCCACGGGTCCGCTTCGCCCGGGAGACCCGCGAGTGCGTCAGGGTCCTCGGCTGGGCCGGTCGCGACGACGTCGTCGTCACCGTGGGCGATTCGTTGGGTGGCCTCGCGGTCGTCAGCTACGAGATCGATGCGCCGGCACGCGGACACGGGCTGGGCACCCGCACCGTGGACGCCGCGCGCGGACTCGTCCCCGAGGGTGAACCCGTCGTCGTCCTCGTCTCCCCGGGCAACACACCGAGCCTCCGGGCAGCGTTGCGGGCGGGGTACGAGCCGGTCGGCTCCATCCAGCTGTACCGACCGGGTCCGGCCCCGGTGATCCCATGATGCGGACGGGGGAGGCGGCCGCTGACCCGGCGGTGCCATGGTGATCAGGTGATGCCCCTGATGACGACCCGAGCTGCTACCGCAGCCGAGCTCATTATCTAGGCGCGACGAGCCACCTGCTCGTCGCGCAGACCTCCCGTACCCGGGGGGTCTTTTGCATATGTCGAGCAGGCAGCGACAGACGCAGACGGGTCCGGAGCATCACCCCAGCGACGGACGGGCGCGACGAGCAGGTGTCACACTGCCGCGGGAGGCGACCTCGCCCCCTTCGCCCCGACCGAGAGATCCACGATGCCCAGCTTCCACGTCTACGACACGACCATGCGCGACGGTGCCCAGCAGCAGGGCATCAACCTCTCGGTCGCGGACAAGCTGGCGATCGCCCGCCACCTCGATGAGCTGGGCGTGACCCACATCGAAGGGGGCTGGCCCGGCGCCAACCCCAACGACACCGAGTTCTTCGCCCGGGCCCGCACCGAGCTGGACCTGCGCTCGGCCACGCTCGCGGCCTTCGGCGCCACGCGCCGCGCCGGGGCGCAGGCGAAGAGCGACCCGCAGGTGCAGGCGCTGCTCGACTCCGGCGCCGATGTCGTCACCCTCGTGGCGAAGATGCACCCGGGGCACGTCGAGCGGGCGCTGCGCACCACCCGCGAGGAGAACCTCGCGATGATCCGCGACACCGTCGCCCACCTGCGCTCGGCGGGGCGGACGGTCTTCGTCGACGGGGAGCACTTCTTCGACGGCTATGTCCTCGACCGTGACTACGCCCTCGCGTGCGTCACTGCCGCCCACGAGGCCGGCGCCGAGGTCATCGCCGTGTGTGACACCAACGGCGGCATGCTTCCCGGTCAGGTGCGGGACATCGTCGCGGACGTCATCGCGACGACCGGTGGGCGGCTGGGTATCCACTGCCACAACGACACCGGCTGCGCGGTCGCCAACTCGATGGCCGCGGTCGAGGCCGGCGCGGACCACGTCCAGGGGACGATCAATGCCTACGGCGAGCGGACCGGCAATGCCGACCTCATCACCGTCCTGGCCAACCTCCAGCTCAAGCTCGGCATGGACCTCGTCGAGCCGTACCGCCTGCAGGACGCGACCCGCATCGCGCACGCGGTGAGCGAGGTGACCAACTTCCCGCACTTCTCCCGGCAGCCCTATGTCGGCTCGGGAGCCTTCGCGCACAAGGCTGGTCTGCACGCGAGTGCGATCAAGGTCGACCCGGACCTCTACCAGCACATCGAGCCGAAGGACGTCGGCAATGACATGCGCATGCTCGTCTCCGACATGGCGGGCCGAGCGACCGTGGAGCTGAAGAGCCGGGAGTTCGGCGTCGACCTCGCCGGGGATGACGCCGCCCTGGCCCGGGTGCTCGCGACGGTCAAGGAACGCGAGCAGCGCGGCTACACCTTCGACGCGGCGGACGCCTCCTTCGAGCTGTTGCTGCGACGCGAGCTCGACGAGGAAGCGCCGGACTACGCGCAGATCGAGTCCTGGCGGATCATGATCGACGCCCGCGGGGGTGAGGACGCCCTGTCGGAGTCGACGGTCAAGGCGCTCGCCGGCGGTCAGCGGATCGTGGCGACCGGGGAGGGCAATGGCCCGGTCAATGCGCTCGACCAGGGGCTGCGACAGGCCCTCGCCGTCGTCTACCCGGAGGTCGAGCGGATCGAGCTCATCGACTACAAGGTGCGCATCCTCGACGCCGCGCACGGCACCGATGCGACGACGCGGGTGCTCATCGAGCACAGCGACGGGCAGACCACGTGGACGACCGTCGGCGTCGCGCCCAACATCGTCGCGGCCTCCTGGGAGGCGCTGCTCGACGGGGTCACCTACGGCCTGATGCGCGCCGGGGTGCCCATTCGCTGAGGGAGCCGAGCCGGGCAGCGGCCTCCACGAGGATCGGAGCGGCCAGCTCCGTCGCGAGCAGGAAGTCGTGGAAGCGGTGCGGACGACCCAGCGTGGCCCGCGTGATGAGTCGGCTGGCGCCACCGACGGCCATGAGGCCGGCGAGGAGACGCATCCGATCCAGCCGCGGCTCGGTCGCGCAGGCGGCTTCGAGCCACCCCAGGCCGTAGGCGACGAAGACAGATCCCATGAACCGCACGTGCGAGTCCACGGTGGCGTCGCCGTCCATGCCCGGCTCGGCGCGGACGCCGCCGATGACCTGGACACCTCCGATCGCGATGCAGGTGGCTCCGATGAACTTCCCCGTTGCCCTCCGCTCCGACATGGATCCAGCCTGACAGGGGACCGCTGTCGGCGCACCCCCTTTCGGGTCGAGACATGGGCGGTGGCCGCCACTCACGAGAAGTAGCGACCATCGCCCATACCTCGGCAACGCGCTCACGCCTGCGCGACGTGGCCGAAGCGGTGCCGGGTCGTGCTCACCGCCTGCTCGCGGACGAAGGGGAGCAGCTCGCGGCGACCGGTCGCGAGGACCTCGCCGGTGAGGACGTCGACACCGCGCGCGACGAGGTCGTCGACGAGGGCCGGTGCGGCGCTGCCGACGAGGCGGACCCGTCCGCCGCCGACCTGCTCGGCACGCTCCACGAAGGCCGCGTCGTCCTCACTGATCACCTGGACGTGGCCGATGCTCGCCGGTAGGCCTAGCGCGGGGTCGGCGCAGATCTGCGTGCGCGCCCCGGTGAGCGTGGCCGCCGCGACGAGCCGGACGAGCTCGACGACGCGGGCGTCGGCTCCCGCACGCACGAGCACGAGCGGGCTGGGGCGGTAGCGGAAGACATTGGTCTCGGCGACCAATCCGCTCTTGTCGTGCTCGACGCCGAGCTCCTGCGCCCAGACGGCGGCGTCGCTGGCGACTGCTGCCTCCAGCCACGTGCGCTCGTCGGCGCCGATCCGCTCGCCGAGGGTCGCGAGCTGTGCCTCGAGGGGGCGGGTCACCGCGGAGGTGGGGGAGACCCCCTTCGTCGGCAGGCCGTCGGACGACCACGTCCCGAGCTGGGCGATGTAGTTGGGTCCGCCCGCCTTGGCGCCCGGGCCGATCGAGCTGGCCTTCCACCCGCCGAAGGACTGCCGCTGGACGATGGCGCCGGTGATGTGCCGGTTGACGTAGCCATTGCCGACCTCGACCGCGTCCGTCCAGGTCTCGATCTCGGACTCGTCGAGGCTGTGCAGGCCTCCGGTCAGCCCGAAGTCGGTGGCATTCTGCAGCTCGATCGCCTCGTCGAGCGAGTCCGCGCGCATCAGCCCGAGCACCGGCCCGAAGACCTCGGTGCGGTGGAAGAAGGAGCCGGGACGCACGCCCTCCTTCAGGCCCGGTGACCACAGGCGACCGGTGTCGTCGAGCGGCTTCGGCTCCACGAGCCAGCTCTCGCCCGGCTCGAGCGTCGTCAGTGCCCGGAGCAGCTTGTCGCTCGGTGCCTCGATGACCGGCCCCATCCGGGTGCCGAGGTCGCTCGGCCAGCCGACGGCGATCGAGGACACGGCATCGACGAGCTGACGCCGAAAGCGCGGGGAGTCGGCGATCGACCCGACAAGGATGCCGAGGGAGGCGGCCGAGCACTTCTGCCCGGCGTGGCCGAAGGCAGAGGAGACGAGGTCGGCGACAGCGAGGTCGATGTCCGCGGACGGGGTGATGACGAGGGAGTTCTTGCCCGAGGTCTCCCCGAGGACGCGCGCACCGTCCTCGCGGCCGGCCCGCCAGCCGGCGAAGAGCCGTGCCGTCTCGCTCGCGCCGGTGAGCACGACGGCGTCGACGTCGTCGTGGGCGACAAGGTGCTTCCCGACCTCGTCCTCCTCGGTGCGCACCACCTGGAGCGCGTCGGTGGGGACACCGGCGGCGTGCAGCGCGGCGACGGCCTCCTCGACGCACCCGGGGGTCTGTGGCGCGGGCTTGATGACCACCGCGGAGCCGGCGCCCAGGGCCGCGAGGACCCCGCCGATCGGGATGGCGACCGGGAAGTTCCACGGTGGCGTGATCAGCGTCAGGGCGAAGGGGGTGAACCGCGCCCCGTCCGTCATCGGGCCGTCCTCGAGCTCGAGCGCACGGTCGGCGTAGTACCGCGCGAAGTCGACCGCTTCCGA
>JBQGNO010000131.1:0-8577 GCA_052087725.1 Janibacter sp. | reverse complement strand
CACGCTGATGAGCGACGGTGCATCGGTCTACGAGTGCACCTCCGCCGATGAGGTCATCGACCTCGTCCAGGGCGGTCAGGGCGTCTTCGGGATCGCCGTCGGTCGTGTCTGGCGCGAGGTCGAGGGTTCGCTGCTGGAGATCCCGAGCGAGCGGATGGACCAGGACGAGCCCGCCGAGATGCCCGGCGACGAGCTGTCCGCGCGGCGACGCGCGAAGTTGGCCTGAGCGCGCTCGGCCGACAGGCGCGCTGATAGCCTGACGTCGCTGCATACCCCACGAGGGAGAGTCCCCGAGCGTGCTCGGGGCGCCGAAGGGGCAAACCTCCCCGGAACCTCTCAGGCGCCAGGACCTCGTGGATCAGGCACCTCTGGAGCGCCCACGCGTGACAGAAGGGGAGGCTGGCTTTGTACCCCATCGTGTCCAAGGGAGCCTCATGAGCGCCTCGTCCCCCCTGTCCGACTTCGTCGGCCGTCACATCGGTCCCCGTGAGGGCGACGTCGACCGGATGCTCGCCGCCATCGGCCAGCCCAGCCTCGATGCGTTGTGCGACACGGCCGTCCCCGCCGCGATCCGCCAGAGCGAGGGCCTGGGCATCGAGGCGGCCGCGAGCGAGCTGGCGGTCATCGAGGAGCTGCGTGACCTCGCCGCGAAGAACTCCGTGCTCACCTCGATGATCGGACTGGGCTACTACGGGACGGTCACCCCCGCCGTCGTGCAGCGCAATGTCCTCGAGAACCCCGCGTGGTACACGGCCTACACCCCCTACCAGCCGGAGATCAGCCAGGGGCGGCTCGAGGCCCTGCTGAACTTCCAGACCATGGTCGCCGACCTCACCGGCCTGAAGACCTCCGGATCCTCCCTCCTCGACGAGGGGACAGCAGCCGCCGAGGCGATGACGGTGATGCGTCGCTCGAGCAAGGTGGCCAAGGACGCCGTCCTCCTCGTCGACGACAATGTCTTTCCCCAGACCCGAGCCGTGATCGACACCCGCGCCGTGCCCCTCGGGATCGAGGTCGTCGCGACCGACCTCAGCGGCGTGAGCACGGCCGAGGGCCTGCGCAGCGCCGCCGGTGACCGCGAGGTCTTCGGGGTGCTGGTGCAGTACCCCGCCGCCGACGGGACCATCCACGACTGGACCGCGCTGGCCACCGCGGCGCACGAGGTCGGGGCGCTCGTCGCCGCAGCCGCCGACCTCCTCGCGCTGACCCTGCTCACCGCTCCGGGGGAGTGGGGCGCGGACATCGCGGTCGGGACCACCCAGCGCTTCGGCGTCCCGATGGCCTTCGGTGGCCCGCACGCGGGGTACATGTGCGTGCGGGCCGGCCTGGAGCGCACTCTCCCCGGCCGGCTCGTGGGTGTCTCCGTCGACGCCGAGGGCAAGGCCGCCCACCGGCTCGCCCTGCAGACCCGGGAGCAGCACATCCGGCGGGACAAGGCGACGAGCAATATCTGCACCGCCCAGGTCCTGCTCGCCGTCATGGCCTCGATGTACGCCGTCTACCACGGACCGGAGGGCCTGCGCGCGATCGCCGAGCGCGTGCACGGCACCGCGGTGAGCCTTGCCGAGACGCTGCGCACGGCCGGCGTCGAGGTGAGCGATGCCCCGTGGTTCGACACCCTGCGCGTCACGGTCCCCGGCCGTGCTGACGCGGTCGTCGCCGCCGCCCTTCGCGTCGGGGTCAACATCTGGCGCCATGACGCGGACACGGTCCTGCTCTCCGTCGACGAGACGACCGACCCGAGCGAGGTCGCCGCCGTGGCCACGGCCTTCGGCGCGGGCGACGGGCGAGCCGACGCGCACGAGGTGGACGCCTCGCACGCGCCCCGGGTCACGCCGGACTGGCCGACGGCGCTGCTGCGCACGAGCGAGTACCTCACCCACCCGGTCTTCCACAGCCACCGCAGCGAGACCGCGATGCTGCGCTACCTGCGCCGTCTGTCCGACCGGGACTTCGCGCTCGACCGCGGGATGATCCCGCTCGGCTCGTGCACGATGAAGCTCAACGCGACGACCGAGATGGCTGCCATCACCTGGCCGGAGTTCGCCGGGCTGCACCCCTTCGCCCCGGACGACCAGACCGTCGGCATCCGTGCGCTGGTCAACGAGCTCAGCGGTTGGCTCAGCGACATCACCGGGTACCACTCGGTGTCCTTGCAGCCCAATGCCGGCTCGCAGGGTGAGCTGTCCGGTCTCCTGGCGATCCGGGCCCACCACGCGGCCCGGGGGGAGGAGCAGCGCCGCATCTGCCTCATCCCGGCCAGCGCCCACGGCACCAATGCCGCGTCCGCGGTGATGGCCGGCATGAAGGTCGTCGTCGTCAAGACCGCCGAGGGCGGCGACATCGACATGGGCGACCTGCGCGCCAAGGTCGAGACCCACCGCGATGACCTCGCGGCGATCATGGTGACCTACCCGAGCACCCACGGGGTCTTCGAGGACACGATCAGCGAGCTGTGCGGGCTCGTCCACGACGCCGGCGGCCAGGTCTATGTGGACGGGGCCAACCTCAACGCGCTCGTCGGGCTGGCCCAGCCCGGCAAGTTCGGGGCCGATGTCAGCCACCTCAACCTGCACAAGACCTTCTGCATCCCGCATGGCGGAGGCGGCCCCGGTGTGGGCCCGGTGGCGGTGCGTGAGCACCTTGCGCCCTACCTGCCCAACCACCCGCTGGCGCCGGCCGCCGGGCCCGAGAGCGGCGTCGGACCGATCAGCGCCGCCCCCTACGGGTCCGCGGGCATCCTGCCGATCTCCTGGGCGTACGTCCGCCTCATGGGTGGCGACGGCCTGAGCCGGGCCACCCAGCTGGCCGTGCTCAACGCGAACTATGTGGCATCCCGGCTCGGCGAGCACTACCCGCTGCTCTACGCCGGCCCCGGGGGCATCGTCGCCCACGAGTGCATCGTCGACCTGCGGCAGCTGACCAAGGACACCGGCGTCACCGTCGACGACGTGGCCAAGCGCCTCATCGACTACGGCTTCCATGCCCCGACGATGAGCTTTCCGGTCGCGGGCACCTTCATGATCGAGCCGACGGAGTCGGAGGACAAGGGCGAGATCGACCGCTTCTGCGACGCGATGATCGCCATCCGCGAGGAGATCGAGACCGTGGCGAAGGGGGCGGACGTCACCACCTCCGTCCTGCGCCGGGCCCCGCACACCGCCGCCTCACTGGTCCGGGACTGGGATCGTGCATATGACCGGGAGACCGCCGTCTTCCCCGTCGGTGTCGAGGCCTCGGACAAGTACTGGCCGCCGGTGGCCCGGATCGACGGTGCCTACGGCGACCGCAACCTCGTGTGCTCCTGCCCCTCGCCCGAGGAGCTCGCCGAGATCGACTGATCCGGGTCGGGGTCGGGTTCGGGTGACCTCAGGCGCCCCACGAACATCGGGCCACCCGATAAACCTCCGCTGAGCACGGGTTTGATACCGGTGCTCAGCGGAGGTTGTCGTGCAGAGCGCGAAGGGGAGGAGCGTCAGGCGACCGAGGCGGCGGCATCGCCGAGGACCTGCACGCTCGAGCCCTGGGGTGTCTTGTCGATGCGGACCTGGGTGGGGATACGGGTGCGCATCTCGTCGACGTGGCTGACCACGCCGACGGTGCGTCCGCCGTCACGCAGATGATCGAGCATGTCGAGGACCTGCTCGAGGCTGTCCTGGTCGAGGCTGCCGAAGCCCTCGTCGACGAAGAGGACCCCGAACTCCCGGCCACCGGACTCCTCGCGGATGGCGTCGGAGAGACCGAGGGCCAGAGCGAGTGAGGCGGTGAAGGACTCGCCGCCGGAGAGCGTCTCCGTGGGACGCTCCTGACCGGTCCACAGGTCACGCACGAGCAGCCCGAGTCCGCCACGACGCCGCCCACGCGCGGCGCCGTCGTCGTGGCCCAGCTCGTAGCGGCCGTCGGCCATGTCCAGGAGCCGCTCGTTGGCCAGCTCGACGATGCGCTCCAGCCGCGCCGCGAGGACATAGGTCGACAGCCGCATCCGCTTGTCGTTGTCGGTGCTCGTCCCGGTGACGAGGGCACTCATGCGGGTCACCAGCTCGGCCTCGTCGAGGGCCGGACCGAGCTCGGTGCACGAGCGCTCGATGTGCTCGTGGACCGCGGCGAACTGCCGCAGCACCGTCTGTGCCGAGGCCTGTCGGCGTCCGGCGCGGTCGGCCTCGTGGTGGGCGTGGTCGGCGGCGGCCGCCAGGGCCGTGAGATCGACCGGGCCGCTGGCCAGAGCACTCACGACATCGGGCTCGGTCAGGACGGACTCGGCCGAGGCGAGGGCGCGCTCGTGCTCGTCGACCCGTCGCTCCAGGCCGGCCAGGGCACTGCGCTCCAGAGCAGCCGCCTCCACGGCAGCAGCATCGTCGAAGCCCCGCTCGGTCAGTGCCTGTCCGAGCAGCTCCGTGGTCTCCTCACGCGTGGTCCGGGCCCGCGCCAGCACATCGCGGGAGGTGATCAGTCGCCGGACCGCCTCGAGCACGGTGCGGTGACGGGACGCAGCACGGTCGAGAACCGCCTCGAGGGTGGGCGGCCCCCAGGTCGGGGCGGGAACGTCGAGGAGATCGTGGCAGGGGCACCGGTCGTCGTGGCGGGCAAGGGCCTCGGCCAGCCGCGTGGTGGTGACGCCCATGTCCTCGGTGAGGCGGTCCCGCCGGATGGTGGCCTCGGTGAGGCCGGCCGTCGCGTCGTGGCGTGCGGTCTCGGCGCGGGTGATGGCGGCTTCGGCGGTGGTCAGTGCCTGCTCGATCGACTCGCGGCGGTCGGTGACCGCGACGAGTGCGGTGCGCTCACGAGCGAGCCGGGCGAGGTGGTCGTCGAGGTCGTCGCCGGCGAGCCCGGCCCCCTCAGGCGACTCGCCCCCACCGAGCTGCGCCTCGAGGTCACTCACTCGCGTGCGGGCCAGGGTGAGCCGGGAGGTCGTGGCCTCGTCGGTGGTCCGGGCGCGCTCCAGGGCGGTGTCGGCGGCGTCCGCCTCGGTCCTCGCCCGATCGATCTGCTCGGGAGTGACCTGATGCGTCACTCGCGCGGGCGTCGGGTGCTCCAGTGCTCCGCACACGCTGCAGGCCTCGCCGTCGGTGAGCTGGCTGGCCAGCTCACCGGCCATGGTGTCCAGGCGCTCCTGCACGAGCAGCTGGACCCGCTCGCGCAGATCGAGGCAGTGCTGGTGCGCTGCCTGACGGGCGTCGGTCGTGCGGCGAGCCTCGTCCGCGACCTCACCGACCGTGGCCCGGGCCGTCGCCAGGTCCCTGGCCCGGGCGAGCAGCGGGATGAGCTCGTCGAGGCGCTCCTGGGCGTCGGCCACCTCCCGGGCGCTCGCCCGCACCTCGTCGGCCCGCTCGTGGGCGGCGACGAGGGCATCGGCCGTGGTCTCGATGTCAGCGGTGCGCTCGGCCACGAGGGAGAAGGCCCGTGGGGCCTGCGCACGCAGCCGGCCGAGGGCATCGGCCTCGTGCCGTGCGGCGCCGAGTGCCTCGTCGTGGTCGGCCAGAGCATCCCGCAGCTCGACCAGGTCGTCCTGTGTGCGGGCGAGGGGCAGGTCGGCGATCGCCTCCTCGTGGGCGGCCTCAGCAGTGGCCACACCACGTCGGGCACGGTCGAGCGCCTCGACATGGGGGAGGACCGCGGCCGCGTCGTGCGCCCCACGCAGGGCGCCTCGTCGGGCCGCGTGCTCCTCGGCGACACCGCCCAGCCGGGTGAGGGAGGTCCGCGCCCGGATCCCGCGCATCCGCAGGTCCTCGGCGTGCGTGGCGGTGCCGTGGGCGGAGCGGGCACTGCTGGCTCGGCGCTGGGCCCGGTCGACGAGGGTCATGAGCTCGGTGGCATGGCTCTCCAGGGCGGTGTCGATGTCGCGCACGGCCCCAAGGAGGTCGTCGGAGCCGAGCTCCTCGAGGGGGGTCTCCAGCTCGGGCAGCGGAGCATCGGTCTCGGCGAGGAGCTCGCCGAGCCGGAGCGTGTGTCCCTCGAGCCCCGAGCGCACTCGGGCCACGGTGCTCTGGGCCTCCTGGCGGCGCCCGACCAGGTGCTGCTCGACGGCGACGAAGTCGGTGACGTCGAAGAGTCGCTCGAGGACCTCCCTTCGCTCCTCGTCGGTGGCCCGGAGGAAGGCGGCGAAGTCGCCCTGCGGCAACATCACCACGCGGCGGAACTGGTCAAGCGCCATGCCGAGGAGATCATCGAGCACCCGCGAGGACTCGTCGATGCGGGAGCTGAGCGAGGTCCACCCGCCCCGGACGAACTCGTCGAGCTGGACCCGTGCCTGCTCGGTGGTGGTCCCGGTGCCCCGCCGCTTGGGGCGCTCGTGGGCCGGGCTGCGGGTGATGCGCAGCCGCCGCCCGGCGACGGTGAGCTCGAGGGTGACCACGGTGGGCTGGTCGGGCGCCGCATGATGGCTGCGCAGCGTCGTCGACCGACGGTCACCGGGGACATTGGCGTAGAGGGCGAAGCAGATCGCGTCGAGCAGGCTCGTCTTGCCGGACCCGGTGGGCCCGTGGATGAGGAAGAGGCCGGAGGCGCTGATCGTCTCCAGGTCGAGGTCCACCTCGTCGACGAAGGGGCCGAAGGCCCTCGCCGTCAGTCGGTGCAGTCTCATGCCGCGCCCCGGCGGTGGGCACGCCCCTCGTCCTCACGTCCGGTGCGCTCGGCCCGGCCCGCCTCGAGCGCGGACTCGAGCAGGCGCGCCTCGGACTCGTCCGCCGCGGCACCGTGGCGCACATCGGCGACGAAGTCACAGCACACCTCGAGCGGCTCGCGGCGGGCGACGCGAGCGGCATAGCTGCGCACCGGCACCACTGCGCCCTGGGGGTCGAACTGCAGCTGCAGCACGTGGGGGAAACGACGGGAGAGCCGCTCGAGGGCCCCGACCGGTCGCACCGCGTCGGTGAGCGTGATCTGGACCCAGGCCGCCTCGGCCGCGACGTGCTCCGGGGAGGCGAGGACCTCGTCCAGAGTCCCGCGTACCCGCGCGAGCGGACGATGCACCGGCGCCTCCACGACCTCGGTGTGCACCCCGCCCTCGGCATCGAGGTCGAGCAGCAGGGAGCCCTTGGTGTGGCCGGTCTCGCTGAAGGACATCGCGACGGGGGAGCCGCTGTAACGGACCCGCTCATCGACCTGCTGGGCGCCGTGCAGGTGCCCCAGGGCGGCATAGGCCACCCCGTCGAAGGTGCTCGTCGGCACCATGGCCACGCCGCCGGTCGAGATGTCACGCTCGGAGTCGCTGCCTGCCCCGCCGCTCGCGAAGCAGTGGGCCATGGCGATGGTCTGCGGGCCGCGGGTCGCCGCATCGGACCTGACCCGATCCATGGCGGCGCCGAGGACGGCCGTGTGCGTGCGTCGGTCCACCCCGAGCGCCTCCGTCACCGACGAGGCGGCCGGCTCGAGGTAGGGGATCGGGTAGATCGCCGTGTCACCGACCATCACCGGGGAGCCGACGGAGTCGACATCGGAGCGGATGTGCAACCCGGCCCGCGAGAGCAGGTCCGAGGCGAAGCCCAGCCGGATCGCGGAGTCGTGGTTGCCGCTGGAGATGACGACGGCGGCACCGGCGTCGATGAGTCGGGTGACCGCGTCGGACAGCAGCGCGACGGCATCAGGGGGCGGCAGCGCCCGGTCGTAGACATCGCCGGAGACGAGGACGGCGTCGACGGACTCGGACCGCACGGTCTCGACGAGGTGGTCCACATGGGCCTCCTGCGCACCGAGCAGGCCCACCCCGTGGAAGGAGCGGCCCAGGTGCCAGTCGGAGGTGTGGATCAACTTCATGCGCCCCACGCTATGAGGGAGCACCGACAACGCGGTGGTACGACACCCTTCGAGGCTCGTCGCCGGCGCCCCTCGCACCCCAAGGATGGCGCTTGCTGAGGAGACGGAGGCGGTGGGACGGCCCCCTGCGCCGTCCCACCGCCCGGTCCCGGCCTCCCTACTCGGCTGCGAGCGCCTGGGCGGGGGAGACCGTGGCCGCCCGTCGCGCCGGCAGCACCGACGCGAGGAGCCCCGCGAGGATCGCCACCACGGCGACGACCGCCAGCTGTCCCCACGGGATGGTCGGTGCGATCGCCATGTACTCACCGAAGAGGGAGCGCACCCCGGCGAGGCCGTAGGCGACCCCCAGGACCGTCCCGAGGACGACGCCGACGAGCGCCAGGAGCACGGCCTCGATCGCGAGCATGCCCCGCAGCTGACCGCGGGTCAGGCCGAGCGCCCGCATCAGCGCCGACTCCCGGGTCCGCTCGATGACGCTGAGCGAGAGCGTGTTGGCGATGCCGACGACCGCGATCACCACCGAGATCGCGAGGAGGGCGAGCACCACGGCCAGCGCGATGTCGAGGGCCTGCATGTTGGCTGCCCGGATGGGCGCTGCCCCGCTCACCTGGCCCTCGTCGATGCCGGCCGCCCGCTCGTTCACGGCGTCGAGGGTCGCGGTGGCGTCACTCCCGTCGTCGATCCGGAGGAAGAGCGAGGTCGTGGCCGGCTCGTCGTCGATCTCGGCCAGGGTGCCGGGGGTCACGAGCCACGCAGTGTCGAAGGTGCCGTCCACCTCGACCTGCGCCCGGGTGCGGCCGTCCGGTCCCTGCAGGATGACCTCTT
>JBQGNO010000130.1:5197-8778 GCA_052087725.1 Janibacter sp. | reverse complement strand
GTTTGGTGGGTACAAATCATCCGGTATCGGCCGCGAGAACCACAAGATGATGCTCGACCACTACCAGCAGACGAAGAACCTGCTGGTCAGCTACGACCAGAACAAGCTCGGCTTCTTCTGATCAACCCGGGCACCTGACCACCACCACGAAGGGAGTCCCCGCCATGGGTACACGCGTCGACCTCACCGACGAAGCCGCTACGCTGCTCGCCACGCTGGAGCGGCGGCACGGACCGCTGATGTTCCATCAGAGCGGCGGCTGCTGCGACGGGTCGTCCCCGATGTGCTACCCGGCGGGGGACTTCATCACCAGTGAGGCCGACATCCACCTCGGCACACTCACCGGAGAAGGGTTCACGCCCGTCGACTTCTGGATGAGCGTCGCGCAGTACGAGTACTGGAAGCACACCCACCTGACCGTCGACGTGGTTCCCGGCCGCGGCTCGGGATTCTCCGTCGAGGCTCCCGAAGGAGTGCGCTTCCTCATCCGTTCCCGCCTGATGACCGAGGACGAGCTGGCCGAGTTCGACCTCCTGTGACCCGGCCCCCTTCGCAGCGACGGCTGACCTGCGAAGGGGGCCGACCAGGCTGCGCCGAGCAGCTGCGCTCCCGCTCTGCCGCGCGCGGTCGTGTGACGACCCGGAGGCGAGCCCCTCCACCGGCCACGGTGCCCGCGGACTACCGTGGCCCCCGTGACGTCTGCATCCCCACTGACCGCCGCCGCCGTCGACGAGGCGGCGGCGCTCTTGGCCGAGTTCCTCCCGCCGACGCCGCTGCAGCGCAGCGAGCGACTCTCCGCCGTCACGGGCGCCGAGGTCTGGCTCAAGCGCGAGGACCTGCAGCCAGTCCGGTCGTACAAGGTGCGCGGGGCGTTCACCCTGATCGCCGGGCTGACCGAGGAGCAGCGGGCGAAGGGGGTCGTCGCCGCGAGCGCGGGCAACCACGCCCAGGGCGTGGCGTTCGCCGGGCAGCGGCTCGGGGTCCGCTCGCGGATCTACCTGCCGCGCAACACCCCCCGGCAGAAGCGTGACCGCGTCGCCGCCCTCGGTGGGGACATGGTCGAGATCATCGTCACCGGTGAGGTCTACGACGACGCCGCGCGGGCGGCCGCCGAGGACGCGGCCCGCACCGGGGCCGCCGTCGTCCCGGCCTTCGACGCGCTGGAGACGATGGCCGGTCAGGGCGCGATCGCTGTCGAGATCCTCCAGCAGCTGGGCCGGGCCCCCGATGTCATCACCGTCCCGGTCGGCGGTGGCGGTCTGCTCGGTGGCATGGCCACGTGGATGGCTGAGCACGCCGCGCCCACGCGCCTCGTCGGGGTGGAGCCCGAGCACGCGGCGTCGATGGCCGCCGCCCTGGCCGCGGGGCAGCCGGTCGACCTCGAGGAGGTCTCCCCCTTCGTCGATGGTGCCGCGGTGCGCCGGGCCGGCGAGCTGACCCATGCTGCCGTCGACGCCACGGGCACCGAGCTGACGACGGTCTCCGAGGGCGCCATCTGCGTCGAGATGCTCGACATGTACCAGACCGACGGGATCATCGCCGAGCCCGCGGGCGCCCTGGCGACGACCGTCCTGCAGGACCTCGACCTCACCCCCGGCTCGACCGTCGTCGCGGTGGTCTCCGGGGGCAACAACGACGTCTCCCGCTATGCGGAGATCGTCGAGCGGGCGCTGGTCCACGAGGGCCGCAAGCACTACTTCCTCGTGACCTTCCCCCAGGAGCCGGGCGCGCTGCGTCGCTTCCTCGACGAGGTCCTCGGCCCCGACGACGACATCACCTTCTTCGACTACATCAAGCGCAACAACCGCGACACCGGCACGGCCGTGGTCGGCCTCGAGCTCGGCGAGCCCGACGACCTCCTGCCCCTCCTCGCCCGGATGGACACCTCACCGCTGGCGATCGAGACGATCCCGCCGGACAGCCCGCTCTTCCGCATGATCGGATAGATACCCTGACGGGGTATCATGGGTGTTCCCGACGATCCCAGGAGGACCCATGGCTGGCTACAGCGGCAGCAAGGACGCCTATCTCAAGCGACTCCGTCGCGTCGAGGGCCAGATCCGCGGCATCTCACGGATGGTCGAGGACGACACCTACTGCATCGACATCCTCACCCAGGTGGCCGCCGCCACCAAGGCCCTGCAGGCCGTGAGCCTCGGCCTGCTCGAGGACCACGTCGGGCACTGCGTCGTCGACGCGGCCCGGGAGGGCGACGAGGCCGCCGCGGAGAAGGTCGCCGAGGCGAGCGCTGCGATCGCCCGCCTCGTCCGCTCCTGACGACAGGGGCGACGCGCCCCCTTCGCCTCCCCCGCCCCACCGCACCGACCCGAGATGATGAGACATGCGTATTTCCACCTGCCGCCGCCTGACCGGACACCCGGTGACCTGCTGATGTCGACCGTGACCGATCCCCGCCCCGAGGCCGCCTCCGAGGGCCCCACGGAGCGCACCGTCGACCTGGCCATCACGGGCATGACCTGTGCGTCCTGCTCGGCCCGGATCGAGCGCAATCTCGGCAAGATCGACGGCGTCGACGCCGCGGTCAACCTCGCCACGGAGAAGGCGAGCGTCAGCCACCCCGAGTCCGTGGACGTCGATGAGCTGATCAGGACCGTCGAGGCCTCCGGCTACGGCGCCAGCGTCATCGAGCCCGAGTCCCGCCTCACTCCGCCGACGCACACCCCGATCGCGCGCCGGGACCTGCAGCGGCGCGCCATCGTCGCGAGCGCGCTGGCGCTGGTCGTCGTGGTCCTCGCGATGGGCCCATGGACCTTCACGGCCAACCCGTGGCTGCAGTGGCTCATCACGACCCCGGTGGTCGTATGGGCCGCGTGGCCCTTCCACCGCGCGGCCTATCTCAATGCCCGCCAGCTCGCCTCGACGATGGACACGCTCGTCAGCATCGGCGTGAGCGCCGCCTACCTGTGGTCGCTCGTCACCCTGCTCACCGGCGCCGGCACGGGCGGGCACTACTACTTCGAGACCTCCGCGGTGATCACCGCCTTCCTCCTCATCGGCCGGTGGATGGAGGCGCGCAGCAAGGACGAGGGACGCTCCGCCCTCACCGAGCTGATGGACCTGGGGTCGAAGGGGGTCGCCGTCCAGCGGATCGACTCGCGCACCCGGGCGACGACCGAGGTCCTCCTCCCGCTCGACGACCTGCAGGTGGGTGACCACTTCATCGTCCGTCCGGGCGAGAAGGTCGCGACCGACGGCCGCATCATCGACGGCTCGAGCTCCATCGACACCTCGCTCGTCACGGGTGAGTCGCTGCCGGTCGACGTGCGCAGTGGCGATGTCGTCGACGCCGGCACGGTCAACACCTCCGGCCGCCTCGTCGTCGAGGCCACCGCCGTCGGGTCCGACACGACCTTCGCCTCGATCGTGCGGCTCGTCGAGCAGGCCCAGACGGGCAAGGCGGACGTGCAGCGTCTCGCGGACCGGGTCTCGGCGGTCTTCGTCCCCGCAGTCCTCGTGATCGCGCTGCTGACCTTCATCGGGTGGTGGATCGGCTCCGGCTCGGCCACCACCGCGCTCGGTGTCGCCGTGACCGTGCTCATCATCGCCTGCCCGTGCGCGCT
>JBQGNO010000130.1:0-5187 GCA_052087725.1 Janibacter sp. | reverse complement strand
GCCTGGCCACCCCGATGGCCCTGCTCGTCGGCACGAGCCGTGGCGCGCAGAAGGGCATCCTCATCAAGGGCCCGCAGGTCCTCGAGGACACCCGCCGCGTCGACACCCTCGTCCTCGACAAGACGGGCACGATCACCACGGGCGTGGCCCAGGTCGTCGACCTCGCTGCCGCCCCGGGGCTGCACCCGGCTGCGGTGCTCACCGCGGCCGCCGCCGTCGAGTCCGGCAGCGAGCACCCGATCGCCTGCGCGATCGTGCGCCGGGCACACGACAAGGGCATCCGGGTCCCGGCGATCCGGGACTTCGAGAGTCTCCCGGGTGCCGGTGCCGTCGCCTCGATCAGGAACACGCGCGTCACCGTCGGCCGGGCCGACCTCTTCGACGAGGTCCCGGCCGAGCTGGCCACCCTCGAGCGCCCCGGGACCACGGTCTTCGTCGGCTGGGACGGGATCGCCCGCGGCACCCTGACCGTCGCCGACGAGGTCCGCGACACCTCGGGTGACGCGATCCGCGCCCTGCGCGCCGAGGGGCTGCAGGTCTGGCTGCTCAGCGGCGACGCCGAGCACAATGCGACGTCCATCGCGGCGACGGTCGGGATCGAGCCCGAGCACGTCATCGCGGACGTCCGGCCGCAGGACAAGCACGACGTCATCGAGCGCCTCCAGGAGGAGGGTCGGGTGGTCGCGATGGTCGGCGACGGCGTCAACGATGCCGCGGCGATCGTGCGCGCCGACCTGGGGCTCGCGATGGGCACCGGCACCGATGTCGCGATGGAGTCGGCCGACATCGTCCTCGTCCACGCGGACCTCGAGTCCGTGCCGCGCTCGATCGAGCTCTCGCGCGCGACGCTCACGGTGATCAAGCAAAACCTCGGGTGGGCCTTCGGCTACAACATCGCCGCGATCCCGCTCGCGATGGCGGGGGTGCTCAACCCGATGGTCGCCGGGGCCGCCATGGCCCTCTCCTCGGTCCTCGTGGTGCTCAACTCCCTTCGCCTGCGGCGGGTCCTGCCCGACTGACGGCCCGGCGCGCGCCCTCCGGCCACCGGCGAAGGGGGCCAGCGCCCCCTTCGTCCGGTCTCTGCGCTCCAGCCACCCCAGACACGGCGATCGGCCGGGCACCCCCCTGCGGGTGCCCGGCCGATCTGTCTGTGGTGCCGCTCAGAGCTCGGCCTTCCAGGCCTCCGTGTACGAGATCTTGCCGCCCGTCTGCATCAACGCCCGGCGGTAGATCCGCTCGGCGACGAGGATGACCGCACCCGTGGCCGCCACGAGGAGACCGAGGCTGATCAGGGCCTCCCACCACTGGCTCTCGCCGGAGACCAGACGCATCGGCTGGAGCAGGGCGGAGAAGGGCGGGATCCAGGCGAGCACGTCGGCCGCCGTCCCCTTGGCGAAGAGCGCACCGAAGAAGACCGCCATGATCATCATCGTCACCGGCAGCGACGTGGACTGGATGTCCTCCTGACGCGAGGCGAGCGAGCCAGCGACCGCGTAGAGCGCCGCGACCATGGTGAAGCCGGCGAGGAAGAAGACGACGAACCAGAGCAGCCCGCTGGTCAGTCCCGGCAGCATGGCTCCGAAGTCGGTGAAGCTCACCCCGACGAGCGCCACTGCCGCGTAGAGCATCAGCTGGCCGACAGCCAGGGCCACGGCCGCGATGAGCTTGCCGAAGAGCAGGCTGCGCAGGGAGATCGACGTCGCGATGATCTCCACGATCCGTGACTGCTTCTCCTCCGTGACGCTCATCGCGAGGTACATCCCGAAGATCATCGCCGCGGTGTAGAAGAGGACCGCCATGATCGTCCCGACGACCTGGGCCGCGGCCTGCTGGTCCGCGTCCCCGTCAAGGATGTCGGTGGTCACGCTCGACCCGGCCTGCAGATTCGCGAGGTCGGTCCCGGCATCCTTGGCATTGGCGGCGAGGACGGACTGGCTGATCGTCTGGCTGGCGATGTCCTCGAGCGATCCCGGGACCTCGGACTTGCCCACGAGCTGCCATCCCTCGTCCGTCTGCTGCAGCCAGGCGTCGGCCTTCTCGTCCATGACCGCGGCCTCGGCCGCCGCCTCGTCATCGGCCTCGACGAGATCGATCGTCACGCTCTCGTCGATGTCCGGCGCGGACGTCGACACGGTCTGCCCCATCTGCTGGGACTGGGAGGTCACCGCCAGGTCGTAGGTCGTGTCCTTGCTCGAGTTCCACGCCTGAAAGGCGAAGACCCCGATGATCAGGACGAGCGAGAAAAGCGTGGACAGGATGAAGGTCTTGTCCCGCAGGCGGACGGAGAGCTCGTGCTGGGCGACGACCGCCCAGGCCTGGTTGGTCTTCATGACGTCACCTCTCGGTAGACCTCGGACAGGGGCGGGACGATCGGGGAGAGCTCGGAGATGCCTCCGCGGCGCAGCCCCTCGGCGAGGAGCCGGCCCAGGACCTCGTCCCGCTCGCGCTGCGACTCGGCCGGGACGTCGATGATCGCGGTGGGCCCGTCGACGTCGATCGCCGCGATGCCCGGGACCTCACGGACCCAGCCCGCATCCTGGGAGGCGACGAGGCGGTGGCGGCGGGGGGCCCCGCCGCGCAGCTGCGACGGGCTCCCGGTGGCCCGCACCCGGCCCTTGGCCAGGATGACGAGCTCGTCGCACAACCGGTCGACGAGGTCGAGCTGGTGGCTGGAGAAGAGCACCGGCACTCCCCGTGCGGTGTGCTCGCGCAGCAGATCGGCCATCGAGTCCACGGCGTCGGGGTCGAGCCCGGAGAAGGGCTCGTCGAGGATGAGGGCGGCCGGCTCGATCATCAGCGAGGCGGCGATCTGCACCCGCTGCTGGTTGCCGAGGGACAGCGACTCGACCGTGGAGTCGGTCCGCTCGCCGAGTCCGAGACGCTCGAGGAGGTCCATGACGGAGTCCCGGGCCTCCTTGCGGGTCAGACCCTTGAGCTGGCCGAGGTAGATCAGCTGGTCGAGGACCTTCTGCTTGGGGTAGAGGCCGCGCTCCTCGGGCATGTACCCGATGGCGCGCTGGTCGGCGGCAGTGATCGGCCGGTCGCCCCAGAGGACCTGCCCCTCGCTGATCGACAGCACGCCCATGATCATCCGCATGGTCGTCGTCTTGCCGGCGCCGTTGCCCCCGACGAATCCGGCCATGGTACCCCGTTCGACGGTGAAGTCGATGTGGTCGACGGCGGTGAAGTCCCCGAAGCGTCGGGTCAGCCCCTCGACGGTGATGGTCCGTGGTGTGGTCCGCATGGGGACAACGCTATGGACCCGGGCAGCCCTGCGGATCAGCCTCGGGGGTGATCTTCGGGCCAAGGGACCTCCCCCCGAAGTGGGAGGACATATCGCCCCTGGCAAGGGTCCTGCCTCGAACGCACGAAGGGGCGTTGACAGCATGACATTCACGTCACTAAAGTGACACTCACGTCTCCGGTTCTCCATCACCCTGGACGGGGAACATCTTGGGGGCTTCAGACTCGGACCCATCTTCGGCAACGACGCCGGGGTGGAGAGAAAGGGCGTTCATCCATGACTACCGACTCCCTCGCGGCGACCACTACTGACTTGGTCGGCCGCAACCTCATCGCCGGTGAATGGAGCGATTCGGGCGAGCAGCTCGAGACGACCAACCCATCTACGGGAGAAGCCATTGGTACCTTCGCCAACGCTGGCGAGCGCGAAGCTCTCGCGGCGATCGAAGCCGCACGAAGGGCCTTCGACCTCACTGATTGGTCACGAGATCCGCGGATTCGTTCGCGGGCGATCCACGAACTCGCCGATCGGCTAGAAGAGCGAACCGACGAGGTTGCCTTGATGCTCTCCCGCGAGAACGGCAAGCGGGTTCCCGAGACGACCTGGGAGGTTTCGACAACCGTCGACTGGCTCCGCTACTCCGCGGCCTCGGCCATCGTCCTCGACGGCGGACGCAGCTCTGAAGTCAGCCCTGGCGTGTACTTCCAAACCGGGCGTGAGGCGATGGGCGTGATCGGAATCATCACGCCGTGGAACTCGCCGGTCATCCTGTCCATGCGCTCCATCGGCCCCGCACTCGCGGCCGGCTGCACCATGGTGGTGAAGATGCCGGGACAGACCGCACTCACGAACACCCTCATCGCGCAGATCGTCGCCTCAACGAGATCGATACCGGCCGGTGTCATCAGCATTTTGACCGAGGGCGCCAATACTGTTGCTCCCGCGCTCGTCTCCTCTCCCGACGTCGACATGATCAGCTACACCGGCAGCACCCATGTCGGTCGGGCGATCGCCGCTGCCGGTGCGCCGACGCTCAAGCGACTGAGCTTGGAGCTCGGCGGGAAGACACCCTTGGTGATCTTCGATGACGCCGACCTGGACCTGGCTGTCGCGAACGCTGTGGCAGCCACGTGCCTGATGAACGGGCAGTTCTGCCTCACGGGATCACGGGTGCTGGTCCAGCGCGGCATCGCCGACCGATTTCGCTCGCTTCTCGTCGACGCCATCTCGAACCTGAGGGTCGGGCCGAGCGAGGACCCCTCCAGCGATCTCGGACCGCTCATCGACCCCGCCAGCGCCTCGCGGGTCGACGAGCTCGTCACCCAGGCCGAGCAGTATGCCAAGGTGCTTGTCCGCGGCGGAGTCGTGGTCGATGATGACCGACCTGGCGGCGCCTACTACCAACCTTCACTTCTCGAGGTCGATCGGCTGGATGTTCCTCTGGTCCAGGACGAGTTGTTCGGCCCGGTCCAGACGTTCGAGGTCTTCGATGACGAGGCCGATGCCGTTCGTCTGGCAAACGGCACATCGTTCGGGTTGGGCGCCGCGGTGTTCACCACCGACGAATGGCAGGCACGACGGGTCGCGCGCAACATCCGCGCAGGGTTCGTCTGGACGAACTGCTGGGGAGTCATCCACGAAGCCTTCGAGGAGGGTGGCATGAAGCAGAGCGGCTATGGGCTCCTCTGCGGTCCCAGCGCCATCAGTGAGTTCCAGGACACGAAGTTGTATGCCCAGGTCGCGCCACCCACGGCCTGACGATGTCCTCATGAACGAACGCACGACCAATGGCGTGGAAAAGAGAGCAACCATGACGCAAGACATTCAGACACGGCAGATCCACTTGGGCAGCAACGACGCCAGAAGGGACAGGGCATGAACACCCATGCGGATCGAGTCGCTGTCGTCACGGGCGCAGCGCAGGGCTTTGGGCGCGCAATCGC
>JBQGNO010000129.1:0-8890 GCA_052087725.1 Janibacter sp. | reverse complement strand
GGCTGCCGAGCCGAAGCGCTCCGGTGGCGGGTCGGCGATGGTGGTCGACCCGGACTGGTGGCGCTACTCGAAGCAGCGGTGACGCACGCCTAGGCTCGACCCGTGGAGCTGTTGAGTGACGTGTCGGCTGGGGACTGGCTGCTCGACCGGATCGGAGACTGGGCGAGAGTGGGCGGAGTGGCCGGGACGGGCTTCGAGGCGTATGCGCGGATCCTGCACCCGGTCCCGGCGAGGCGTGACGACCTGACGGTCGCGGATGAGTACGGGATGAACCCGACGCTGGAGGAGACCCACTGGCCCTGGTCCCGGGTGGCCAACCGGCAGGGACTGGCGATGCACCCGCTCGTGCAGTGGAACCGGCTGGCGGACCTTCACCAGGGCGTGGACTTCGACGACGGCTGGCGGGTCGGGCAGACCGATGAGGGTGTGGTCGACCTGGACCTGCTGGCGGCCCTGACCGAGCATCTGGACGTGGCAACCGACTCCTCGGATGAGGTGGTGGCGGGATTCTGGGAGGGCTGGGGTGAGCTGTGCCGGCACGGTGGGGCGCCCTACATCGCGTCGGGCTCGAGACTCCTGGGCTGGTGGAGCCGTCGGCGGGCTCGGCGGACGGCGATGGCGGAGCGCCGCGGCGCCCTCCTGCCGGAGGTGGAGCGTGCCGCCAGGGAGGGGCCCTTCCTGGAGTGGTCCGAGCGGGACTTCGTCCTCTTCGCCACCTCGTTGGCCGAGCTTGCCCGCACGACCTGGCCCGAGCGCTCCGGGCTCGGGATCCTTCCGGGGCGCGCCCCGCTGAGTCCGCAGATGATCTGGCCGGGCGATCACGCGTGGGTCGTGGCGAGCGAGATCGACTGGGACAGCACGATCGTCGCGGGCTCGCGAGCACTCGTCGATGCCGTCCTTGCGGATGACCGCTTCGAGGCCTTCGAGGTGGGGGAGGATGCCGATCTCACCTACGAGGGCGACCTGATCAATCCGCCGCGGGCCGGCTGGCCCGAAGCACCCTGAAGCCCTTGCTCGTCGCTGTGCGCTCGACCGGCAGGTCGAGCTCGTCGGTGATCCAGCGGGCGTAGGAGTCCGCGCCGAGGTTTTTGCCGATGACGAGGTGCGCGTCCGCCCCCTTCGCCAGGCGGGGCAGCCACGTGCGCAGCAGCTCCTGGGCGGCGGGCTTGCCGATGCGGATCGGGGGGTTGGACCAGATCGCGGCGAAGGGGAGGTCTGCCGGGACCTCCTCGGGCCGCACCGCGCGGATGTTGTCGAGGCCGAGGGCGGCGGCATTGCGCCGGGTGAGGTCGAGGGTGCGCTCGGTGACGTCGACGGCCCAGACAGTCGCCTCGGGGGAGCGCATCGCCAGGGTGAGCGCGATGGGCCCCCAGCCGCAGCCGATGTCGAGCAGGTCTCCGGCAGAAGGGGGCTCGGGCGCCTCGTCGAGGAGGATCGCCGTCGCCCGGTCCAGGGCGCCGGGGGAGAAGATGCGACCGGCGGTCTCCACGGTCACGTCCCGGCCGGCGAGGCGGGTCTGCAGCTGTCGCCGCTCTTCGGCGGTGGCTGCCGGGGAGTCGGTGAAGTAGTGGCTGGTCGGCTCGGTCACGGGGACACCCTAGGTCCGGATGTCGGTGCTGCGTGCCACGCTGCTCGAGTGGGTGAAGTGTGGGGCCAAGTGCCGCCCGTGGGGTCTGACAAATAGCGCGCTGGACCTCTTGACCTGATCGAACAGGTGTTCGATAATGGAGGGAAGCCACAGGAGGCGCGATGATCGAGCGGTCGGCAGACGGAGCACCGGAGATCGAGGGTGCCGCCGTGCTGCCGGACCGACTCGATGGCCTCCGTGACTCCCTGAGCACAGCCGCGATCGACGGCCTGTCCGAGGCCGATCTCCTCCGTCTGGTCGACACTCTCGAGGCGACGAAGGGGGCGGCAGCCGCCCTGCAGGCACGGGCCACCGCACGCTTCGTCGAGGACCGGGACGACCTCGCGGCGGAGGCGGTCGTGCGGGAGGAGATCTCGAAGCGAGAGGCCTCGTGCCGCCGCAGCGCCACTCGCACGGAGGTCGCCCTCGCCCGTCGGTGTTCGCCCTGGCAGGCGGACCGCCACGTGGGGGCCGCCACGGCCCTCGTCCACGATCTGCCGCTGACGATGTCCGCGCTGACTGCCGGTGAGATCAGCGAGTGGCGGGCCACGATCGTCGTCCGTGAGACGACCTGCTTGTCTCGTGCTGACCGGCTCGAGGCCGACCGACGTCTCGCACATGACCTGACCAGGCTCGGTGATCGTGCGCTCACGGCGGCGGCCCAGCGGGTCTGCATCGACCTCGACCAGGAGGCCGTCGTGGAGCGGCGGCGTCGAGCAGCTGCCTCGCGTCATGTCGGCGTGCGTCCCGCACCGGACGGCATGGCCCGGCTGAGCATCCTCGGGCGGCTCCCCGATGTCGTGGGGGCCTTTGCGGCGCTCACGGCCGCGGAGCAGGCGCGCCATGTGGCCACCGGTGACCCGGAGACGGACGCGGCGCGCGCCGCTGATGACCGTGGCCGTGGTGCGTGGCTGGCTGACACCGCCCTGGAGCGGCTGTCCGGTCGCGGAGAGGGCGAGGTCCAGCCGGTCGAGGTCGGGCTCGTCATGCGCGAGGAGGCGATCGTGCCCACCACGCAGCAGGCCCACGGTGCACGCGAGGGCACGCGCCGCGACACGTCCGGTGACGAGGCCGAGATCCCCGGCTGGGGTGCCGTACCCGGCGCCATGGCCAGGGAGCACCTGCTTCGCCTGTGCGACACCGGGGCCGCCACCTGGCTGCGTCGCCTGTGGACCGCGCCCGGCGGTCGCGACCTCGTGGCGATGGACTCCAGCCGCCGACTCTTCAGCGGCGGTCTGAGGCACCTGATCGGGCTGCGTGACGCGACCTGTCGGGTGCCATGGTGCGATACCCCGGCGCGGCAGATCGACCATGTCCTTCCCTTCGCCCGGGGTGGGTCCACCAGCGCGGTCAACGCCATGGGGGCCTGTCAGCGGCACAACCTCGCCAAGGAGGAGCCGGGGTGGCGGGCGGAGGTCATCTCGACCGGCTTGGACCCGGGCGGCGGAAGGCCGCACGCGGTCCGACTCACCACACCGACAGGCTCCGAATTCACCTCCGAGGCAGCGCCGCTGCTCGGGCGCGGCAGGGCGTCAGTCGACGATGACTGCTCTCGGCTGGAGATCTACTACGAGGGCCTGCACGTGGCGTGAGCTGTGTGGGATGCGCTGCCGCAGCGTGCCCGCAGAGAGCACGCGCGTGCCTCACTCCGTTTGTGGCAGCGTCGGGTGGTCCGTTGGGTAGATGCCGACCGCGAACCCGTAGGTGGTGTCACCGGACCTCGGCAGCTGGTCGAACTCAGCAACCAGCTCGGCCATCCGTCCCCAGAAGGCCGAGGCCTGGTCCTCCGGGATGCGCGCGTGCCGGATGAATCCCCAGAGCTCGTGTCGCTCGAATGCGGCGACGGACTCGCGGGCGGCCACCTCGAAGTCGTTGAAGTCGGTCGGCATGTCGTCGCTAGTGGGGGAAGGTTCCGGCGCCACGTGGAACATGCGCGCGGTGCGTCCGTAGAAGCGTTCGTCGATGGCCCGCACCTTCCGCGTGCGCACGACCCGAACCAGGCCGTTCTCCTCGAGCACCTTGACGTGGTGCGCCACCGTGCTCTTGGGCCGCCCCACCGCGGTCGCGAGCTCCGTGACGGTCGCGGCCCGCTCGTGGAGGAGCTGCAGGATCGTGGTGCGTAGGGGGTGGCCGATGGCTCTGACCTGACCCGGTTGCGTCAGCGGCAGCCGGTCATCAAGCGCATAGTCCGGAACATTGTCGACCACAGTCAAATAGACTAACATCGTCGAATGTTCCAAAACATTGGATCATTGACTGAGGGAGACCGCCGACATGGCAGAAGTACTGCTCTACCACCACATCCAGGGCCTGACCGATGGAGTGCGGGCGTTCGCCGATGACCTGCGCGCGGCTGGACACACGGTGCACACGCCCGACCTCTTCGACGGTCGCACCTTCGACACCATCGAGGAGGGCTTCGGGTTCGCACGCGAAGCAGGCTTCGAGGCCGTGCGGGAGCGCGGGGCCGCCGCGGCCGAGGAGTTGGGCCCCGATCTCGTGTACGCCGGGTTCTCCTTCGGGGTGATGATCGCCCAGCGGCTCGCGCAGACCCGCCCGGGTGCCCGCGGAGCGCTGCTCATGCACTCCTGCGTCCCGGTCACCGAGTTCGGCAAGGCATGGCCGGAGGGCGTGCCGGTGCAGATCCACGGCAAGGAGGGCGACGAGTTCTTCGACGAGGACCTGCCGGCCGCGCGAGAGCTCGCCGACTCGGTCTCGACGGCCGAGCTCTTCGTCTACCCCGGCGACCAGCACCTCTTCGCCGACTCATCCCTCGAGGCCTACGACCCGGAGGCGGCCGTGGTGCTCATGGAGCGGGTGCGGGCCTTCCTCACCTCGGTCTGAAGCACAACCCGTCAGCTCACGTCCTCGTCCACCCAGTCGAGCGTCTTGCTGATCGCCTTGGTCCAGTTGCGCTGGAGGCGGTCGACCTCGGCGGTGTCCATCTGCGGAGTCCACCGCTTGTCCTCGGCCCAGTTGTCGACGATCTCGTCGGTTGACTCCCAGTAGTCGACCGCGAGACCGGCGGCATAGGCCGCGCCGAGCGCCGTGGTCTCGGCGATCTTCGGCCGCACGACGTCCACCCCGAGGACATCCGCCTGGAACTGCATCAGCGTCTCGTTGGCGACCATCCCGCCGTCGACCTTGAGCTCGGTGAGCCGGCCGCCGGCGCGCTCGGCGTCCTCCTGCATCGCATCGAGGACGTCACGGGTCTGGTAGGCCGTCGACTCGAGCGCCGCTCGGGCGATGTGCCCCTTGTTGGCGAAGCGCGTGAGCCCGAGGATCGCGCCGCGCGCGTCCGGGCGCCAGTGGGGCGCAAAGAGTCCGGAGAAGGCCGGGACGAAGTAGACGCCGCCGTTGTCCTCGACGCTCAGGGCGAGCATCTCGACCTCCGGCGCGTCTGTGATCAGCCCGAGGTTGTCGCGCAGCCACTGGATGAGGGACCCGGTGACGGCGATGGACCCCTCGAGGGCATAGACCGCCTCTTGCTCACCGAGCTGGTAGCAGACGGTCGTGAGCAGACCGTTCTCGCTCTTGACGATCTCGGTGCCCGTGTTGAGCAGCATGAAGTTGCCCGTGCCGTACGTGTTCTTCGCCTGACCCGGCGTGAGGCAGGCCTGGCCGAAGGTCGCCGCCTGCTGGTCGCCGAGGATGCCTGAGATCGGCGTCCCGTTGAGCACGCCCGGCTTGCACTCGCCGTAGACCTCCGACGAGGAGCGGATCTCGGGAAGCAGGCCCATGGGCACCCCGATCGCCTCGCAGCTCGCCTCGTCCCACGCGAGGGTGCGCAGGTCCATGAGCATGGTGCGAGAGGCATTGGTGACATCGGTGACGTGGACGCCGTCGTTCTCCGCGCCCCCCGTGAGGTTCCACAGCACCCAGGTGTCCATCGTGCCGGCGAGCAGCTCGCCGGCCTCGGCACGCTCGCGGGCGCCGTCGACATGGTCGAGGATCCAGGCGATCTTCGGCCCGGCGAAGTACGTCGCGAGCGGCAGTCCGCAGACGTCCTGGAAGCGATCGTTGCCGCCGTCCTGCGCCAGCTCCTCGACCAGGGCCTGGGTACGGGTGTCCTGCCACACGACGGCGTTGTGGATCGGCTGGCCGGTGGACTTCTCCCAGATGACCGTGGTCTCGCGCTGGTTGGTGATGCCCACCGAGGCGATGTGGCCGCTGTTGAGGTTGGCCTTGCCGAGCGCGCCGCCGATGACCCGCCGCGTGTTGTTCCAGATCTCCAGGGCGTCGTGCTCGACCCAGCCGGCCCGCGGGAAGATCTGCTCGTGCTCGAGCTGGTCGCTGGAGATGACCTGCCCGTCACGGTCGAAGACCATGGCGCGGGTGCTCGTCGTCCCCTGATCGATGGCCAGGATGTAGGTCTTGCTCATGAGATGGCTCCTTGGTGACGGATGGCGGTGTACGAGCGAAGGGAGGTCGAGTTCACGAGGCGTCAGGCGTAGCCGACCACACGGGCGGCCACTCCGGCCAGTGCCCCGCCGGTGAGCGGACCGACGACGGGGACCCAGGCATAGGACCAGTTGCTCGCGCCCTTGCCGCGGATCGGCAGGACGGCATGGGCCAGCCGTGGGCCGAGATCGCGTGCCGGGTTGATCGCATAGCCGGTGGGTCCGCCGAGGCTGGCGCCGATGCCGACGACGAGCAGGGCCACCGGGAGCGGCCCGAGATCGCTCGGCGTCTTGGCGAAGGCGGTGATGACGAAGACGAGGACGAAGGTCCCGATGACCTCGGTGGCGACATTGACCGGGGGGTTGCGGATCTCGGGGGCCGTCGCAAAGACGGCGAGCGTCGAGTCCGGGTCGCTCTCGTCGAGGTCGAAGTGGTCCCGGTAGGCCAGCCAGCACAGCGCGGCCCCGAGGCATCCTCCGAGCAGCTGGGCACCGAAGTAGCTGACGACCTGCAGCACGCTCAGACCCTCGCCGGATGTCACCATCCCCAGTGTCACCGCGGGGTTGATGTGTGCCCCCGACTTGTAGGCGACGTAGACGCCGGCGAAGACCGCGATACCCCAGCCGAAGTTCACGAGGAGGAAGCCGCCGTCGGCCCCCTTCGTCCGGGCCAGCGCCACATTGGCGACCACCCCGCATCCGAGGAGCACGAGCGTTGCCGTGCCCATCGTCTCGAACATCCAGATGTCGGCGAGTGACGGACCCACGATGATCCTCCTGCTGCGGTTGGGTGCGGGTGGCTTCGTGGTGGTCCGGCGACGTTATTGCAGTCACGGCGCCGGCGCTCGTCGAGAGCGAGCGCGACCACGTAGCGTGGACGTGCTCGGGGATGTCATCCCACGCCAGTCACCGGAGGTCATACGTGCACCACCCATTCGCCCTCGGAGCAGCGCAGCGCGCCCAGGCGTGGCAGACCCTCGCCGAGGAGTCCTTCGACGTCCTCGTCGTCGGGGGAGGCGTCACCGGAGCCGGCGTGGCCCTCGACGCGGCGACCCGCGGGCTCAAGGTCGCGCTCGTCGAGCAGCGCGACTTCGCCTCCGGGACGTCCTCGCGCTCGAGCAAGCTCTTCCACGGCGGGGTGCGCTACCTCGAGCAGCTGAACTTCGGTCTCGTCCGGGAGGCCCTCAAGGAGCGCGAGCTGATGCTCACCCGCATCGCGCCGCACCTGGTCAAGCCGGTCTCCTTCCTCTACCCGCTGACGCACCCGGTCTGGGAGCGTCCGTACGTCACGGCCGGCCTGACGCTCTACGACACGATGGGCGGCGGCCGGTCGGTGCCGCGCACCAAGCAGATGACGAAGGGGGGAGTGCGCCGCCTCGTGCCGGCGCTCAAGCCCTCCTCCCACCACGGTGGCCTGCTCTACCACGACGCCCAGTGCGACGACGCGCGTCACACGTTGACCGTCGTGCGGACCGCATCCGCCTACGGCGCAACGGTGCTCAACTCCGCGAAGGTCACCGGTCTGCGTCACGCCGGTGAGCGCGTCGTCGGGGCGACGGTCCTCGACGTCGAGACCGACTCGGAGGTCGAGGTCGACGCCTCGGTGATCATCAACTGCACCGGTGTGTGGACCGACGACATCCAGAGGATGGCCGGGGGACGGGGCCGATTCCACGTCCGCGCGAGCAAGGGCGTACACCTCGTCGTGGCCCGGGACCGGATCAACTCCGAGACCGGGCTGATCCTGCGCACGGAGTCCTCGGTGCTCTTCTGCATCCCGTGGAACACCCACTGGATCATCGGCACGACCGACACCGACTGGAACCTCTCCCGGGCCCACCCCGCGGCCACGTCGGCCGACATCGACTACCTCCTCGAGCAGATCAACGGCGTGCTCGTCACCCCGCTGACCCGTGACGACATCCAGGGCGTCTACGCCGGCCTGCGGCCGCTGCTCGCCGGGGAGTCCGAGGAGTCCTCACAGCTGAGCCGTGAGCATGCCGTGGCGCGGCCCCAGCCGGGCCTGATCTCCATCGCCGGCGGGAAGTACACCACCTACCGGGTCATGGCCCAGGACGCCGTGGACGCCGCCCGCGAGGACCTCTCGGCAGGCGTCCCGGACAGCGTCACCGAGCACATCCCCCTGCTCGGCGCGGAGGGGTACCCGGCGCTGGTCAACCAGCTCGACACCCTGAGCCGTCGGCACGACCTGCCCGCGTGGCGGCTGACCCACCTGCTCGATCGCTACGGTTCGCTCGCGGTCGACCTCTTCGCCCTCATCGACGAGGACCGTTCTCTCGCACAGCCGCTGCCGGGCGCGGAGGAGTACCTCACGGTCGAGGTCGTCTACGCCGCTCGCCACGAGGCGACCCTGCACCTCAACGACGTCCTCACGCGTCGCACCCGGATCTCCATCGAGACCCCGGACCGGGGCGTCCGGGCCGCGCAGGCGGCAGGACGGATCCTCGCGGCCGAGCTCGGGTGGGATGACGCGCGTACGGAGTCGGAGGTGCAGCACTACCTCAACCGCGTGCAGGCGGAGATCGACTCCCAGCGCATGACCGAGGACGAGCGGGCCGACGCCGAGCGCAGCGAGGCGACCGACATCCGCACGCTCGCCAAGGGCTGACCCGCCGGCCACGTCGCGGCCACCTCGGCGTCATCTGGCGGCGAGAGCATCACCCTCATGCCTGAGCTCTCCCGCCGCACCGTCGCCACCTCCGCACTCGCCGCCGGGGCCGGTCTGCTCCTCCCTGCGACGACGGCGAAGGGGGCCTCCGTCGGCCAGGTCCGTCGGGGCCGACCGCAGATGCCCTCAGGCGTCTCCGTCGGTGACGTCACGACCGATGGCGGCGTCCTCTGG
>JBQGNO010000128.1:0-8963 GCA_052087725.1 Janibacter sp. | reverse complement strand
CTGCTCCGTCAGACGCCCCCCGGCCACGGAGCCGTCGACGTGCGTCCAGTCGGTGGCGACGTCGGCCACGAGGGTCCGGACCCACGAGGCGTGCGCGAGCCGGACGTCCTCCTGACGCCCCTGCGCGGCGAGGCGGTCTGCGGCGTGCCCACGCACGACGTCCAGCAACCGGTAGCTGACCGCGCTGCCCTCGATCCGGCTCTCCACGAGTGAGGACTCGGTGAGCTCCGTCAGGCTCGTGCGGGGGTCGGTCGACCAGCCGGAGAGGTGGGTGGTCACGCCACGCACCGCGTCGAGGGTGAACTCGCCGGCGAAGACGGCCAGCGTCGCCAGCAGGACGCGGTCCGACTCGCCGAGCAACCGGTAGGACCACGCCACTACCTCGTCGAGCCCCCCGTCGGAGCCCGGGTCGGGGCCGAGGACCTCAGCAGCGCCGATGGTCGCGACCCGGGCTGCCGTGAGCTCCAGGCCCAGGGGCAGACCGTCCACCCGACGACAGATCCGCACGATGTCCTGCACGTTGTCCGGGGTGACGACGAAGGTGGGCCGGAGTCGGCGGACGCGGTCGGTGAGGAGACGCACGGCGGCCGAGTCGGCGGGCTCCTCGGGACTCGGCCCGGCCGGGGGTACGCGCAGCGGCCCCAGCGGCAGCAGGTGCTCGGAGGGCACTCCCAGACGGCGTCGACTCGTGGCGAGGACGCGCACTCCGCGACACCGGCGGACCAGCGAGGCGACGAGCGGTGTCACCTCGTCCAGCAGGTGCTCGCAGGTGTCGAGGACTACGAGGTGCGGCGCGCCGACGAGGTACTCCACGAGGGTGTCGGTCCCGGTACCCGTGCGCCCCCGCAGTCCGAGGCTCTCGGCGAGGGTGGCCGACACGTGCCCGAGGGAGGTGTCGGCCAGCTCGGAGACCGCGACGGGGAGCCCGAGACGGCGGTGGAGGGCCGGCAGGGACTCGGCGGCCAGACGCGATTTGCCGACGCCGCCGGGGCCGGTGACGACGGTCAGGCGACTCGTCGTCACCATGCTGACCAGGTCGGCGAGCTCCTCCTCGCGCCCAATGAAGGCGGTCGAGGTGTCCAGCCACGGGGGCAGCTCCGGCTGCGGTCCGGCACGGGACGACGCCGCCCTTCCGAGAAGCTGGTCCCGGACCTCGAGGACGGTGGGGGAGGGGTCGAGTCCGAGCTCGTCGGCGAGGATGCGGCGGTGGTCGTCGAAGCGAGCCAGCGCGTCGGCCCGGCGTCCGGTGTGGAGCAGTGCCCGCAGCAGAACCTCCATCGCGTGCTCCCGGAAGGGCTGCTCGGCCACCAGGGTCTCGAGCTCGAGGATGGCCGCGTCGGGGTGACCGCAGTCGATGCAGGCACCGGCGTAGGCCTCGATCGCGTCCATCCGGAGTCCGTCGAGGCGAGCGGACTCCGTCCGGACGAAGGGGGAGTCCGCCAGGTTGCCGTAGGCCGGCCCCCTCCAGAGGGCCAGCGCGCGCCCGAGCAGGTCACGTGCCCGTGCCGCGTCGCTGGCAGCGGCCAGCCGCACGAGCTCCTCGAAGTCGTCGGCGTCGAGCCATCCGGAGGACGGTGACAGCCGGTAGCCCTCGCCCGTGCGCTCGATGAGGTCGTCGCCGAGCCGGGCCCGCAGACGGGACATCACCGTGTGCAGGGCCGCCGGCGGGTCGCGGGGCTGGTCATCACCCCAGGCTGCCTCGATGAGGGCGTCCGCCGACACCGGACCCCCGCGGTGGACGAGCAGGTGGGCGAGCACCGCCTGCTGTCGACCGGGTGGTACCCGCAGCTGGAGACCGCCGCGGCGGGCCTCCACCGGACCGAGCACACCGAGTCGAAGGTCGGGCATCCCTCCCACAGTGCCCGACCGGGTGGTGAAAGTCCCGTGAAAGTCCGCGCGGTCACGATGTCGTGACCAGCAACCTCGAGGAGGAGTCATGACAACCACGACGATCGACATGGACCAGGTGGTCGCCTTCGCGCAGCAGGTGGGCGCGATGTTGGCGGGCGGCGCCACCGCCGCGATGATGGTCATCGGTGACCGAGCGGGTCTCTACGCCGCCCTTGCGGACGGGGGCCCCACCACGCCCGCGCAGCTGGCTGGCGCCACCGGGATGGGCGAGCGCTACGTCCGGGAGTGGCTGGCCCAGCAGGCGGCGGTCGGGTTCGTCCGGTACGACCCGGCAACAGGCACCTTCACCCTGCCGCCCGAGCACGCGGCGGTCCTCGCCTCCGACGAGTCACCGGCGTCGATGATCGGGGCGGCTCCGCTCATCAGTGGGCTGCACCGTCGCACGGATGAGCTCGTCGAGGCCTTCCGCACCGGGGAGGGCATCCCGTGGGGCGCGCAGGACCCGGCGACCTTCGAGTCGATCGAGCGGTTCTTCGGCGTCAGCTACCGCACCAGCCTCGTGCCGGAGTGGATCCCTGCCCTGTCGGGGGTGCACGAGAAGCTCACCGCCGGTGCGCGTGTCGTCGACGTCGGGTGCGGGCACGGGGTCCCGGTGATCCTCATGGCCGCCGCCTACCCGGCGTCGCGCTTCGTGGGTTACGACGTGCACCCTGCCTCGATCGAGACCGCACGTCGGAGGGCCGCCGAGGCCGGGGTGTCCGAGCGCGTCCGGTTCGAGATCGGCCACTGTCACGGGTATCCCGACCAGGATGTCGACGTCATCACCTTCTTCGACGCCTTCCACGACCTCGGGGACCCGGTCGGGGCCGGCGCGCACGCGCGGCACGCGCTCGCCGAGGACGGCACCCTCGTCCTCGTGGAGCCACTGGCGGGCGATGACCTGGCGACGACCTTGGCGACCGTACCGATGGCGGCGATCAGCTTCGCCGCATCGACCTTCCTCTGCACGCCGAACTCACTCTCCCAGCCGGTGGGTCTGGCTCTGGGGTCGCAGGCCGGTGAGGCGCGCCTGCGCGAGGTGCTCGTCGAGGCCGGCTATCGGAGCATCCGCAGGGCGGCCGCGAACGACTTCAACATGGTGCTCGAGGCTAGGCCGTGACCGGAGGCCTTCCGCGAAGGGGCCTGGTCGCCATCTCGCAGCGGTCAGGCCATGTCCTCCAGCTCAACCCCCTTCGTCTCGGTCACGAATCTGAGCACGAAGACCAGGGAGAGCAGTGCGCAGACGGCGTAGTAACCGTAGGCGAACCACAGGCCACTGGACCGCAGCAGCCAGGCCGAGAGCCTAGGAGTCCGTCGCGGGGATGCATGATCAGCTTCTGACACAGGTGTTCGCTCTAGTCGAGGCGGCCCCGTGGAGCAGCGTGGACGGAAGCTCGTCGATTAGGGGAGCCGCGTCCACCGCTGCTAATCTGCTCAAGTTGCCGTTAGATCGGCCGCGGATCCACAGAGCCCCGGTGAACCAGCCCGGGCGCGCCGCGCAACAACCCAGAGAAGGAGCAGTGTCGCAGCATGCCGCTGACCGCTGACGTCAAGAAGCAGATCATTGCCGAGTACGGCGCCGACGAGGGCGACACCGGCTCCCCCGAGGTGCAGATCGCGATGCTCACGCAGCGCATCAAGGACCTCACCGAGCACTCGCGGGACCACAAGCACGACCACCACAGCCGCCGAGGCCTGCTGGTGCTCGTGGGCAAGCGTCGCCGCCTCCTGCGCTACCTCGAGAGCACCGAGATCGTGCGCTACCGCGCGCTGATCAAGCGCCTCGGTCTGCGCCGATAAGACGTCGTGAAGAGCGGTTCCCGTCAACGGGGGCCGCTTCTTCGCGTATCCGGGGTCCATGCGAACCCCGGGCCAACCACAACTGAACACTGTCACCACTGAACGCACACACCGGGGCACAACGACGATGCTCCCGGTACGTAGAGAGAAAAGGAGGACCCGATGGAGGGTCCTGAGATCACTGCCGCCGAAGCCACCATCGACAATGGCGCCTTCGGCACCCGCACCGTCCGGTTCGAGACCGGGCGCCTCGCCCAGCAGGCAGGTGGCGCTGTCGCCGCCTACCTCGATGGCGAGACGATGCTCCTGTCGACCACGACCGCGAGCAAGAGCCCCAAGGAGCACCTCGACTTCTTCCCCCTGACGGTGGACGTCGAGGAGCGGATGTACGCCGCCGGCCGCATCCCCGGGAGCTTCTTCCGCCGTGAGGGCCGTCCCAGCACGGACGCCATCCTCACCTGCCGCCTCATCGACCGCCCGCTGCGCCCGACCTTCCAGAAGGGACTGCGCAACGAGGTCCAGGTCGTCATCTCCGTCCTGTCGGTCCACCCGGACCACCAGTACGACGTCCTCGCGATCAACGCCGCGTCCATCTCGACCCAGGTCTCCGGTCTGCCCTTCTCGGGCCCGATCGGTGCTGTGCGCGTGTCGCTCATCGACGGCCAGTGGGTCGCCTTCCCCAACTTCAGCGACGCCGAGCGCTCGACCTTCGACATGGTCGTCTCCGGTCGCATCACCGACACCGGAGATGTCGCGGTGATGATGGTCGAGGCCGAGTCCACCCTCGCGACCTGGGACCTGGTGCAGAACCAGGGCAAGCAGGCTCCGACCGAAGAGGTCGTCGCCGAGGGCCTCGAGGCCTCGAAGAAGTTCATCAAGGTCCTGTGCGACGCGCAGGCCGACCTCGCGACCCGCGCTGCCAAGCCGGTCGAGGAGTTCCCGATCTTCCTCGACTACGAGGACGACGCCTACGCCGCAGTCGAGTCCGCCACCTCCGGCGACCTCGCGACCGCGCTGACGATCGCCGGCAAGGCCGAGCGTGAGGACCGTCTCGACGAGATCAAGGACGCCATGAAGGCTTCCTTGGCGGGGACCGAGGAGGCTCCCGGCCAGTACTTCGGCCGCGAGAAGGAGCTCTCTGCCGCGTACCGCTCCGTGCAGAAGGCGCAGGTCCGCCAGCGCATCCTGCGCGACAAGGTCCGCATCGACGGCCGTGGCCTGGCCGATATCCGCGCCCTCGGCGCGGAGGTCGAGATCCTGCCGCGGGTCCACGGTTCGGCGCTCTTCGAGCGCGGCGAGACCCAGATCATGGGTGTCACCACGCTGAACATGCTCAAGCTCGAGCAGACGATCGACTCCCTGAGCCCGGTCACCAAGAAGCGCTACATGCACAACTACAACTTCCCGCCCTACTCGACCGGTGAGACCGGTCGGGTCGGCAGCCCGAAGCGCCGCGAGATCGGCCACGGAGCGCTCGCCGAGCGCGCGCTCCTGCCGGTGCTGCCGACGCGCGAGGAGTTCCCCTACGCGATCCGTCAGGTCTCCGAGGCCCTCGGGTCCAACGGCTCGACCTCCATGGGCTCCGTGTGCGCCTCGACGATGTCGCTGCTCAACGCCGGTGTGCCGCTGCGCGCCCCGGTGGCCGGCATCGCCATGGGTCTCGTCTCCGACACCGTCGACGGTGAGACGCAGTACGCGGCCCTCACCGACATCCTCGGTGCGGAGGACGCCTTCGGCGACATGGACTTCAAGGTCGCCGGGACGCGCGAGTTCGTCACCGCGATCCAGCTCGACACCAAGCTCGACGGCATCCCTGCCTCGGTGCTCGGCGGCGCGCTGACCCAGGCCCGTGACGCGCGGATGCACATCCTCGACGTCATGAACGAGGCCATCGACGCCCCGGACGAGATGGCGCCCACCGCGCCGCGGATCATCACCGTCAACGTCCCCGTCGACAAGATCGGTGAGGTCATCGGCCCGAAGGGCAAGATGATCAACCAGATCCAGGAGGACACCGGCGCCGACATCAGCATCGAGGACGACGGCACCGTCTTCATCGGTGCGGTCGACGGCCCGTCCGCCGACGCTGCGCGCAATGCGATCAACGCGATCGCCAACCCGCAGATGCCGGAGGTCGGCGAGCGCTTCCTCGGGACCGTAGTCAAGACGACGACCTTCGGGGCGTTCGTCTCCCTGCTGCCCGGCAAGGACGGCCTGCTGCACATCTCGGAGGTGCGCAAGCTCGTCGGTGGCAAGCGGATCGACGCGGTCGAGGACATCCTCGGCGTCGGCCAGAAGGTCCAGGTCGAGCTGAAGGAGATCGACCCGCGCGGCAAGCTCAGCCTCGCCGCCGTCCTCACCCCCGAGCAGGAGGCCGAGATGGCCTCCGGCGCGAAGGGCGATGACGAGGGCGGTCGTGGCGGTAACCGTGAGGGTGGCCGCGACGGCGGTCGCCGCCGTCGTCGCCGTGGCGACGACAACGACTCCAGCGACTCCGGCGAGTCGAAGGACTCCCAGGACGCCTGACCCGATCGGGTCCCCGTAGGGGGTCGGCTCTCCACGCCAGGAGGGTCGGCCCCCTTCGTCGTCCTCCGGCACGGATCACCGCCTGTGGACACTCGCGCTGCGAGAGAGGGCTGCCCGCTCTACCGTGGGCCCGACTCCGCCGGACGGGTGGGGCACGCCACCCCTGGGGGAGATTCAATGAAGGCCGTGCGGTTCCTCGCCGGACTCGTCGCAGTGCTGCTCGTCGTCGTGGGGATCGCGGTGGCGGTCGTCATCGGTCCGGATGACACGTGGGGAGGGGAGCCCGCTGCCGTGCCCGACGGTGAGAGCGTCGTGACGACCTCTCCCGATCTGCTCGACGTGGCCGGCTTCGAGCTGGTGGTCACGGCCGCCGCCGGAGAAGGCGACGTCTTCATCGGTGCCGGCCACCCGGTGCACGTGGAGGATTACGTCACCGACGTGGCCCGCACGAGGGTGACCGGGCTCGCCCCGGACGGCATCGGCGACACCAGCGCGGCGAAGGGGGAGCGGGCCTACCCGAGCACGCCCCCGAGCGAGCTCTCCGTGTGGACCGAGCAGGTCACCGGTCCGGGCGAGCAGCAGGTGGCCGTCCCGCTCACCGAGGACGAGGCCGTGCAGGTGGTGGTCCTCCCGGCAACGGCGAAGGGGGAGGCTCCGCAGGTCGGCTTCGGCTATGCCCTGCCCGGGATCTTTGTCGTGGGTCTGGTCATCGCGCTCGTCGGGCTCCTGCTGCTGGCGGGCGTCATCGTCCTCGGCCGCCGCAGTCGTCGTGCGGGGCGTGCTCGGGGCGGTGTCTTGGGTGCCGAGCCGGCTGCGACGACCCCCGCTCCGTCGCGGGGCTCGACCATGGCCCAGCGCGTCGTGACGATCGGTGCGGTGGGCGTGCTCGTCGCGGGGTGCTCGGTCCCGAGGCCGGTCGAGCACGGGGAGACCCCCGGGGTCGTTCCGCTGCAGCAAGAGGACGCGCAGGCGATGCTCGACGACTACGACGACCGCAACAACGCGGCGATCAAGAAGTCGCACTCGGGTGACGCCAGCGGGTGGAAGCTCGCCGATACGGGACCACACCTCACGTTCGACAAGGTCGTGACACGGACGAGCAAGGTGAAGAAGTCCACGGAGGAGGCGGAAGAGCCACTCCACACCACTGCTGAAGAGGTATTCGAGACCTCACAACACTCGTACCCGCTGTGGACCGTGCTGGAGACCTCCACTGAGCACTCCGCCGAGAATGGACCGGTGCTCGAGGTTTACGAGAAGGAGCGAGCAGCCGACACGTGGAAGGGCAACTCCTTCGTCTTCCTGACATCGAAGGAGGCCCGCCCGACGGCGCTTCCGGCGGATGAGGCCACGCCCGATGAGGGCGATCTGGAGCGTGCTGCCCGGGCTGATGCCCAGCTCGAGACCTGGATCGAGAAGGGCAAGGCACCAAGGTTGTCAGTGAACAGGGCCCTCTCCGACCTGCGGAAGGAAGCAGACCGGTCGGGAGAGGGGGTCGACCGAATTGCCCACTCGGTGAGTGCCTGGGGTGGGGCTGAGGACCGGACTGGTCCCGGTGGGTCGGTGCGCACGATCCGGGTGAAGGAGGGGCTGCTCGTCTTCACCAATCAGGAATGGAAGAGTCGGGCATACCTCGAGAGCGACTACATATGGCGGCAGTCCAAGGCTGACGCTCAGATCTACGGCAAGAAGAACGAGGACAATGTCGCTACGACGAACATTGCCGTGTCGGCGGCGATCCTGGTGCCTGATGAGGGCGACGCGAAGGTCATCGGCTCGTGGGCGCAGCGCGTGATCGACTTCCCTCGGTGAACAGACCGTGAGGCGAGCATGAGGAAGCCCCGAGGCCGCAGTGCGGGCTCGGGGCTTCCCGGGATGTGGGGCCGGTCAGGCCGCGGAGCGCGCGGGGCGCTTGGACTCGTCGGTCCAGCGCATCTCCATGTGGGTCCGGCCATCGGTCCCGCGGACGGGCACCCACGTGCAGGTCAGGCGCGGAGCCGGACGCGTGGCGTCGGTCGTCTTCTTCAGCGGGGTAACAGTCATGGTGGACACCTCTTGTTCACGTTGTGTTCACCTACGACTCTAGCACTCGGGTGAACACAAGGTAAACAACCGTGGGCGGCAGCATGTCCGGCGGTGCCGGTCGAAGGGCGGTTCCCGCCGCTCGTAGGGTGGGCCCATGACGACGAAGGTGGCAGTGATCGGCGCCGCAGGGCGCATGGGTGCGACGGCGTGCGAGGCGGTGGAGGGGGCGGACGACCTCGAGCTCGTCGCCCGCTTCGACGAGGGGGACGACCTCGGTGACCTCGGTGGGGCACAGGTCGCGATCGACTTCACCGTGCTTGCGGCCAGTGAGCGCAATGTCCGCCACTGCGTCGAGCGAGGGGTCCACGCCGTCGTCGGCACCTCGGGCTGGACCGACGACAAGGCCGCCGAGCTGCGGACCGAGGTCGAGTCCGTCGGAGGCGTCGGTGTGCTCATCGCCCCGAATTTCGCGATCGGCGCCGTGCTGATGATGCAGTTCGCGAAGCAGGCGGCTCGCTTCTACGAGTCGGTCGAGGTCGTCGAGCTCCACCACCCGCGCAAGGTCGACGCCCCAAGCGGGACCGCGACCCGCACCGCGGAGCTCATCGGCGCGGCCCGGGACGAGGCGGGCCTGGGCCCGGTCCCCGACGCGACGACGCAGGACCCGGACGGCGCGCGGGGTGCGCAGGTCGCGGGAGTGCCCGTGCACGCGGTGCGCCTGC
>JBQGNO010000127.1:0-9198 GCA_052087725.1 Janibacter sp. | reverse complement strand
GAGGTCTTCGGGGCGCTCGGCGACCTCGGGGTCGAGGTTGTTCATGAGCATGCGCAGCGGTGCCTCGGTCTGCCAGCTGCGGGCGGTCAGGTCGGTGCCGCGGGCGGCACGCACGGGACGGGCTCCGTCCATGGTGATCACACTTCCTTGTGGGTCGGGTCGTTGGGCTGGACTAGCGCAGCGGACCGGTCACGGACTCGGCCGCGGCCCGGACGGACCCGTCGACGACGGCGAGGTGGGCGCCGGCCAGGTCGGGGGCGGTGAAACGGTCCGGGCCTGGCGCGGTCTCACCGTGGGCGGCAAGGGCGTCGATGACGGCCCCGGTCGCGGGCGATGGACGAAGGGGGCTGCGCAGCGCGATCCCCCGCGCTGCGGTGTGCAGCTCGATGGCCACGACCCGGGAGAGCGCGTCGACGCTGCGGCGCAGCTTGCGGGCAGCACCCCAGCCCATCGACACGTGGTCCTCCTGCATGGCGCTGCTCGGGATCGAGTCGACGCTGGAGGGAGTGGCGAGCCGCTTCATCTCCGAGACCATCCCGGCGGCGGTGTACTGGGCGATCATCAGCCCGGAGTCGGTGCCGGGGTCGTCCGCGAGGAAGGGCGGGAGGCCGTTGCTCCGCTTGACGTCGAGGAAGCGGTCGGTGCGCCGCTCGCTCATGCTCGCGACGTCAGCGGCGACGATCGCGAGGAAGTCGAGAACGTAGGCGACCGGCGCCCCGTGGAAGTTGCCATTGGACTCGACCCGACCGTCGGGGGTGATCACGGGGTTGTCGATCGCCGAGGCCAGCTCGTGGCCGGCGACGGTCGCGGCGTGCTCGACCGTGTCGCGGGCGCCACCGTGGACCTGCGGCGCACAGCGAAGGGAGTAGGCGTCCTGGACGCGCGCGCAGGCCTCCGGGTCGCGGTGGCTCTCGCGGATCGGGCTGTCGGAGAGGACCGCTCGCATGTTGCTGGCGGAGCTCGCCTGGCCGGGGTGCGGGCGCAGCGCCTGCAGGTCGGCCGCGAAGACGTCGTCGGTGCCGAGCAGGCCCTCGATGCTCATCGCGACGGCGATGTCGGCGCCCACGAGCAGGTCGCGCAGGTCGTGCACGGCGAGGCAGAGCATGCCGAGCATGCCGTCGGTGCCGTTGATGAGCGCGAGCCCCTCCTTCTCGTGGAGCTCGACCGGGGTGAGCCCGGCCTCGGCGAGCGCCGTGGCCGCGTCGAGCTCGTCGCCGCCGGCGACACGGACGCTCCCTTCGCCCATGAGCGTGAGCGCGCAGTGGCTCAGCGGGGACAGGTCACCGGAGCAGCCGAGCGAGCCGTACTCGTGGACGACGGGGCTGATGTCGTGCTGGAGCAGCGCGAGGTAGAGGCGCAGAGTCTCCTCACGGATGCCGGTGCGGCCGGTCGCCAGCGTCTGCACCCGCAGGAGCATGAGGGCGCGCACGACCTCGTCCTCGACCTCGGCGCCGCTGCCCGCGGCGTGGCTGCGCACGAGCGAGCGCTGCAGCTGCGTGCGCTTCTCGTGGGGGATGTGCGTCGTCGCGAGGGCACCGAACCCGGTCGAGACCCCGTAGTGGGCGACGGTGTCCTCGGCGAGGCCCTCGATGACCGAGCGGGCGGAGCGCACCCGCTCCCACGCGGCGTCGCTGATCGACACGGGAGCGTGGTGGCGGGCGACGGCGACGACCTGGTCGACGGTCAGGGGGCCATCGCCGATGACGACGGCCGTGGTGGTCTGCTGCTGCGTGGTCATGTCTCCATGAAACCGGCCACGGCGCTCGTGGGGGTGGGCTCTGGGGGCATTAATGTCTGGGATGCGAGACACTGTCCTCGTGCCGCGGGTGAAGGCAGGGGGCGGCCCTTGGCGCGAAGTCCGCACGACCGGGTGCATCTCCCACCCGGGTGCACAGTGCGGACTTCGGCCTGAGTCGGGCCACACCCCTCCCTTCACCCGCGTCCCGTCACCACACCGACCCGCAGGAGACCCCATGGCGAACGCGACGGCCGCGGGGCACGCCCTGCGCGCGTTGACCCACCTGGCCAGCCGTGCCGAGCCGATCCCCGCGGCGCACCTGGCCCGGGCGCTCGGGCTGCCGCGCAGCTCGACCTATCACCTGCTGGCGGTGCTCGTGGAGCACGGCTACGTCGTCCACTACGCGGAGGAGCGCACCTACGGTCTCGGCGCGGCGGTGCACGAGCTCGGTGCCGGCTACCAGCGCCAGGACCCGTTGCAGCGTCTCGCCCGCCCTCTGGTCGAGCGCCTCGTCGATGCGACGACGCACAACGCCCACCTCGCTGTGCTCAGCGGACGGGATGTCCTCTACGTCATCGAGGAGCGCGCGGCGGGACGCCCTTCGCTCGTCACGGATGTCGGGGTGCGCCTGCCGGCGACGCTCACCGCGAGCGGGCTGGCCGTGCTCGCCGCGCTCCCCCGCAAGCAGGTCACCGCCCTCTACCCCTCGGCCTCGGTCATGGTCGACGACGGCCCACCGACGCCATCCGCCCTGCGTCGTGAGCTCGTGGCGGTCCGTGCCCGGGGGTACGCGCTCGAGGTGGGCAGCGTCTCGGCCGAGCTGTCCTCCGTCGCCTCCGCCGTGCTCGACCGCGCCGGCCACCCGGTCGCCGCGGTGGCTATCACCTACCGCAGCGAGGAGGTCAGCGAAGCGGCCCAGGACGAGCTCGCCTCGGCCGCCCCTCGGGCGGCCGAGGCGGTGGGTTCTCGGCTGTGACTCGTGCCGGGACTCAGTGCAGCTGGCCGGCGTCCTCGAGGGAGCCGGCGTCGTGCTTCATCTTGTCGTCCATGCCCGCGGACTTGAGGTCCTTGCGCAGCTCCTTGGGCAACGAGAAGAGCAGGCTCTCCTCCGCCGAGACGACGGGCGTGACATCGCCGTAGCCGCGCTCGGCGAGGTAGTCGAGGACGCCGCGCACGAGGAGCTCGGGGACGGACGCACCGGAGGTGACCCCGACGGTCTGCACGCCCTCGAGCCAGGACTCGTCGATCTCCTCGGCGTAGTCGACGAGGTGCCCGTCGCGGGACCCGTGCTCGATGGCGACCTCGACGAGGCGCACGGAGTTGGAGGAGTTGCGCGAGCCGACGACGAGCATGAGGTCGCAGTCCTGGGCCATCTCCTTCACCGCGAGCTGGCGGTTCTGGGTGGCGTAGCAGATGTCATCGCTCGGGGGGCTCTGCAGGTTGGGGAAGCGCTCCCGCAGGCGGCGCACGGTCTGCATCGTCTCGTCGACCGAGAGCGTCGTCTGGGAGAGCCAGACGACCTTGTCCGGGTCGCGCACCTCGACATTGGCGACATCGTCGGGGCCCTCGACGAGCGTGATGTTGTCCGGGGCCTCGCCGGAGGTGCCGACGACCTCCTCGTGGCCCTCGTGGCCGATGAGGAGGATGTCGAAGTCGTCATCGGCGAAGCGGACGGCCTCGCGGTGCACCTTGGTCACCAGGGGGCAGGTCGCGTCGATGGTCTTCAGGCTCAGGGACTTGGCCTCGTCGTGGACGACGGGAGCGACCCCGTGCGCGGAGAAGACGACGGTCGCGCCCTCGGGGACCTCGTCGGTCTCCTCGACGAAGATCGCGCCCCTCTTCTCCAGGGTGGTCACGACGTGCTTGTTGTGGACGATCTCCTTGCGGACGTACACGGGCGGGCCGTAGAGCTCGAGCGCGCGTTCGACGCTGACGACGGCGCGGTCGACCCCCGCGCAGTAGCCCCGCGGGGCCGCGAGCAGCACGCGCTTGGTGCTCTGCCCGGCGTCGGAGTCGGCGGACATGTCTGCACTGGTGGTCATGCCCTCCACCATAGGCGAGACCTCTGAACACCCACTGACTGTCGCCCTTCCCCTGAACTGCGCTGCTCGGAACCTGATTGACTGAGCCCTTCGACACGTGGCGACGAGCAGGAGAAAGCCGATGTTCCTCAGCAACACCGAGACAGTCCCGGGGGCCCGCATCACCCGCACCCTGGGGCTGGTCAACGGCAACACCGTGCGCGCGAAGCACCTCGGCCGCGACCTCCTCTCGGGGTTGAAGAACCTCGCCGGCGGCGAGCTGCAGGCCTACACCGAGCTGCTCACCGAGAGCCGCAACGAGTCGATCCACCGCATGATCATGCATGCGGAGCACCTCGGCGCCAATGCCATCGTCAATGTGCGCTTCACGACCGCCTCGGTCGCGCCCGGCGCGGCCGAGATCTACGCCTACGGCACGGCCGTGGTGCTGGAGCAGGTCGCGCCGGAGCAGCCCTGATGGAGTCCGGCGACCTCGCCGGGATCGTCGTCGGGAGCCTGTGCTGCCTCCTCGTCGTCGCGCTCGCGCTCGCCCTCCCCACCTACGCCCTGGTCGTCGGCTTCCGCCGCCGCAAGGCGACCCAGGAGCTCCTCGCCGACCGGGAGCCGCGGCTGGCGCACCTGATCCAGCTGAGCACCGAGGTCCCCGGCCACCCCGGGCCGACGGTCCTGGTGCACGGCAGCGTGGCCTATACCGCGGACTTCCCCTCCCGCTGGGCGACCGGCTGGCGCAACATCGTCGGCGGCCACGCACAGAGCCTCCACGAGCAGGTCGACCTCGCTCGACGCCTCGCCACCCTGCGGATGCTCGAGCAGGCCGCGGCCCAGGGCGCCGTCGCCGTCGCCAATGTCCGCCTCGAGACGAGCCACATCGACATGAACAGCGGCAACCGCGGTCAGCAGGCACTGATCATCGACATGCTCGCCTACGGCACCGCGCTCCTCCCGCCCACGGGCCCCCCGCGAAGGGAGGCCCGCCCGTGAGCGCACCCCTGCCCGACAAGGCCGCCGACACCACCGCGGAGCAGCCGTGGCCGGTGCGGGTGCTGAGCATGAAGATCGCCGACTACGTCGACAAGATGTCCGTCACCTGGGTCGAGGGGCAGGTGGTCCAGCTCAACCGCCGGCCCGGATCGCGCACCGCCTTCCTCACCCTCCGCGACCCGGACGTCAACATGTCGCTGTCGTGCATGGTGCGGGTCAACGCCCTCGACGCCATGCCCGCCCCGCTCGGCGAAGGGGCCCGCGTCGTCGTCCAGGCCAAGCCGAGCTACTGGACCCAGCGCGGCTCGCTGTCGATGGACGTGCGCCAGATCCGGCCGGTCGGGGTCGGCGAGCTGCTCGCCCGCATCGAGTACCTCAAGCAGAACCTGCGCTCCGAGGGCCTCTTCGACCCCTCCCGCAAGCGCGCGCTCCCCTTCCTCCCCCGCCGCGTCGGACTGGTCTGCGGCCGGGCGAGTGCCGCCGAGCGGGATGTCGTGGAAAACGCCCACCGCCGGTGGCCGGGCCTCCCCTTCGCCATCCGGCAGGTCGCGGTGCAGGGCGCCAACGCGGTGACCGAGGTCAGCGCCGCCATCGCCGAGCTCGACGCGCTCGAGGACGTCGACGTCATCATCGTCACCCGTGGCGGCGGGTCCGTCGAGGACCTGCTCTCCTTCAGCAACGAGACGATGGTCCGCGCCGTGTCCACCGCCTCGACTCCGGTCGTCAGCGCGATCGGGCACGACGTCGACACCCCGCTGCTCGACCTCGTCGCCGATGTGCGCGCCTCCACCCCGACCGATGCCGCCAAGCTCGTCTGCCCCGACGCGGCCGCCGAGCGGGCCGGCATCGCCGACGCGCACACCCGGGCGCGCACGAGCCTGGCCACCCACGTGGACCGCGAGCGCCGCCGCCTCGTCGAGCTGACCTCCCGGCCGGTCCTCACCGATCGCACCGCCTTCGTGCGCGCCCAGCGCGAGGTCATCGAGTCGCTGCACCGGCGGGCGCACGGTCGCCTCGAGGCGCGGCTGCACCGCGATCGCGACCGCATCACCCACCTACGGGCCCAGGCCCGGGTCCTCTCTCCCGCCTCGACGCTCGAGCGCGGTTATGCGATCGTCCAGCGGCCCGAAGGGGAGGTCGTCGCCAGCCGCGAGGCCCTTGCCGTGGATGAGCTGCTGCGCGTGACCGTCGCTGACGGGGACTTCGCCGTGCGGGTCACCGGCTCGTGACCCACCTCGGCCCGGTCCGACGAAGTGACTCGCGGGTACGACGACAGATACAGGCGTAGTCCAGCACCGCAAGCCCGAGATCCCGGGCCTGGACATCGCCCACCCGCCCCGAGTGTCGTCGTACCCGCGAGTCATGTCCTAGGAGCTCGTTCCCCGGCCACGGTGTGGCCTTCTAGAGTGGGCGCCATGGCAGATGAGCAGGAGCAGACCGACGTCGCCGACCTCGGCTACGAGGAGGCACGGCAGGAGCTCGTGGAGCTCGTGGCCCGGCTCGAAGGGGGCCAGGCCGGGCTCGAGGAGAGCATGCAGCTGTGGGAGCGGGGCGAGGCCCTCGCTGCCCACTGCGAGTCCTGGCTGGACAAGGCGGAGGCGAGTCTCGCCTCGAGCGACGAGGAGCAGGCCGCGACGGACTCAGCCGGCTGAGCCGCCCTTCGCGCCCGTGTCGGCCTCGACGAGACGGTCGGCGAAGCCCTCGAGCTGCTCCCAGCTGCCCGTCCCGGTGATGACGGTCGTCAGGTCGCCCTTCGACGTCGGCTCGTGGACGAGGCTGCGCTGCTCCTCGCCCTCGCCGTCGAGGTCGCGCTTGACCCAGTCGCGGCCGTCCTTGGTGGTCACCGTCCCGGCGGTGTCGCCGTCATTGGTCTGGGTCTTCAGCCAGGCGTCATCGGCCTCGGCGGCCTGCCGGATCGAGACATGCTCCTCATCGGGCGTCGTGTACCCGGCACTCCACGTCATGACGTCACTCGTGGACTTCTCGTAGCGCACGGTGGTCGCGATCCACTCCTCCGGGAGGTCCTCCGGGTAGGCGAAGGGCTGGTCCGCCTGGGCGGCGCGGTGCTGCGCGGTCCCCGGGACGTCGACCGACTCGGGCGTGCGGGTGTTGCCGCGGCCGGAGATGAAGAAGATCGCGAGGACGATCGCGAGGATGACCACCAGGGAGCGCGCCATGTTGGCCGCGGTGCCCTTGGCGTAGTGGCTCGCGCCACGCGCCGGCGGCGCCTGCGGCGCCGGCGGCTCGACGGGGTCACCTGGAGCGGAACTCATGGGGGACATGGTCGCACGCGCCCCCGAGCGCGGCAGATAGGCTCTGGACCGACGAGCACCACTGCCGCGGAGGAGAACCATGAGCCAGTCCAGCACGCCCGTCCCCAGCGCCGGGGTCATGCACCCCGACCGGAACCTGGCGATGGAGCTGGTCCGGGTCACCGAGGCCGCTGCCCTCGCCGGTGGCCGGTGGGTCGGCCGCGGTGACAAGAACCGCGCCGACGGCGCCGCCGTCGATGCCATGCGATCGATGATCTCCGGCGTCCGCATGGACGGCGTGGTGATCATCGGTGAGGGCGAGAAGGACGAGGCGCCGATGCTCTACAACGGCGAGGAGGTCGGGGACGGCCAGGGCGCGGCCTGCGACGTCGCCGTCGACCCGATCGACGGGACCACCCTCACGGCGAAGGGGATGACCAATGCCGTGAGCGTCATGGCCGTCGCCGACCGGGGCACGATGCTCGACCCCAGCGCCGTCTTCTACATGGACAAGCTCGTCACCGGCCCCGAGGCCGCCGACAGCGTCGACATCCGCCTGCCCGTCGCGGAGAACATCCGCCGCATCGCCAAGTCCAAGGGCACCGGGCCCGAGGACGTCACGGTCGTCATGCTCGACCGGCCGCGCCACTCGGAGCTCGCCGAGGAGGTCCGTGCCGCCGGTGCCCGCATCCGCTTCATCTCCGACGGCGATGTCGCCGGCGCGATCATGGCGGCCCGCCCGGAGACCGGCATCGACCTGCTGCTCGGGGTCGGCGGCACCCCGGAGGGGATCATCACCGCCTGTGCGATCAAGAGCCTCGGCGGCACGATCCAGGGGCGGCTGTGGCCGACCACCGACGAGGAGCGCCAGCGCGCGACCGACGCCGGGCACGACCTCGAGCAGGTGCTCACGACCGACGAGCTCGTCACCACCGACAACTGCTACTTCGTCGCGACCGGCATCACCGACGGTGAGCTGCTGCGGGGCGTGCGCTACCGCGCCGGTGGGGCGACCACCGAGTCGCTCGTCATGCGCAGCAAGTCCGGGACCACCCGGATCGTCGAGGCGCACCACAACCTGACCAAGGTCGAGCGCCTCTCCCCCGAGCTGCGCGCCTGACCGTGGCGGGACGCCGATCCGCACCGGGCCGGACCCTAGTCATCGGCGAGTCCCTCATCGACGTCGTCCGCGCCCCGGACGGGTCGAGCACGAGGCATGTCGGTGGCAGCCCGCTCAATGTCGCCGTGGGGCTCGCCCGGCTGGGTCACCGCACCACCCTGGCCACCCACTTCGGTCGTGACGAGGGGGGCGCCGCCATCGGGGCCCGCCTGTCCGACGCCGAGGTCGACATCGTCCCCGGCAGCGATCGCGCGGAGGACACCTCGGAGGCGACCGCCACCCTCGACGAGCGGGGCGGCGCGACCTACACCTTCGACATCACGTGGCGCGTGCCGGAGCTGCCCGAGCGCACCGGGCACCTGCACGCCGGGTCGATCGGCGCCCTGATGCGACCGGGCGGGGTCGACGTCCTCGCGGCGATGCGCGGCGGCGGACGTCGGGTCGGGACGGTCTCCTACGACCCCAACATCCGCCCTTCGCTCGTGCGGGACCGTGCTGCCACGCTCGAGGAGGTGAAGCGCCGCGTCGCCGCCAGCGATGTCGTCAAGGCGAGTGACGAGGACCTCAAGTGGCTCGCCGGGCGGCCGCTCGACGCGCAGGGGCTCGCCGACTGGTGCCGGGGCTGGAGCGACCTCGGCCCGGCACTCGTCGTGTGCACCCGCGGGGCCCGTGGCGTCCTGGCGATCCTGCCCTCCGGCCGTGTCGTCGACCTGCCCGGCACCGCCGTCGAGGTCGCCGACACGGTCGGCGCCGGCGACTCCTTCATGGCCGGGCTGCTCTCCGGGCTCCTCGATGCCGGCCTCATCGGCGGCCCCGAGGCCCGCTCCCGCCTGCGCAAGGCCCGCGGCGCTGCGGTCACGCCCGCGATCACCCGCGGCATCGACACCTCCGCGCTCACCGTCGCCCGCACCGGCGCCCACGCACCGCAGCGCGCCGACCTCGGGGTCGGCCCGACGCGATAGTGCCCGTGGGGTCCGCGGCTCAGGCGCTGCGCGCCGCCTCGCGCGCCCCGGCCCCCGGCAGATCCCCCTGGGGGACCTCCGCGGACTGCCCGGGGGACACCGC
>JBQGNO010000126.1:0-9238 GCA_052087725.1 Janibacter sp. | reverse complement strand
ATCTCCGCCATGGGCGACCGGCTGCTCGAGGAGGATGCGATGGACGAGGTCGCAGTGAGCTCGTTTCGAGGCTCGGGCGTGGACGCCCTCGCACCTCAACGAACGGTGGACCGGCCCCACGCGGACGCCCTCGCGCCTCAAGGAGCAGGCGTCCAGGCGGGGGTGGCGCGATGAGTGAGCGGGTCCACGACCTCGTCGGGATCGGCCTGGGGCCCTTCAACCTCGGTCTCGCCGCGCTGACCCATGACCTGCCGGACGTCGACGGGGTCTTCCTCGAGTCGCGGGAGGACTTCGCCTGGCATCCCGGGATGATGCTCGAGGGCGCGAGCATCCAGGTTCCCTTCATGGCCGACCTGGTGACGATGGCCGACCCGACGAGCCGCTTCAGCTTCCTCAACCACCTCAAGCAGGTCGGACGGCTCTACCCCTTCTACATCCGCGAGGACTTCAACCCCCTTCGTGCCGAGTACGACCAGTACTGCCGGTGGGTCGCCGACCAGCTGGACACGATCCGCTGGGGCCACGAGGTGACCTCGGTCGAGCAGGAGAGCGACGGGACCTACCTCGTGACGGCCCGTCGCGCGGACGGGTCCACGACCTCCCTTCGTGCCCGGCACGTCGTCCTCGGCATCGGGACCGAGCCGATGGTCCCGCCCGTCGCCGAGGGACTCGACGGACCGGCGACCCACAGCGCCGGCTACCTCGACGCCCGCGCCGAGCTGCAGTCCCGGGAGAGCATCACGCTCGTCGGCAGCGGCCAGTCCGCGGCGGAGATCTACCTCGACCTGCTCGAGGGGGTCACCGAGCACGGCTACCACCTGACATGGGTGACGCGCTCACCCCGCTTCTTCCCCATGGAGTACACCAAGCTCACCCTCGAGATGACCTCTCCCGAGTACGCGCGCTACCACCGCGCCCTGCCGATGGAGCGACGCGATGCGCTGGGCCGGGAGCAGCGCACCCTCTACAAGGGGATCAGCGCCGACCTCGTCGACACGATCTACGACACCCTCTACCGGATCCGCGTCGAGAGCGGCCGGCCCGTCCCCACCACCCTGCTGACGAACAGCGAGGTGCGCGAGGCGAGCTGGGACCCGCGCTCCGGCTCCTACACCCTGGAGGTGCACCACGAGGAGCAGGACGCCGCAGTGACCGTGACCAGCGGCGGGCTCGTCCTCGCCACCGGCTACCGACCGCGGACGCCGGACTTCCTCGCCCCCGTCGCGGACCGCATCCGCCGCGACGCCCGTGACCGCTACGACACCGGGTCCGACTACAGCGTCGACCTCGACGGGAGGATCTTCGTGCAGAACGCCGAGGAGCACACCCACAGCGTCCTCGCCCCCGACCTGGGCATGGGGGCCTACCGCAACTCCGTGATCATCGCGGCCATCACCGGCCGGGAGGTCTATCCCATCGAGGAGCGGATCGCCTTCCAGCACTTCGGGGTCGAGGAGATCGGCTCCCCCGTGGTGTCGCCGACACGCTCCCTGAGGTGCGACGAAGGAGCCTCGACGGGCACGCCGCTTCGAGGCTCGGCCGCAGACGGCCTCGCAACTCAACGGGCGGAAGGAGAGGCACCGGTCCGCCCCGCACCTCAACGGACGACCGGTGTCGCCGTGGAGGTGGGCCGATGAGCGCGCACGCGATGATCACCCCCATCGGGCGGGTCACCCTCGAGCCGGTGGTCCCGTCCGCACACACCGAGCTCCTCCACACGTGGGTCACCCACCCGAAGTCGACCTTCTGGGGCATGCAGGGCTGGAGCGCGCAGCAGACGCGGGAGGCCGTCGAGGAGATCCACGCCACCCCGCACGAGGCGCAGTGGCTCGGGCGGGTCGACGGGCGCGCGACCTTCCTCGCCGAGACCTACGACCCGGCGCACAGCGTCCTCGCCGCCCACTACCCGGTCGCGCCGGGCCAGCTGGGCATGCACGTGCTCGTCGCCCCGACCGACACCCCGGTGCGCGGGCTGACCTCGCAGGTCTTCCGCGCGGTGATGCACTTCTGCTTCCGGGACCCGGAGGTCACCGAGGTCGTCGTCGAGCCGGACGCGCGCAACCACGCCATCCACGCGAAGAATGCTGCCGCCGGATTCGTCGTCGACCGTCGGATCACGTTGCCGGACAAGGAGGCCCTGCTCAGCTTCTGCACGGTGGCGGACTTCGCCGCGAGCGAGCTGGAGCACGGGGACGGACGTGACCGCAGCCCGCAGGTCGCGCACCTCGAGCCGGGCGTCATGGCCCGGGCCCACCGGCACCTCGCCGCCAAGGCGCTCGGCGAATTCACCCACGAGCGACTCCTGGCCCCCGTGGCGACCGACGACGGTCGGTGGAGCATCACCACCGGCGGCGCCCGCTACACCTTCGCCGCGACCCGGCACGCGCCGGAGCACTGGCGCGTGGCTCCGGCCAGCCTCGAGCGCGCGGTCGATGGCCGGACCACCGAGATCGACGCGCTCACCGTCGTCAGCGACCTCCACGACGAGCTCGGGATCCCCGACCACCTGCGCTCGACCTACCTCGAGGAGCTGAGCGGCACGCTCGCGAGCCTCGCCCACAAGTGGCACCACGAGCGGCACACGAGCGCGGACCTCGTCGACGCCGGCTTCCAGACCGTCGAGGGCGCGATGACCGAGGGCCACCCCGCCTTCGTCGCGAACAACGGCCGGATCGGATTCGCCGCGACCGACCACGCGGCGTGGTCCCCCGAGGCGGGAGCCGACATCCACCTCGTCTGGGTGGCGGTTCGCCGCTCCCTGTCGCACCTCTCCGTGGCGGAGGACCTCACCGAGGCGGATCTCTACGCCGGGGAGCTCGACGAGGCGGACCTGGCGAGGTTCTCCCTTCGTCTCGAGGCGAAGGGGGAAACCCGCGAGGACTATCTGCTCATGCCGATCCACCCGTGGCAGTGGGACCACAAGCTCGCGGTGACCTTTGCCGCGGACATCGCCCGCGGCGACATCATCCACCTCGGGACGACCTCCGACCGGTACCGGGCGCAGCAGTCGATCCGCACCTTCTTCAACGTCGACCGGCCCGAGCGCTGCTACGTCAAGACCGCGCTGGCGATCCAGAACATGGGCTTCCTGCGCGGCCTCTCCCCGAGGTACATGCAGGGCACGCCCGCGATCAACGACTGGGTCGCGCAGGTGGTCGCGGGCGACCCCGAGCTGACCGCCTGCGGCTTCCGCGTGCTGCGCGAGGTCGCGGCCATCGGCTACACCGGCGACGCCTACCACGCGCTCGGCTCGTCGAACCCTCACACCAAGATGGTCGCGGCCCTGTGGCGGGAGTCCCCGATGCCGAAGCTCGCTGCGGGAGAGCGGGTCCTGTCGATGACGGCCCTGCTGCACCGGGACCAGGACGGGGCCTCGCTCATCGGTGCGCTCATCGACGCGAGCTCCCTCACGGCGAGTGAGTGGGTGCGGCGCTGGCTGCGGGCCTACCTGCGGCCGATCGTGCACTGCCTCGGCGTGCACGACCTCGCCTTCATGCCCCATGGGGAAAACGTCATCCTCGTCCTCGAGGACCACGCCCCCACCGGCGTCTTCATGAAGGACATCGGTGAGGAGGTCGTCGTCATGGGCGAGCGCGAGCTCCCGCCCGAGGTCGAGCGGATCCGCCACGTCCTCGACCCGGAGGTGCAGTCGCTGTCGATCCTCACCGACGTCATCGACGGGGTGCTGCGCTTCGTCGCCGAGATCCTCGACGACGACGCGGTGCTGCCCGAGGACGACTTCTGGGCGCTTGTCGCGGACTGCATCCGTGAGCACGCGCAGGACCACCCGAGGGCGGCCCGGCTCGACCTGCTCCGACCGTCCTTCGAGCACTCCTGCCTCAACCGGCTCCAGCTGCGCAACACGCTGCAGATGGTCGACCTCACCGACCCGGCGGGGTCGCTGATCATGGCCGGGATGCTCGACAACCCGCTCCACGAGGCGGTGGCTTCGAGGCTCGTCGCTGACGCTCCTCGCACCTCACCCACCGGTGGTTGAGATGAGCTGGCAGGTCCGACGCGACCAGTGGGGCGTCCCGCACTGCTGGGGCGCCACGCTGGAGGACCTCGCACACGCCCAGGGCTGGTCGGCCGCGGTCGACCGGGCCTGGCAGCTGGAGACCGAGCGACGGCGGTCGACGGCCACAGCGGCCGCCGTCCTCGGTTCTTCGGACTGGGACGACTTCGCCTCGGCCACCGGCCTGCCCGACATGGCCCGGGCCGCGGTCGCCGGTCTGGACGAGGAGACCGAGGCGTGGCTGGGCGCCTTCGTCGACGGGGTGAACGCGGGAATGGACGAAGGCGCCTCGCGCGCACCGGAGTTCGCCGCCACGGGGGTCTCGCCGGACGTCTGGCGACCGGAGTCCGCAGCCGGGGTCTTCCTCGTCCAGCACGTGCTCATGGGTTCCTTCGGGCACCAGCTGTGGCGGCGCCACGTGCGCGCGGTTCTCGGCGAGGAGGGCATGGACCTGCTCAGCCACGAGGGTGTCCCCCTCGGCGGCAGCAATGCCTGGGCGCTCACCGGGTCGCGCACGACCCACGGTCGGCCGATGATCGCGGCCGACCCCCACCGCGTGCTCGAGGCGCCGGGGATCTACCAGCAGGTGCGCCTGTCGACACCGACGATCGACGTCTCCGGGCTGGCCTTCCCCGGGGTCCCCGGGGTGGCGCACTTCGGGCAGACCGGCTCGGTCGCCTGGGCCGTCACGCACGCCATGGCCGACTACCAGCAGGTCTCCGACGGGGACGGTGCGATGCCGTACCCGATCACCCCCGCCGGCGTCGACGGCGACATCGGCCTCGGGGCCATGCGCCGGCTGCTCCTCGCGCGGACCGTGGACGATGTCGACGAGGCGCTCGACGCGTGGGTGGAGCCGGTCAACTCCCTCGTCATCGCCGGTGCCGACGGCCGGGTCCGCGAGCGCGTCGCCGGCCGCATGGTGACGAAGGAGGGCACCACCACCGCGGTCCCGCCGGCCCGACGGGACCTGGCCGAGGGTGAGGTCGTCGTGCACGCCAACGACCGGCGCGAGTCCGTGGCCGACCTCGGCGAGGAGTTCGCCCCGCCCCACCGCGGGGTGCGGATCAGGCAGCGGCTCGAGGAGCGCGAGCAGTGGGACCGCGAGGGCCTCATGGCCCTCCAGATGGACACCTGGCTCGGCTCGTGGCCGACCTTCCGGTCCGTGCTGCACCAGGTCGATCCGGGTCGAGGTGGCGCGCAGGTGCGACGCCGGCTGCTCGGCTGGGACGGCCACATGGACGAAGGGAGCACCGCCGCAGCACTCTTTGCCCGCTGGCGGACCGAGCTCGTGCGCCTCGTCGCCGCTCATCCCCGGCTCGAGGCACTGCACACCCCGACGGGCCTGCCGCCGCTCTTCGCCCCGTGGACCGACCCGGTCGCCCGGATCGGGGCGTGCATCGAGCGGATCGTCGCCCGGGGCGAGCAGCACGGCCTGCCCATCCCCGAGCTCGTCGCCACGGCCCTGGACCGAGTGGCCGGCACCCCCGACGACCGGACGTGGGGGAAGGGGCACTTCGCCCCCTTCGTCCGGGTGGTGGTCGGCGACGACGGGCCGGCTCCTCGGCCACTCGGTGGTGACGGCGACTGCGTCCTCGCGACCTCGGCCGTCCCGGGGCTGAGCGACCAGTGCTGGCGCGGCCCGGCAGCCCGGCTCGTCTGGGACCTCGGCGGTGCGAGCTCGTGGGTCGTCCCGCTCGGTGCCGACGGCTCCCCCGACTCGCCGCACACCCTCGATCAGCACGACCTGTGGCGTTCCGGCGCGCAGGTGCCCACCCATCCGAGTGGCGGTGGCTTCGAGGCATCGGCCGCGGGCGGCCTCCGCACCTCGACCACCGTCGATTCACAGGAGATGTCATGACGACCCTGGACTTTCGCCCCCTTCGCCCCGCCGACGACGCCCCGATGATCCACGAGTGGGCCACTCGCCCTCGCGGACGCTTCTGGGGGATGGCCGACAAGAGCGTGGCGGAGATCCGCGACATCTATGCCTTCGTCGACTCGCTCGAGGCGCACTGGGCGTGGATCGTCGAGGACGACGGGCGCCCCGTGGCGCTGCTGCAGACCTACGAGCCCGAGCACGATCCGATCGCCGGGGCCTACACCGTCCAGCAGGGTGACCTCGGAGCCCACGTCTTCGTCGCACCCGGTGAGGACGCCCTGCGGGTCGGGGCGGGGATCTTCGCGTGGGTCTTCGCCGACCCGGCCATCCAGCGTCTGGTCGGCGAGCCCGATGCCGACAACCGGGCGATCCTGATCCGCCTGGAGCAGAGCGGATTCGAGCTCGGGGACGAGGTCGTCATCGGCGACAAGACCGCGCGTCTGGCCTACCTGACCCGGGAGCGCTTCGAGTCGCTGGCCGCGTCACTGCCCTGATCCCGGTGGAGTCCGCAGGCGATCGGGTGGATGATCGACAGGGACCGATCCGACGTCAGGAGCCGACCGTGACCGACACCCCCAGCTACCTCGCCGAGCCCCACACCGAAGTCACCTACCTCACCACCGAGCAGATCCCGACGATCGTGCGGATGGCCCGTGACGTCGCCCCAGAGGAGATGGCCGCGATCTTCGACGAGAGCTTCACCGCCCTCGTCCCCGCGCTGGAGGAGCACGGCGTCACCATCGCCGGGCCGGCCTTCTCCCTGCACCACCGGATGCCGGGAGCGAGCATGACCTTCGAGCTCGGCTTCCCCGTCGCGGCGCCACTGGACGGCGAGGTCGAGGCCGGCGGCATCACCTTCCACCCCTCGAGCATGCCGGCGACGCAGGTCGCGACGGTCTCCCACCTCGGTGGCTATGACGGCCTGCCCCGGGCCTGGGGCGACCTCATGCAGCGGGTCGCCGACGACGCCAACCAGCCGGCGCTGCCCTTCTGGGAGGTCTACGTCAGCGAGCCCGGACCGGACGTGGACCCGAGCACCCTGCGCACCGACCTGGTGACGCCGTACGGGCGCTGAGGGCCGGGCCACTGCGTCGATCAGCGCGTGCGGTCGGAGAGGACGGACGAGGCGGCGGCGGAAGGGGGCGCTGACACCGAGGACGGTAACGGGGGTCTTCTGGACGGTGTCAGCATCACGAAGCGTCATGCGGACAACGCTTCTCACGTGCCGGGCCGGGGTGGGATGCTGCAGCCAGCACCCATCCCCCTGAGCAACGGAGTCAATCGTGGAGAAGATCATCGTCGTCGACGGAGCCCGGACCCCCACCGGCAGCTTCGGTGGCGTCTTCAAGGGTGTCCCCGGGTACGAGCTCGGGGCGACCGCCAGCCGTGAGGCCCTGCGCCGCGCCGGCGTCGCCGGTGAGGACATCTCCGAGGTCGTCATGGGCTGCATCGGCCAGGTCGGTCCGGACGCCTACAACGCCCGCCGGGTCGCCGTCACCGCCGGTCTGCCGACCAATGTCCCCGCCTACACCGTCAACCGTCTCTGCGGCTCCGGCCTGCAGGCCATCTGGTCCGCCGCGATGGAGATGCGCTGGAACGACCTCGACTTCACCCTCGCCGGTGGCGACGAGTCGATGACCCGGATGCCCTTCTACGACTTCGGCGCCCGCAACGGCTACAAGCTCGGCAACCGGCAGCTCCAGGACGGCACCGTTCTCATGCTCACCGATCCCTTCCACGACATCCACATGGGCGTCACGGCCGAAAATGTCGCGAAGAAGTACGGCGTCTCCCGCGAGGAGCAGGACGAGTTCGCGCTCGAGTCGCAGCGCCGCGCGTCGACCCCCGAGGCGCAGGCCGCCTTCGCCGAGGAGATCACGCCCGTCGAGGTCGGTGGCCGCAAGCCCTTCACCGTCGACACCGACGAGCACCCCAAGCCGGACACCACCCTGGAGACGCTGGCCAAGCTGCGCCCTGCCTTCGCCAAGGACGGCTCGGTCACTGCCGGCAATGCCTCCGGGATCAACGACGGCGCGGGCGTCGTCGTCCTCGGCCGTGAGTCGGCCGTCGCGGAGCGCGGTCTGACCGGACTCGTCAGCCTCGAGGCCGTCACGACCGCCGCGATGGAGCCCGAGCTCATGGGCTACGCCCCGACGCACGCGCTCAACGCCCTCTTCGCCAAGACCGGCCTGAAGCCCTCCGACATCGGGGTCGTCGAGCTCAACGAGGCCTTCGCCTCCCAGGCGGTGGCCGTCATCCGCGACACCGGCCTCGACCCGGCGCAGGTCAACCCCTACGGCGGCGCGATCGCCCTCGGTCACCCCGTCGGCGCGACCGGCGGCATCCTCACCGTCCGTGCGGCCAAGCACATGGCCCGCCATGACCTCGAGTACGGCATCGTCACCATGTGCATCGGTGGCGGCCAGGCTCTCGCGGCGCTCCTGCGGAGGGTCTGATGGCGGCCGTCGAGCTCACCGTCGCCGATGGCATCGGGCACATCGAGCTCAACCGCCCGGAGGCGTCCAACACTGTCGACATGGCGCTGGCGACCGGTCTGCGCGAGGCCGTCGCCGCCGTCGCCCAGGACGACGCGGTGCGTGCCGTCCTCCTCAGCGGGGCCGGCAAGCGCTTCTGCAGCGGCGGGGACATCCGCAGCTTCGTCGACGCGGACGACTCCACTTACCTGCGACGGCTCGCCGATGAGGCCGGGGCCGCGGTCATCGCGATGGAGGACCTCGACAAGCCGGTCATCACCGCGGTGCAGGGCGCCGTCGCCGGAGGCGGCCTCGGCATCATGCTCAGCGGCGATGTGGTCATCGCCCAGGAGGGCACGAAGTTCGTCTTCGCCTACCCCGCGATCGGGCTGAGCCCGGACTGCGGCGTCTCCTACCTGCTCCCCCGCGCGATGGGCCAGCAGCGGGCACTCGCCTTCGCCCTCTCCGGCGGGCCACTCGCGGCCGAGGAGGCGCAGGCCCAGGGCCTCGTCGCCGAGGTCGTCCCGGACGCCCTGGCACGGGCCCGGGAGCTCGCCGCGAGCCTGGCGAAGGGGGCGCCCGGCGCCTTCGGTGACGCGCGCCGCCTCCTGCGCGCCTCGTGGACCCGGGACCGGGCCGCCTCCGCCGAGGACGAGGCCGCGACGCTGAGCCGGCGTGGGCAGAGCCCGGAGGCGCAGGAGCTCTTCGCGCAGTTCCTGGGGCGCTGACCGGGGCACGCCTCGTAGTGTGAAGCAACCTTGACATCTTGCGGTGATGTCAAGCACCCTTGACTCGTGGAGAACACGGTCCAGCAGCGGCGGAAGCAGGCGGGTGACACCCAGGCACAGCTCGCTGCCGTGCTGGGTG
>JBQGNO010000125.1:0-9244 GCA_052087725.1 Janibacter sp. | reverse complement strand
AGCAGCATGGCCCGGGTCATCGGGCCCACACCGCCGGGGTTGGGACTGATCCAGCCGGCCACCTCGGCCACGTCGTCGGCGACGTCACCGGCGACCCGGCTCTTGCCGTCCTCCCCGGCGATGCGGCTCACGCCGACGTCGAGGACCGCAGCGCCCGGCTTGACCATGTCCGCGGTGATGATGTCCGGCTTGCCCGCTGCGGCGATGACGATGTCCGCCTGGCGCACCTCGGCGGCCATGTCGCGGGTTCCGGTGTGGCACAGGACGGGCGTGGCATTTTCGCTGCGCCGCGTGAGGATCAGCCCGAGGGGGCGACCGACGGTGAGCCCGCGCCCGACGATCGCCACGCGGGCGCCGTCGATCGACACGTCGTGGCGGCGCAGCAGCTCGAGGCAGCCCATCGGGGTGCAGGGCAGCGGCGCCGGCTTGCCGAGCACCAGCCAACCGAGATTGACCGGGTGCAGGCCGTCGACGTCCTTGGCCGGGTCGACGGCGGAGAGGATGGCATTCTCGTCGAGACCGGTCGGCTGCTGCACGAGGAACCCGGTGCACGCCGGGTCGTCGTTGAGCTCCTGCACGACGGCGAGCACCTCGTCGAGGCTCGCGGTGCTCGGCAGGTCACGGCGGATGCTCGTGATGCCGATCTCGGCGCAGTCGCGGTGCTTGGCGCCGACGTACCAGCGGCTCCCGGGGTCGTCGCCGACGAGGACCGTGCCCAGGCCGGGGACGATGCCCTGCTCCCGGAGCTCGGCCACCCGGACCTTCAGCTCGTCCTTGATCGACGCGAGCGCCGCCTTGCCGTCGAGGATCTGTGCAGTCACGGGGCTCATCCTGTCACGGCGGTCCCGGCGCGCCGCCGGTCCCCACCGGGTCGGGCGAACCATCCCGCCAGGGCCGCCGCGAAGGTCACGGCCACGCCGGCGACCATCACCGCCGTGACCGTGTGCCCGGGCGTGGGGAAGACGAGGTCGATGATCAGCGCCGACAGCAGCTGGCCGCTGAGCAGGGCCAGCCCGAAGACGAGCACCCCGACGTGCTGGACCGCCCAGGCGGCCAGGGCGATGAAGCCGATCCCGATGATCCCGCCCCACCAGGCCCACCAGGGGACGCCGGTGAAGGGGACCGGCGAGTAGCTGCCGCGGCCCCACTGGATGGTCATGAGGAGCAGCAGCAGGGCCGTGCCGGTGGCGAAGTTCTGCGTCGTCGTGGCGAGGACGTCCCGGCTCTCGAGGTTGACCCGGCCGTTGACCCCCTGCTGGAGCGCGACGCCGGCCCCGGCCGCGACGGCAAGGACGACCGGGAGCGGTGACAGTCCCCCTTCGCCGAAGGAGTCCGACACGGTGATGACGACGCCGAGGACGGCCAGTACGGCCGCGACCACGCGGCTGGGCCGGATCGGCCGCTGGCCGCCCGGACCGATCCCGAACCGGTCGACGAGCAGCCCATTGGCCGTCTGCCCGGCCACCGTGGCCACGGTGAAGATCGCCACGCCGAGCAGCGGCACCGCGGTGGTCTGGACGGCGACGAAGCACGCACCTCCGAGGCCACCGAGGCACTGCCACCAGCGCAGTCGCCCCTGCGCCAGCGCCGCCGCGATCCGGCCGATGCCGCGGCGCAGGCGCGCGGACAGCAGCGCGGCCACCGCGAGGAGGGCCAGGCCCGAGCCGAAGCTGTAGACCGCGGCCTGGGCGGGCTGCCCGAGCACCGCGGACAGCTCGCCGTTCATGCGCGACTGGATCGAGATGCACCAGCCGCCGACGAAGGCCAGCACGAGGGCCAGCCCGTGCGTCCGTCCGGAGGAGTCCTCCGGGTCAGTGGGCAAAGTGGCGCGTGCCGGTGAAGTACATCGTGATCCCGGCTGCCTCGGCCGCCGCGACGACCGCGTCATCGCGCACGGAGCCACCGGGAGCGACGACGGCCGTCACCCCGGCGTCGAGGAGGACCTGCAGCCCGTCGGGGAAGGGGAAGAAGGCGTCCGAGGCCGCGACGGCTCCCGTCGCCCGGTCCTCACCGGCCCGGCTCACCGCGAGGTGGCAGGAGTCGACCCGGTTGACCTGGCCCATGCCGATGCCGACCGACCCCTGGTCCTTGGCGAGGAGGATCGCATTGGACTTCGTCGCCCGGACCGCCCGCCAGGCGAAGGCGAGGTCGGCGAGGATCGCATCGTCGGCCGCCGCCCCGGTCACCAGCGTCCACGCGGCCGGGTCGTCGCCATGCCCTTGCGTCGGCTTCTCGTCGTCCTTCGCCTCGACGACACCGTCGATGGCGTCACGCTCCTGGACGAGGACGCCACCGGAGATCGCCCGCACCTCGGTGCCGCCGGGGGTCGGGGTCGCGACCCGCAGGAGGCGACGGTTCTTCTTCTCGCGCAGGATCTCCAGCGCATCGGCGTCGAAGTCCGGGGCGAGGACGACCTCGGAGAAGGTGTCGTTGAGCGCCGTCGCCATCGCGGCGGTGATCGGGCGGTTGCTCGCGACGATGCCGCCGTAGGCCGAGACCGGGTCGCAGGCGTGGGCGCGCTCGTAGGCCGCCTCGATGCTCTCGCCGACGGCGATGCCGCACGGGTTGGCGTGCTTGATGATCGCGACGGTCGGCTGGTCGCCGTGGTCGTGCGCCGCGCGGAGGGCGGCGTCGGCGTCGACGTAGTTGTTGTAGGACATCTCCTTGCCGTGCAGCTGCTCGGCCTGCGCGAGGCCCTCGACGCCGTCGGCGACGTACAGGGCGGCGCCCTGGTGCGGGTTCTCGCCGTAGCGCAGCGTCTGCTGGCGGGTCCACGTGCCACCGATCTGTGCGTCGAACCCGGTGCCGTCACCGGTGTCGGCGACCGTGCCGGCCATCCAGTCGGCGACGGCGACGTCGTACCGGGCCGTGTGGGCGAAGGCCTCGGCCGCGAGGCGCTCGCGCTGGCCGAGGGTGAAGCCCCCGCCACGCACGGACTCCAGGACCTCGCCATAGCTCGTCGGGTCGGTGACGATCGCGACCGAGGCGTGGTTCTTCGCCGCGGCACGCACCATCGTCGGGCCACCGATGTCGATCTTCTCGATGCAGTCCTGCATGGACGCGCCCGAGGCGACGGTCTCGGCGAAGGGGTAGAGGTTGACGAGGACGAGGTCGAAGGGGGCGACCTCCAGCTCCTCGAGCTGGCGCACGTGGTCCTCGAGCCGGGTGTCGGCGAGGATCCCGGCGTGCACCCGCGGGTGGAGGGTCTTCACCCGCCCGTCGAGGCACTCCGGGAAGCCGGTGAGGTCCTCGACCCGGGTCACGGGCAGGCCGAGCCCCGCGATCATGGCGGCGGAGCCGCCGGTGGAGACGAGCTCGACTCCGGCCTCGGCGAGGCCGCGGACCAGATCCTCCAGCCCGGTCTTGTCGAAGACGGAGACGAGGGCACGGCGGACGGGACGACGATCGGACACGAGTACTCCTGGAGGACGACGATGTGCGATGGGCGCACCCAGGCGGGCGATGCACCCCGACTCTTCACTCCCCGGTGGTGATCCACCTTCGCCAGTCGTGTGTGGTTGAGTCTACGGCGGCCCGGAGGGGTCAGCGAACCGATCCGGCGATGCGGACACGGCGTCCGTCGACCTGCCAGCCACCGATGGCCATCGCGGTCACGACGTCGACGATCATCGCCCGCTCGACCGCCTTGATCCGCTCGTGGAGGCTCTCCTCGGTGTCATCGGCGGCGATCTCGACGACCCGCTGCTCGATGATCGGGCCGGTGTCGACTCCGGCATCGACGAGGTGGGCGGTCGACCCGGTCACCCGCACGCCGTAGTCGAGGGCATCGCGCACCCCGTGCGCGCCGGGGAAGGCCGGCAGCAGCGCCGGATGCGTGTTGAGGACGGTCCACCCGTCGAGCAGCTGCGGCCCGAGGATCTTCATGAAGCCGGCCGTGACCACGAGGTCGGGGGCATGCTCCCGGACCCGGTCGGCGAGCGCCCGGTCCCACGCGGCCCGGTCGGGGTGGGACCGCACCGGCTCGACGAAGGTCGACACCCCGGCAGCCGCAGCCCGCTCCAGCCCGGTGCACCCCTCACGGTCGGCGCCGACGGCGACGATCTCCGCGGGGAGGGATCCCGACTCCCTTGCGTCGAGGAGGGCCTGGAGCAGGGTGCCCGAGCCGGAGACGAGGACGAGGAGACGAAGGGGGGCGCGCACCCGAGGAGTCTAGAACCCGTCGTGGCGTCGGCCTGCCGGCGGGAGACCCGTCAGCGGCGCAGGACCCACCACTCGCGGGCGAGGACCGCCAGGGCACCGGCCCCGAGCTCGAGGACGAGGACGAGGACGAGGGACAGCGAGGGTGCGCCGAGGTCGCCCAGCTGGTCGGCGCCGAGCGACCCGCCGGCGAGGACGTCGAGCAGCCCTACCCCCAGGGCCGTGGTGACGACGGCGACGGCGATGACGGCGAGCTTGCTCCGGGTCGCGGCGAGGCGCGGCACGCGCTGGAGCGCCTCGCGGCCCAACCACACCCCGAGCAGGAGCGGCACGAGGACGAGCAGGTGGGTCACCCACGGCAGCCCCCCGGGCTGCGGCTGGGCGGCGAGCGCCGGAACCATCGGCAGCACGCCCGCCTCGGCGGAGGACCACGTGGTCATCGCCCCACCCGCCGTGGAGAAGCCGGGGCCGGCGGCGAGGGACATCGCCCAGATCCCGAGGTTGGGCATCAGCGCGACCTGCAGCAGGACGAGCAGCAGTCCACCGAAGAACCCGGCCCCGAGCTCACCGTGGACGTGCAGGACGCGGCCGAGGTGGACTCCTGTCGCCAGGAGCACGAGCACGGCGCCCGCGACGATGGTGACGAGCACCCCCTTCACTCCGGGGACGAGGCCCCGGTGCACGGCGACGGGCGCCCGCTCCCAGGCCTCGGTGAGCCGGTCGGGCAGGCCGTGCACCCAGACCAGGCCCAGTGCGGGCACGACGAGCAGGGGCAGGACGAGGGAGAGGGTCGCGGGGGCCGCGGGGCTGAGCAGGCCCAGGAGTGCGGCGAGGACACCGACCCCGGAGTATCCACCGAGCCAGGCCCCCTGCAGTCGCGGGCCGGGTGCCTCCGGGAGCCCGCGCCGGGCCCCCGAGCGGGCCAGCAGGACCAGGAGGAGGGTGCCGATGAGCGGAGTCATGGCGAGGGTCCCCTCGCCGAAGGACAGGCGCGCTCCGCCGAGGACGAGCCACAGCAGGGTCCCGGAGCCGAGCGCATCGCCGAAGCCAGCAGAGGCCCGGGGCACCGCGAGAGCAGCGAGGATCGTCAGCAGGAGGGGGATCGCGAGGCCGGTGGCAGCGGTCGCCGCCCCGGTCCCGGCAGCCTGCAGCTCGGGTCGCCGGCGGGACCCGTCGTCCTCGGTCGCCGCCGATCTGATGAGCTCCAGCACGGTCACGAGCCCATCGTGACCCACAAATGCCCACACGCAGGACCGACAAGCCGTACCGTCGAGAAGGAATTTGTCAGGGGGACGCAACCAGGGCGCCGCCGCATGCGTCTGGAGGGGTGAATGACGAAAGGAGATGTGTCGTCGGCGGACGCCTTCGACGAGTTCTACCGCGCCTCCGCACCACGTGTCGTGCATGTGGTCTACGCCTCCACGGGCGACCTCGAGCTGGCCAGGGACTCCACGCAGGAGGCCTTCGCCCGGGCCTGGCAGCGCTGGGACCAGGTGAGCACCGCGGACGAGCCGCTGGCGTGGGTGCGCACGGTGGCCCGTCGGATCGCCATCTCCGCGTGGCGCAAGGACACCAACCGCACGAAGGCGATGGAGCGGCACGGGGAGCTCTCCGGCCCCGCCGGTCCGACCGAGGACCGGGTGGCGGTGGTGGCCGCCCTGAGGACTCTCGGCGACGATGTCCGCGAGACGCTCGCCCTGCACTACCTCGCCGACCTGTCCGTCGATGAGATCGCCCGACAGACCGGGTCCCCGCCGGGGACCATCAAGGCACGACTGCACCGCGGTCGCGCCCAGCTCGCCAAGACACTCACCGACCGCGGAGAAGGAGGCCCCCGATGACCGATCGTCACGACGACGAGTCGTGGGCCTCCGAGGACGACGAGCTCGTCCGCCAGGCCCTGCTCTCCCTCATGGACGATGTCTCGGCCGAGCCGCTCCCCGAGCCGGCACGGATCCGCGCCCGAGCCGAGAGCGGCTCGGTCGTCGACCTCGACTCCCGCCGTCGCCGCCGGTCGATGACCGTCCTCGCCGGAGCCGCCGCGGCCGTGATGGTGGCGACGGGCGCCGGGCTGCTCGTGGTCAACCAGTCCCCCGACACGCCGGTGGCGACGTCGACGAGCCCGGAGCCGACGGGAACCTCGACCAGCGGCACCGCGGCGCCCTCACGCCTGACGCCCCTCGGCCCTGCCGAGTGGCAGACCTTCCTCGGTGTCCCCGTCGACGCCACGGAGCAGGGCGAGCCGGACACCCACTGCTTCCAGCCGGCGGACGGCTCGGACTGGGTCAGCCGCAGCGCCCGCCAGGCCGACGGCAGCCGTATCGCCGGTCAGTGGGTCGGGACATCGGCCGAGGGCACCGCCCCGCTGACCGCCTCGGTGGACCAGTCGGTCGAGGAGTGCGACGGCTGGTCGCGCGACCGGTCGATGTCGGACTCGTTCTCCGGCGAGGGCACCGTGCGGGCGTGGCGCGCCTCCGGTCCCGATGACGTCACCACCTGGTGGGTCGAGGTCAGTGACGGCGAGTCGGTCTCCTTCCTCTCGGTCCCGGAGTCCGACGGGAACCGCTACACCGACGACGACATGCGCACCCTCGCCCTGGGCGTGCTCGGTCGGGCCGACCTGACCCGGCCGTCGTCGACGTCGAGCACGACGACGCCACGGAGCAGCACGAGCACGTCGAGCAGTGCGCCGCCGTCCACGTCCACGTCGACATCCACCTCCGCGCCGACCACCACGTCGACGACGAGCGATCCGACGACCACGTCACCGGAGTCCTCCTCGTCCTCGACGTCCGGGAGCAGCACGACCCGACCGACTCCCCCACCGATCTCACCGACGCCGCCCGACCCGAGCGTCCCGGTCGTCGGGACCGTGGACGGCACGTACTTCGTCCCGCCGAGCAGCTGGGCCTCGCAGACCCTCACCGGCGGCACGCCGTCCACGGGCGGCACCCTGCGCCTCGAGGGCCGCATCACCGTCGACTCGTGCGTCTCGACCGCGGCTGACGACCCGATCGGTGGGGTCGGCGTGCGGTCCGGCCCGGGCGAGGACAACTTCTTCGGGCGCCAGTACATCTTCAAGGACAAGACCGCGCAGGAGCGCAGCGAGCGCCACCGCTCCGTCCTGGCCAGCTACCGCACCAACTGCAGCGGCACCGGCACCCCGGAGGTCCTCGGAGAGGGCCGCTTCAAGATGACGGTCGGCGATGCCACGACCTACGTGGCCGTGACCCGGCTCCGGTCCGGCGGGACGTCGATCATCCGGCTCAACCAGCCGAAGACGGCACCGAAGCCGCTCACCGACTCCTCGGCCCTGAAGGAGCTCGACCGGCTGTCCGGTCTGGCCGCCCGTCGCTGACGCCGCGGGCAAGACAACGCCGACCCGGGAGCAGGGGGGTTCGACCGGGTCGGCGCTGCACCCACAGGCTAGGCCCGGTCAGCGCGCCGTGCCACCCTCTCGGGGCGCTGATTCGCGCGTCGACCTCACACCGGGGTCCCGTGACCGGATGCCGGTCGCAGCCCGCGCAGCAGGAGCGCGGTCGCGACGGCTGCCTCGGCGGCCTCGCGCCCCTTGTCCTCCGAGGAGTCCGGCAGCCCGGAGCGGTCGAGCGCCTGGGCCTCGTCGTCGCACGTGAGCAGCCCGAAGCCGACCGGCGTGCCGGTGTCGACCGCGACCCGGGAGAGCCCGTCGGTGGCTGCCGCGCACACGTACTCGAAGTGCGGGGTCCCCCCGCGGATGACGACGCCGAGGGCCACGACCGCGTCGTGGCTCGCCGCCGCCGCTGACGCCACGACCGGCAGCTCGAAGCTGCCCGGCACCCGGATCACCTCCGGGGTGATCCCCACCTCGCCGAGCGCCGCCCGGGCCCCGGCGAGGAGCCCGTCCATGACGACCGTGTGCCAGCTCGAGGCGACGACGGCGACCCGCAGGTCCCCGCCCTCGCTGATGTCGATGCGCGGTGCGCCGTGCCCACTCATGTCGTGCTCCCTTCGTCGGTGCCGTCCGGGAGCCACGGCAGGTCGTGGCCCATCCGGTCGCGCTTGGTGCGCAGGTAGTGCAGGTTGTCATCGGTGACCCCGGCCGCCAGCGACTCGCGTGCGGCGACCTCGACCCCGAGCGCGGTGAGCGCCTCCACCTTGGCCGGGTTGTTGCTCAGCAGGCGCAGGGAGGTCACCCCGAGCTCGCGCAGCACCTGGGCGGCGTGGGTGTAGTCGCGGGCGTCGACCGGCAACCCGAGCTCGGAGTTGGCGTCGACCGTGTCGGAACCCGCGTCCTGGGCGGCGTAGGCCCGCAGCTTGTCGACGAGGCCGATGCCCCGCCCCTCGTGACCGCGGACGTAGACGATGATGCCCGCACCGGCCTCGACGATGGCGCGCTGCGCCGCCTGCAGCTGGGGGCCGCAGTCGCAGCGCAGGGAGCCGAAGACGTCGCCGGTGAGGCACTCGCTGTGGACCCGCACGAGCGGGGTCCCCGTCGTGATGTCGCCGTGGACGAGGGCGACGTGCTCACTGCCGTCGACGCCGCTGCGGAAGCCGTGGGCGGTGAACTCCCCGTGGGCCGTCGGCAGCCGGGTGGTGACGATGCGCTCGACGAGTGCCTCGGTCCGGCGGCGCAGGTCGACGAGGTCGGCGATGCTCACGAGGGGCCAGCCGCGCTCGTCGGCGACCCGGCGCAGCGCCGGCAGGCGGGCCATCGAGCCGTCCTCCTCGACGACCTCGCAGATCACCCCGGCCGGGGACCGACCGGCCATCCGGCAGAGGTCGACGGCGGCCTCGGTGTGCCCGCGGCGCTCGAGCACCCCTCCGGAGCGGGCGCGCAGCGGGAAGACATGTCCCGGCCGCGCGAGATCACCGCGCATCGTCGTCGGGTCGGCGAGCAGTCGCGCCGTCCGGGCCCGGTCCGCGGCGCTGATCCCGGTCGTCACGCCGGTCCGGGCGTCCACGGAGACCGAGTAGGCGGTCCCCTTGGAGTCCTCGTTGATCGCCGTCATCGGCGGCAGCGCCAGGCGGTCGAGCTCCTCCCCCGTCATCGACACGCAGATCACTCCGCTGCCCAGGCGCACGGTGACGCCCATGAGCTCGTCCG
>JBQGNO010000124.1:0-9246 GCA_052087725.1 Janibacter sp. | reverse complement strand
AACGGCAAGACCACCACCGCGCGGATCATCGAGTCGATCCTGCGCGAGGCAGGCCTGAAGACCGGCCGCTTCACCTCACCGCACCTGCAGGACATCCGGGAGCGGATCACCATCGGCGGCGAGCTGATCACCCGCGAGGCCTTCCTCGACGCGTGGTCGGACATCGCCCCCTTCGTCGACGCCGTCGACACCCGCTCGGTGTCCGAGGACGGCCCGCGGATGACCTACTTCGAGGTGCTCGTCGCCCTCGCCTACGCGGCCTTCGCGGATGCGCCCGTCGACGTCGCGATCGTCGAGGTCGGCATGGGCGGGTCGTGGGACGCGACCAATGTCGTCGAGGCCGATGTCGCGGTGATCACCCCGATCGACGTCGACCACCAGCACTTCCTCGGCGACTCGATCCTCGACATCGCCCGGGAGAAGTCCGGGATCATCCACCCCGATGCCATCACCGTCTCCGCGCCCCAGGACCCGGAGGTCCTGGAGATCCTGCGCGATCGGACCGAGGAGGTCGGGGCCCGGCTGACCGTCGAGGGTGCCGACTTCGGTGTGCTCGAGCGCGATGTGGCCGTCGGCGGCCAGCAGGTCTCCCTGCGGGGCCTCGCCGGCGACCACCCCGACCTGCTGCTCAACCTCCACGGCCAGCACCAGGCGAGCAATGCCGCGCTCGCGGTGGCCGCGGTCGAGGCCTTCCTCGGCGGGGGAGAGCAGCCGCTGGCCGAGGAGGTCCTCGCCGCGGGCCTGGCCAGCGCCACCTCCCCGGGGCGTCTGGAGATCGTGCGGCGCAGCCCGACGGTCATCGTCGACGCCGCGCACAACCCGCACGGCGCCGGTGTCCTCGCCGACACCCTCAAGGACTCCTTCACCTTCACCCACCTCGTCGGCGTCGTCTCGATCTTCACCGACAAGGACGTCGTCGGGATCCTCGAGGCGCTCGAGCCGGCCCTCGACGAGATCGTCATCACGCGCAGCACCTCCACGCGGGCCATGCGCCCGGCGCGGCTCGGCGAGATCGCCGGCGAGGTCTTCGGTGAGCACCGGGTCACCGTCATCGACGAGCTGCCCGATGCCCTCGACCACGCGGCCCAGCTCGCGGACGAAGGAGGCGTGGCCGGCGGCGTCGTCGCCACCGGGTCGATCGTCACCGTCGCCGAGGTGCGGCTGCTCCTCGGCGTCACCGAGGTCGAGAAGCCCGTGGCCCCGCCCGTCGAGGTGCCGGTCGAGATCGACGACGAGGACTGACCTACTCTTGACCCCCGTGACTTCTGACGATCGGGCCCGCCCGCAGGGCAAGTTCATGTGGCGCATGCTCGCGACCGTCCTCGGCGGTCAGGGGCTGGTGATCTTCTTCGGAGCGCTGGCCAGCCGGGGCCTCGACCCGGATCAACAGTCCGTCGTGCCTGCCTTCTCATGGCTGACCCCCTTCGTCCTCATGTGCGTCCTCGCGGTCGTGGCGATCGTCGCCGCCGGCCTGGTCCGCCGCCCCTTCGGTCCGGCGCTCGGATGGGGCGTTCAGGTGTTGTCCATCCTGTCCGGATTCTTTGTCGGCATGATGTTCCTCGTCGGTCTCGTCTTCGCCCTGCTCTACGGCTACTGCCAGCGCGTGGGCCGCCGTGTCGATCGTGAACAGGCCGCCCTGGCCGCGACCCAGCAGGAGAACTGACTGTGGACTTCCTCACTGCGATCATCCTCGGGCTCGTCCAGGGCCTGACCGAGTTCCTCCCCGTGAGCTCCAGCGCCCACGTCTCGATCGTCGGGCAGTTCCTCGGCCAGGAGGACCCGGGCGCCGCGTTCACCGCGATCACCCAGCTGGGTACCGAGGCCGCGGTCGTCATCTACTTCTGGCGCGACATCACGACGATCATCCGCAAGTGGTGCCTCTCCCTCGCGGGCAAGGTCGCCAAGGACGACCCCGACGTGCGCATGGGGTGGCTGGTCATCATCGGCACCATCCCCATCGGTCTGCTCGGTCTGCTCTTCCAGGACCAGATCGAGTCCTCGCTGCGCAGCCTGTGGATCACCGCGTCGATGCTGCTGATCTTCGCGCTGGTGATCATGGTCGCGGAGCGCGTCGGCACGCAGCAGCGTGAGCTGAAGGACCTCACGTGGAAGCACGGCATCTTCTACGGCCTCTGGCAGGCCCTGGCGCTCATCCCGGGCGTCTCCCGCAGCGGTGGCACGATCGCCGGTGGTCTCTTCATGGGCTACTCCCGGGTGACGGCGGCCCGCTACAGCTTCCTGCTCGCCATCCCGGCCGTCATCGCCTCGGGCGGGCTGCAGGTCGTGAAGATCGCCGGTGGCGAGGGGACGGGGGAGACGGGCTGGAGCCCGATCATCATCGCCACGGTCATCGCCTTCCTCGTCGGCTACGCGGTCATCGCCTGGTTCATGAAGTACATCACCACGCACACGTTCACCCCCTTCATGATCTATCGGATCGTCCTCGCGCTCGTCCTCTTCGGCCTGCTGGGTACGGGCACGATCGCGGCGTGACTACGCTGGGCCCCGTGACCGAGACTGTGCAGACCGAACGTTCCCTGATCCTCATCAAGCCCGACGGCTTCCGTCGAGGCCTCACCGGTGAGGTGATCCGCCGGATCGAGGCGAAGGGGTACACCCTCGCCGCGCTCGCGGTGGTCACCCCGACCCGCGATCAGCTCGCGGCGCACTACGCCGAGCACGAGGGCAAGCCCTTCTACGAGCCGCTCCTGGAGTTCATGTCCTTCGGCCCCGTCGCGGCGGTCGTCATCGAGGGCCAGGAGTGCATCGCGGGCTTCCGGTCGCTCGCCGGCGCGACGAAGCCGACCGAGGCGGCCCCGGGCACCATCCGTGGTGACCTCGGGCGCAAGTGGGCCGGGATGGTCGACGAGAACATCGTGCACGGCTCCGACTCGCCGGAGTCCGCCGCGCGCGAGATCGGCATCTGGTTCCCCGGCGCCTGAGGTGGCCCGAGGGACTCGAGGGGCGCGCCGTGCGTTCCGGGGCTTCTCGCGTGATCTGGCGATCGACCTGGGCACTGCCACCACGCTGATCCACCACCAGGGGCGCGGCATCGTGCTCGATGAGCCGAGCGTCGTCGCCCTGAGTGTCGAGAGCGGCGAGCTCGTGGCCGCCGGGAGCGCGGCCAAGGAGATGCTCGGCCGCACCCCGGGAGCCGTTCGGGCCGTGCGTCCGCTGCGTGCCGGCGTCATCAGCGAGCCGGACGCCGCCGAGCAGATGCTGCGCTGGTTCACCGACCGTGTCGGCATGTCGAGCGTCTTCCGGCCACGCGTGGTCGTGTGCATCCCGAGCGACATCACCGGTGTCGAGCGTCGGGCCGTCGAGGAGGCGGCCCTGCGCGTCGGCGCCCGGCGCGTCTACCTCGTCGAGGAACCCATGGTCGCGGCCATCGGGGCCGGCCTGCCGGTGACCGAGACGCAGGCCTCCATGGTCGTCGACATCGGCGGGGGGTCCACGGACGTCGCGGTCATCGCCCTGGGCGGCATCGTCGCCTCGCGCAGCACCCGCACTGCCGGCGACGCCATCGACGAGGCGATCGCCGCCCACGTGCGCCGCGATCTCTCGCTGCTCCTCGGGGAGCGCAGCGCCGAGGACATCAAGGTCACGGTCGGCTCCGCCTTCCCCCTGGCCGCCGAGGTGACCACCCGGGTGCGTGGTCGGGACCTCGTGACCGGGCTGCCCAAGACCGTCGACGTCGGGTCGTCCGAGATCCGTCGCGCCGTCGCCGCGCCCGTCGGGGAGATCGTCGGCCTCGTCCGCGAGGTGCTCGACCGGTGTCCACCGGAGCTGGCCGGGGACGTGCTCGTGCGTGGGCTGACGCTCACCGGTGGGGGAGCGCTGCTGCAGGGTCTCGACGCCCGCATGCGGCACGAGCTCGGGATCCCGGTCACCGTGGCCGAGTCCCCGGCCCGGGCCGTCGTTCGCGGCGCCGGGCGGTGCGTGGACGACTTCGCCGCATTGCAGCCGGTCCTCGTCGACGGCCACCGCTTCTGATGCGTCGCCGCGTCCTTCCCGTCCTCCTCGCGCTGACCCTGGCCGTCCTCGTCGGCGATGTCGCCGGCCTGCCGCTCGGCCCGCTGCGCGATGCCGGAGCCGGCGTCCTCGGTCCGGTCGAGCGCCTCGTCGCCCCGGGTGACGACGAGGCGTCGCAGCTGAAGGCCGACAACATCCGCCTCGACGAGCGGGTGCGCCGGCTCGAGGACGAGCGGCGGGCCTCGGCGCAGGCCGATGAGCTGCCCGATGACACGGACACCGTCACCGCCCGCGTCGTCGCGCTCGGCCGCTCCGGGGCGTCCGGGCCCGAGCGGATCACCGTGGACGTCGGGCGCCGGGACGGGGTCCGTGCCGACCAGGTGGTCATCGCCCCCGAGGGGCTCGTCGGGCGGGTCGTCGAGGTCGCCGGGCAGACCGCCGACATCGAGGTGATCGGCTCGCCGCAGGCCGGGGTCGGCGTACGCACCGGGGCGAAGGGGGTCATCGGCACCGTCACGGGCTCGGACCCCACGACGTCCCACGACGCCGATGAGCTGGTGGTGACCCAGCTCGGGCGCGACCGGGTGGCGGCCGGTGACGAGGTCGTCACCCTCGGCAGCCCGGGCCGCCGCCCCTATCCGCCGGGGATCGCCGTCGGCACGGTGACCTCCGTCGACCGTGCACCGGGGCAGCTCACCGACACGGCGCTCGTCGAGCCCTCCGTCGACCTCGCCACGCTTGACGTCGTCGCCGTGCTCACCGGTCCGGTGGGCGGGGGGAGTGCCTCCCGGTGACCGGACTGCGTTGGCCCGTGCGGTTGCTGCTGCTGGTGGCGGCTCTCATCGGCATGCTCGCCCTCGGGGCCCGTGGCGTGGTCGCCCTGCCCGACCTCGTGCTCATCGTCGTCGTGGCCGTCGCGCTCACGGCGGGATCCTCGTCCGGGGCCCTCCTCGGGCTCCTCGGCGGGTGGTTGCTCGACCTGGCCCCGCCCGTGGCCGACCCCCTGGGACTCTCCGCGCTCGGCTACGCCGCGGCGGGGTGGGTCGCGGGCCTGGCGCGCCGCCGTGCCGGGCACCCGTGGTGGTGGCCCGTCCCGGTCGTCGGCGTGGCCGTGGTGGTCGCCCGCGTGGCCCCCGTCCTCATCGACCTCGCCAGCGCCCGCCCCGTCGCCTGGGGCTCGCTCGCCTGGCAGGTGCTCGCGACCGCGACGCTCGGCCTCGTGCTCGTCGGTCTCGTCGAGCGACTCGAGGCTGGTCTCGTGCGCAGGCGCTGGTCATGAGACGCCGCCGGGCCCCACGCATGCAGGCGCGGATGGTGGCCTCCCTCGTCGTGCTCACCCTGCTCGCGGGGGTGCTCATCGGTCGTCTCGGCCAGCTTCAGCTGACCGACCACCCGGCGGCGGGCGCGAGCCGGCCGGGGACGGCGACCGTCGCCCTTCCCGCCCTGCGCGGACGCATCCTCGATCGGGACGGCCGTCCCCTCGTCGACAATGCGGTGCGCACCGATGTGACCATCGACCGGGCCACGCTGGCGGATGCCCCTGACGACGGCCGCGCGACGATCCGCCGTCTCGCGAAGGCGCTGGACCTCCCCTTCGACCGTCTGTGGGGGAGGACCACGCTGTGCGGCGCCCCCGGAGCCGCCGACCCGCCGTCGTGCTGGCCCGGCTCGGCGCTGGTGCCCGTCCCGATCGCCGTGGACGTCGACCCGGCGACGGCGGCGCCCCTCGCGGAGCAGCCGGAGCGCTACCCGGGCGTGAGCATCACCAGCCAGCCCGTGCGCGCTTACCCGCAGGCGACGAAGGGCGGTGGCGCGCCGCAGACCACCGGGTACCTCACGCGCCCGGACGCCGAGACCGTGGCCGACTCCGACGGCGCGATCCCCGACGAGGGCCTCGTCGGTGCCGCCGGGCTCGAGCGCGAGTACGACGATCTTCTGCGTGGCCGGCCCGGCCAGCGGGAGGTGCGGGTGGACGGGCGCGGCGTCGCCGTCGAGGAGGTCTCGCGCACCGAGCCCGTGCCCGGGCAGGACCTCGTGACCACCCTCGACCTTCCGGTCCAGCAGGCGACCCAGCAGGCCCTGGCCGACGGGGTCCGTGACGCCCGCGACCGAGGGCACCGCGCCGACACGGCGGCGGCCGTCGTCCTCGACCTGCGCGACGGCGGCGTCGTGGCCTCCGCCAGCGCCCCGACCTACGACCCGTCGGTCTGGTCGAAGGGGGTGACCCAGAAGCAGTACGAGCGCCTGACCGGGAGCGACCGCAGCCCGCTCGTCGACCGCGTCACGGCGGTCGCCCAACCGCCGGCCTCGACCTTCAAGGTCGTCTCCCTGCCGGGGGCCGTGGCGGCCGGCACGGACCTCGACGAGCCGGTCGACTGCACCTCGTCGCATCGGATCGGTGACCGCACCTTCAGCAACTTCGAGTCGCGCGCCTACGGGCGGATCTCGTGGCGGCGGGCCATCACCGTCTCCTGCGACACCGTCTTCTACCAGGTCGCTGAGGACGTGTGGCGCTCCCAGGGCGGGATCAACGCCGGTGATGACGACGGGGACCCGCTCATCGAGACGGCCACCGATCTCGGCCTCGGCAGCGCGACCGGCATCGACCTGCCGGGGGAGGCGGACGGGCGCATCCCCGACCGGGAGTGGAAGCGGGAGTGGTGGCGCACCACGAAGGATGCGAGCTGTCGGGAGGCCGAGCGCGGTCACCCGGACATGAAGAACCGCTCCCGGGCGAAGTACCTCACGACCCTCGCGCGGGAGAACTGCGAGACCGGGTACCAGTTCCACCCGGGCGACGAGGCGAATCTGTCCATCGGCCAGGGCGATGTCAGCGCGACCCTGCTCCAGATGGCCCGGGTCTTCGGGACGATCGCCCAGAAGGGTCGCGAGCCCAGCCCCCACCTGGGCCGGGCGAGCATCGCCGCGGACGGCACCCGGTCCGACCTCGACGTCGCCGACGCGGGCCGGGTCGACCTGCCGGGCGACTCAGGGCGGCTGCTGCGCACGGCGCTGCGCGATGTCATCTCCTCGCCGGACGGCACCGCGCACTCCGCCTTCAGCGGCTTCCCGCTGAAGCAGTGGCCGGTCGCGGGCAAGACGGGGACCGCAGAGGTCTACGGCAAGGAGGACACCGCGTGGTTCGTCTCCTATGCACCGGTGACGAAGCCCCGATACGTCGTCGCCGTCGTCGTCTCCCAGGGTGGCACCGGGGGAGCGACGTCGGCTCCCATCGCGCGGGACATCCACGCCGAGCTCGCCGGTGTGGAGGACTGACGGCGATGTGAGCCGGACTACTTGTCGCGCGGTGCGGACCAATGGCTAGGCTGTCGCCCATGGCTGATTTCGACGTCGTTGTGCTCGGTGCTGGACCCGGTGGTTACGTGGCGGCGATCCGCGCCGCTCAGCTCGGAAAGAGCGTGGCCGTCGTGGAGAAGAAGTACTGGGGCGGTGTCTGCCTCAATGTCGGGTGCATCCCGAGCAAGGCGCTGATCAAGAACGCCGAGCTGGCGCACACGCTGACCCACGACAAGAAGAAGTTCGGCATCGAGGGCGACGCCACGATGGCCTACGGTCCGACGCACGCCCGCTCCCGTCAGGTGAGCGACGGCATCGTCAAGGGCATCCACTTCCTGATGAAGAAGAACAAGATCACCGAGATCGACGGCTGGGGCACGATCACCTCCACCACGTCGCTGGACGTCGCGATGAACGACGGTTCGACGAAGTCGGTGACCTTCGACAAGCTGATCATCGCCAGCGGCGCCACGACGAAGATGCTCCCCGGCGTCGAGCTCAGCGACAATGTCGTCACCTACGAGGAGCAGATCCTCGACGAGAACCTTCCCGGCTCGATGATCATCGCCGGCTCCGGCGCGATCGGTGTCGAGTTCGCCTACGTCATGAAGAACTTCGGCGTCGACGTGACGATCGTCGAGTTCCTCGACCGGATGGTCCCCACCGAGGACCCGGCCATCTCCAAGGAGCTGGCCAAGCACTACAAGAAGCTCGGCGTCAAGGTCATGACGAGCACCAAGGTCGAGGCCGTCGAGGACACCGGCTCGGGCGTCAAGGTCACCGTCACCCCGGCGAAGGGGGGCGACAGCGAGGTCCTCGAGGCGGACAAGCTCCTCTCGGCCATCGGCTTCGCCCCGCGCGTCGAGGGCTTCGGCCTGGAGTCGATCGGGGTCGAGCTCACCGAGCGCGGCGCCATCGCCATCGACGAGTACTGCCGCACCAACGTGGACAACGTCTACTCCGTCGGTGACTGCACGGCCAAGCTCATGCTCGCCCACGTCGCCGAGGCCCAGGGTGTCGTCGCCGCCGAGCACATGTCCGGCGAGGAGACGATGCCGGTCGAGTACGACTTCATCCCGCGGGCGACCTACTGCCACCCGCAGATCGCCTCCTTCGGCTACACCGAGGAGCAGGCCAAGGAGAAGGGCCACGAGGTCAAGAAGGCGACCTTCCCCTTCACCGCCAACGGCAAGGCCATGGGCCTGGGCGACGCCGTCGGGTCGGTCACCGTCGTCGCCGACGCGAGGTACAACGAGATCCTCGGCGCCCACATGATCGGCCCCGATGTCACCGAGCTGCTCCCGGTCCTCACGCTCGCGCAGAAGTGGGACCTCACCGCCGACGAGGTCGCGCGCAATGTCTTCGCGCACCCGACGCTGTCGGAGGCGGTCAAGGAGGCCGTCGAGGGCATCGCGGGGCACATGATCAACCTCTGACGGACCCCGGTCCGGACAGGGCGCCCTGCGCGCGGGTGACGACCTGCGCGCGGGGCGTTCCCGTCGCCATGGCGCCGATGCGCTCGTGCACGACCGGTCCCAGCACCCGCGACAGGTGGGTGTGCAGCGCCGCGTACCGCTCGATGTCCTGACCCATCGGTGGAGGGGCGGACGGGGCTGCGGCGGCTGCCCCGAGGAGGAAGGCCGCATCCGCCGGTCTCCCGGCGACAGCCAGGAGCTCCGCCGCGATACGGGTAGTCGTCCAGGTCTGCGCCCACGCACCCCCACGTCGCAGGTCGCCGAGAAGGCGCGCACCGAGGTCGATCGCTGCGTCGCGCCGGTCATCGCGCACGAGTCGGGCGAAGAGGGCGACGTCCGAGACCCGCTGGACCTGCTCGGCGCCGACGCGTCGCGCCTCGGCTGCCGCCGCGGTGAGCAGCCGTGCCCCCTGCACCGGGTCGGTCCGCGCCGCGATCTCGCCGGCGGCGTACCGGGCGAAGGCGCGGGAGGCGTCTGAGGCTGACGGTGCCCCCGCGAGGGC
>JBQGNO010000123.1:0-9259 GCA_052087725.1 Janibacter sp. | reverse complement strand
CCGTCCACGTCGACGTCGATCTCGACCTCGAGGGGGATCGCTTCCGGCCCGTCGGAGACGCTCTCGCGCTCGATGGAGAAGTAGTAGTAGCCGGGGAGGGACACGTGGTTCAGCTCGTCGTAGGTGCCCTGGTAGGTGTCGGACTCCTTGTTCCGGTACCTCACCTCAGGGATGTGCTCGCCCAAGGTCATCGAGGTTTCCTTCTTCGACAGGTGGTCTCGGTTGTCGAGGGTCGTGCTGTCGCTACGGGTGAGGTCGTGCAGGGTCGGTGACCAGGCCTCGACGGCGAAGAACTGGTGGTCGCTGCTGTCGAGCTCCGGCTGGGGTCCTGTGGTGGCGATCCCCGCGGAGAAGGCGGCGGACTGACCGTAGTCGAGACGGACCCGGTAGTAGAGCTGCTCACCGGGCAGGATCGTCTCGCGGTACGACCCGGGGTCGAGGGGGGCCGCGTCGCCGAAACCCCCGCCACCCACGACGGGCTCCGGGCTGCCACCGCCCGTGGCCTGCACCGGCCTGACCTTCTGTGCGTCCAGACCTGCCGGGAGCGAGGCCACATCGGAGACGGCAGGTTGCTCGACGTAGAGGAGCTGGGTGGGGACGGTGGCGTCGAGGCCCTCGTCGTGCTCGATCTTGGCGACGAGCTCGCGAGACATGGCACAGGGGTCGTCGGCGGTGTCGTCCTGGGGCACGGCGTTGTTGGCGGTGGCCGACACCGTGATGGCGGAGTTCTGCCCGCCGGACTTGATGTCGAAGTTGAACTGTCGGTCGCACTCCTCGCCGTCGGGGGTGGAGAGGGTGATGCTCCACTTCTCGGTGTCCAAGGTCTCCCTGCCGTTCGGTGGGCGGCTGACGAGAGAGAAGTGGACGGTCGAACCCGGCGTGCGTGACAGGCGCACGTGTCGTGCCTTGCTGCTGACGGGGATCGTGTCGGTATAGCGACCAGGCTTGATGGTGGGGGCCTTTGCGGCCGACTCCGTCGCCCTGATCCGGTCCCCGTCCACCGTGAAGCCCCGGATGGCGCGCTGGCTCACCTTGGTGAGGCTGGCGGCGAGCTCGTCGGCATCCTTGGCGTCGTAGTAGGTGCCGTCTCCGGTGTCGGCGATGCACTGGAGCTGCTTGCGGGCCGTGCCCTTGACGTCGAAACCGACGGTGTCGATCTGCAGGTCGACACCGTCCTTGACGAGCTTCTTGATGACGGGGCAGGGGTCGGGGACGCAGGACTCCTCGCCGTCGGAGACGAGGACGATGTTGCGCTTGCCCTTCGTGCCGAGGTCCTTCAGGCCCTTCTCCAGGGAGTGGGCGATGGGGGTTTCGCCCTTCGCCTCGAAGCCCTTGATGGCGGTGGTCAGTGCGGGTTTGTCGAGAGTGGCGATGGGGGCGACGAGTTGCGTGTCGGCGCAGGCGGCCTTGGTGGGTGTGCCGCCCTCTTCGGTGGCGCCATAGACGCGCAGCCCGACGGTGGCATCCGTGGGCAGCTCCTCGACGACTCCGCTGAGTGCCTGCTTGGCCGCGTCCATCTTGGTCCCGCCGGAGGGATCCTTCTCCTTCATCGACCCGGACGCGTCGAGCATCAGCAGGAGCTTGCCGTCCTGGCTCTGCCCGGGCGACGTGGTGCTCCTGGCGTCCGCGCTCGGGCGTGCCGTCGAGGTCGGCGCCGTGCTTGCGCTGGCGGCCATGCCACCGCCGAGGGCGGTCGCGGTTGCGACGACGGCGGCCAGAAGTGAACGCACGTGGCGGGTGCAGACGATCATCGGTTCTCCCCGGAACGGTGTTGGTCATTTTGCAAAAGCAAACATAAAGTTTGCGTTTGCAAATGTCAACGTCGTGTCAGTGTGGTGAGCCTAGGTGACGCGCACCAGGTCGGCCCGGCAGCGCTGCTCGAAGTCCTCCAGCTCGGCGAGTGCGTCGTCGATGTCGTGGCGGCGCTGCTCGAGGTCCTCGCGCCGCTCGTCGATCTGCGAGAGCACGTACTGCAGCTGGCTGCGGCGCCCTCGCGGAGCGTCGTAGAGGTCGATGATCGTGGCGATCTCGTCGAGGGGGAAGCCGAGGCGCTTGCCGCGCAGCACGAGTGCCAGTCGGGTCCGGTCGCGACGGTGGAAAAGTCGAGTGGTGCCCTGCCGTTCGGGAGAGATCAGGCCGATGTCCTCGTAGTGGCGCACGGTCCGGGTGGTCACGCCGAACTCGTCCGCGATCTCGCGGATCGTCCACGTGCCCTCCTGCTCCCCGGGTGCGTCTGCACCCGGGGCGGTCGCCCCCTTCGTCCGGCTTGTCATGACCGGGATCATGCTTTACGTTGACGTCAACGTCAAGTAATGGTGCTCGCGGGATCCCAGCGTCGCGCACCAGGGAAGGTCGGGCATGTTCGAGCTCTCGCAGGACCACGAGGACTTCCGCGCCAGTGTGCGTGACTTCGCGGAGAAGGAGGTCGAGCCGCACGTCGCCCAGTGGGGCAAGGACCACCACCTCCCGCTCGAGGTCGTCGGGCGCATGGGCGACCTGGGTCTCTTCGGCCTCGTCGTCCCCGAGCGCTGGGGCGGCTCCGCCGAGACCGTCGACGGCGTCGTCCAGTCCGACTTCACCGCGCTCTGCGTCGCCATCGAAGAGCTCGGCCGGGTCGACCAGTCGATCGGCATCACGCTCTCCGCAGGCGTCGGCCTGGGCATCAACCCGATCCTCACCTACGGCACCGACGAGCAGCGCGACACCTGGGTGCCCGACCTCGTCGCCGGCAAGACGCTCGCCGGCTTCGGCCTGACCGAGCCCGACGCCGGCTCGGACGCCGGTGGCACCCGAACGACCGCCAAGCGCGACGGTGACGAGTGGATCATCGACGGCGCCAAGTCCTTCATCACCAACTCCGGCACCGACATCACCTCCCTCGTGACCGTCACCGCCCGCACGGGGACGACCGACGAGGGTCGCCCGCAGATCTCCGCGATCCTCGTCCCGAGCGGCACGCCCGGATTCACCGTCGAGGCCCCCTACGACAAGCTCGGCTGGAACATCTCCGACACCCACGGGCTGAGCTTCTCCGGCTGCCGCGTCCCGGCCGACCACCTCGTCGGCCAGGAGGGGCAGGGTTTCCGCCAGTTCCTCAAGACGCTCGACGACGGCCGCATCGCGATCTCCGCGCTCGCCACCGGCCTGATCCAGCGGATGCTCGAGCTCTCCACGGAGTACGCCACCACCCGCACCTCCTTCGGTCGGCCCATCGGCGCGAACCAGGGCGTCTCCTTCCAGATCTCCGATCTCGCCGTCATGGTCGAGACCTCACGGATGCTCACCTACAAGGCCGCGTGGCTCAAGGACGAGGCCGACCGCGGCCGTCGCTCGGTCAAGGAGGTCGCGAAGGCCGCCTCGATCGCCAAGCTCTACACCTCCGAGGCCGCCGTGAGCGCGACCCGGATCGCGACCCAGATCTTCGGTGGCAACGGCTTCATGGAGGAGTACCCGGTGGCCCGCTTCTACCGTGATGCCAAGATCCTCGAGATCGGCGAAGGCACCTCCGAGGTCCAGCGCATGGTCATCGCCCGGCACCTCGGTCTGCCGGCCTGAGCGGGGGGAGCGACATGACCACCCCGTACCCGCTCGACCCCAAGGTCGAGGACGTCCGCAGGCGCCTGCACGAGGCGTACGACGCCTCCGAGCGACCGTCCGAGAAGGCCGCCGCCAAGCTCGAGGCGCAGCACAAGCTCTACGTCCGCGACCGGATCGCCCTGCTCGTCGACGAGGGGTCCTTCGTCGAGGACGGGCGCTATGCCAATGCTCTCGCGACGGGCCTGCCCGCCGATGGCGTCGTCACCGGGCGCGCGCTCGTCGACGACCGGCCGGTGATCATCATCGCCAACGACCCGACGGTCAAGGCCGGCTCCTGGGGTGCGCGCACGGTCGAGAAGATCGTCCGCTCCACCGAGACGGCACTGCGCGAGGAGCTGCCGGTCTTCTGGCTCGTCGACTCCGCGGGCGCGCGGATCACCGACCAGGTCGAGATGTTCCCCGGCCGGCGCGGTGCCGGGCACATCTTCCACAACCAGGTGGCGCTCTCCGGAAAGGTCCCGCAGGTCTGCTGCCTCTTCGGCCCGAGCGCGGCCGGTGGCGCCTACATCCCCTCCTTCACCGACCTGGTGATCATGGTCGAGGGCAATGCCTCGATGTACCTCGGCAGCCCCCGCATGGCCGAGATGGTCGTGGGGGAGAAGGTCTCCCTGGAGGACATGGGCGGTGCCCGCATGCACTGCACCGTCAGCGGTGTCGGTGACGTCCTCGTCGCCGACGACACCGAGGCGATCGAGACGGCCCGGATCTGGTTGAGCTACCTCCCGCTCAACTGGCACAGCGAGCTGCCCTCCTACGAGCCGGAGGCCCCGTCGGCGCAGCTGACGAAGGCGACGATCCCCGAGCGCGAGTCGCAGCCCTTCGACGTCCACGAGGTCATCGACGGGCTCGTCGACGACGACTCCTTCTTCGAGGTCAAGGCGCTCTTCGCCCCCGAGCTCGTCGTCGGCCTCGGCCGGATGGCGGGGGAGACCGTCGGCATCGTCGCCAACAACTCCATGGCCAAGGGCGGCGTCCTCTTCACCGACAGCGCCGACAAGGCCGCCCGCTTCATCTGGCTGTGCGATGCCTACTCGATCCCGCTGATCTACCTCGCCGACGTCCCCGGCTTCATGATCGGCTCCGAGGTCGAGCGCGGCGGCATCATCCGCCACGGCGCGAAGATGGTCTCGGCCGTCGCCTCGGCGACCGTCCCGCAGTTCTGCGTCATCGTGCGCAAGGCCTACGGCGCCGGCCTGTACGCGATGGGCGGCCCCGGCTTCGCTCCCGACGCGACGATCGCCCTGCCGACGGCCCGGGTCGCCGTCATGGGCCCGGAGGCGGCGGTCAATGCCGTCTACGCCAACAAGATCGGCCAGATCGAGGCGGACGAAGGGGAGGTCGCGCGCGAGGAGTTCATCGCGGCACGCCGGGCGGAGTACGAGGAGGACGTCGACCTCGAGCGCCTCGCCGCGGACCTCGTCCTCGACCAGGTCATCGAGCCGGAGGGGCTGCGCGATGAGCTCCTCGCTCGTCTGCGTCATGCCCGCGGACGTGATCGGACCTACTCCACGCGTCGTCGGGGGATCCCGCCGGTGTGATGGGTGCCTCCGTCCGCGGTGCGCTGCGGGCGGGCGCGGGTGTTGTTACCGTCAAGTACGTTGTCGACGGGGACCGTCCCCGTCACTACCGACGGAGGACCCCTGATGAAGCGCATCCGATGGACAGCCCCGGTGGCCGCGGCCGCCTGTGCTGTCGGCCTCGTGGCGAGCGCCGGCAGCGCCGGAGCCACCACGAACGACCCCCTTCGCTCCGACCTGTGGGGACTGGACCAGGTCAAGGCCGAGCAGGCCTGGGAGACGAGCACCGGTGAGGGGGCGACCGTCGCGGTCATCGACACCGGCGTCGACCTCGGGCACCCCGACCTGCAGGGGCAGCTGGTGCCCGGCGCCGACTTCGTCTGTGGCGAGGGCGTCACCGGCTCCTGCGGCGACGGCAGCTGGAAGGGCCAGGACGGAGTGGGTCAGGAGACCGACTCGCACGGCACACACGTCGCCGGCACGATCGCGGCCGTCGCCGACAACGGCGAGGGGGTCGCCGGAGTCGCCCCGGACGCCAAGATCATGCCGATCAAGGCCCTCGAGGACGGCGGCGGCACGATGGAGGACATCGCCGAGGGCGTGCGCTATGCGGCGGACAACGGCGCCGACGTGATCAACCTCAGCCTGGGCGGCCTGCCCGGCACGCAGATCTTCGCCCTCATCGGTCTGGACACGACGATGAAGGACGCCATCCAGTACGCCCGCGACAAGGGCACGCTGACCGTGGCCGCGGCCGGCAACACCTCGACCCTGCTGTGCACCGACCCTGCCTTCAACAGCGAGTCGATCTGTGTCGGTGCCACCGATCGCAACCAGATGAAGTCCTACTTCTCCGAGCTCCCGGTGAAGTTCGACAACACGGGCGTCGCGGCCCCCGGTGGCTCCGGGCGTCTGCTCGGCGGCCCGTGCAGTGACGACATCATCTCCACCGTCCCGCGCGGCACCGGCACCAACGAGTGCGAGGAGGGCAAGGACTACGCGGCCTTCGCCGGCACGTCGATGGCCACCCCGCACGTCGCGGGCGTTGCTGCGCTGCTCTACGCGCAGGGTCGCGAGGTGGAGGACGTCGAGCAGGCGATCCTCACCACGGCGGTGCACCCGCTGCTCGGCACCCGGGGCCAGTTCAGCGCGCTCTACGGTCGCGGCATCGTCGATGCCGAGGCCGCGGTGGGCACCCCGCTGCCATGACACCCGACGATCCGCGAAGGGCGGCGATGACCAGGTGGTCGTCGCCGCCCTTCGTCGTGCCCGGTCAGGCGGAGGCCACGTCCCACCAGCCCACCCCGAGGTCGGCGAGCAGCCGCCGCAGGAGGGGGAGGCAGAGCCCGATGACGGTGCTCGGGTGTCCGTCGATCGAGTCGACGAAGGGGGCGCCCAGGCCATCGAGGGTGAACCCACCGGCGACGTGGAGCGGCTCGTCCGTGGCGAGATAGCCCTCGATCTCCTCGTCGGAGACGTCGGCGAAGTGGACGTTCGCGCTCGCCGGTGCCCCGACCAAGCGACCGCTGGACAGGTCGATCAGCGAGTGGCCGGTGTGGAGGATGCCGCTCCGCCCGCGCAGCTCCTCCTGCCACCGGCGACGGGCGACCTCGTGGGTCCCCGGCTTGCCGTGGACCGCGCCGCCGATCTCGAGGACCGAGTCGCAGGCAAGGACCAGGGTGCCCATGGCGTCGTCGTCGGGGTCGTCGCGGAGACGCCGGCGCACGGCGTCCCCCTTCGCCTCGGCCAGCAGCTGGGCGAGGTCCGCTGGGGAGGGAGCAGGGCCCGTCGAGCGGGCTGCGGACTCGACCGCAGCCTCGTCCACGTCACTGACGACGACGCGCGGATCGATGCCCGAGTCGTGCAGCAGACCACGGCGGGCGGGGGAGGCGGAGGCGAGGACGAGTGAGGCCACCACCACATCCTGCACCCCTTGCCGCCTTGTTGACGTGTCGGTAACTTGTGCACACCGATCGACAACGACGTCTCCCAGGCCGGGCCACCCCTGCCGGCTGCCGAGCGTCCTCGCCACTTCATCCCAAGGACGCAGATGATCTCTCTCTCCAAGCGTGCGCTGGCCGCCTCGGCCCTGAGCCTCGCGGTCGCCCTCCCGCTCGCCGGCCAGGCCGGTGCCGGTCCCGACGACACTCCCGGAACCGCCGGCGCACAGACGCTGACGAACACCCCCGAGCCGGAGCGACCGGCCTTCTACGAGCCGCCGGAGACCATCCCGAGCACGCCCGGGACGATCATCCGCACGGAGAAGGCCCCCTTCCTCCTCGACCCGCTGGACCTGTCCTCGAGCGTCGTCACCGCGACCCGGGTGATGTACTCCTCCACCGATGGCGACGGCACGCCCATCGCCGTGACCGGCACGGTCTTCGTGCCGAAGACCAAGTACGTCGGGAAGTCCGAGCGCCCCCTGATCTCCTATGCCGCGGGGACCCAGGGCATGGGCGACCAGTGCGCCCCCTCCCAGCAGATGGAGAACCTCGTCGAGTACGAGGGCATCGGCATCGCGCGGACCGTCGGCCGCGGCTACGCCGTGGGTGTCACCGACTACCAGGGCCTCGGCACTCCCGGCACGCACACCTACATGGCGCGTGAGGCCCAGGGCCGCGCGTCGCTCGACATGGCCCGCGCCGCGAAGAACCTCAAGGACAGCGGCCTGACCAATGAGAACCCGGTCGGCCTCATGGGCTACTCGCAGGGCGGCGGCGCCGCGGCGTCGGCGGCGGAGCTCGCCGGCAACTATGCGCCGGAGCTGGACATCAAGGGCTCGGCCATCGGCGCCCCGCCGGCGGACCTGGCCAAGGTCGGCGCGAACATCGACGGGACCACGTACAGCCTCTTCGCGCTCTTCGCGGTCCTCGGGGTGGCCACGTCGGAGCACATCGACACCACCCCCCACCTCAACGCCGAGGGCCAGGAGCTCGGAGCCAAGGTCGAGGGCGCCTGCGTCTTCAACCTCTTCGAGTACGCCAACCTGGACAGCTCGAAGTACACGACCAGCGGGAAGACCCTCGAGGGGTTGCTCTCCGAGGAGCCTTTCGCATCGGCGGTCGCCGAGCAGCGCATCGGCAAGCGGACCCCCAACGCCCCGGTCGTCATCAACCACGCCATCGGCGATGACGTCATCCCGTACGAGGTCGGCAAGCAGCTGGGGAGCGACTGGTGCGACAAGGACGCCCGCGTGAGCTTCAACGCCGGGCTCGTCCCGACCCACGTCGGTGGTTTCGTGCCGCACGTCGAGAAGTCGATGTACTTCTTCGAGAAGCGCTTCGCCGGTAAGAACCAGGCGAGCAGCTGCTGGCGCCTCTGACCTCACACTCCCTGAGGTGAGGTCACCACACGCTCCCTGAGGCGGTAGTCACCACAGGCTCCCTGAGGTGCGAAGGGCCCTCTGGGGCCCGAGCCTCGAAGGGACAGTGACGCAAAGGGACAGTGACGCGAAGGGGGGCGGTGCCGGATGATCCGGCACCGCCCCCCTTCGTCGTCATGGGGCTCGAGGCGCTCGAGCCGGTGGGATCACTCGAAGGTGATCTTCCACTCGTCGTCGACCTTCTTCATCTTGAGGTCCTCTTCCTGATCGTCCTTGCTCCTGACGGTGACCGTCGCGGTCTGCTCGTCGTCGGCGATCGTGGAGTCGATGATGTTGATCTGGTCGTCCTCGCCGATGTCGTCGGTGAGTTCTTCTTCGTTGTCCTTCATCGCCTCGGCGCAGGACTGCCCCTGGGTCGACTGCTCAAGCGCCGTGACCAGCTCGGGGTCGATCGCGCTGCAGACGGTCTCGAAGTCACGGTCCTTGAGCGCCTGACCGAAGTCCTCGACGGCCTGCTCGGGACCCTCGTCGTCGGGCCCGGACGAGGTCGTCGACGTGGTCCCACTCGTCGGGGCCACGGTCTCGGTCGCGGTCTCCGTGGCGGTGACGGTCTCGGTGTGGGTCTCCTGCGGGGAGGTCGAGCTGCTGGTGCTGGTGACGGTCACGGTCTCGGGCTGACCCTCGCCGGTGCTGCCGTCGTCATTCGGGCCCTGACTGCAGCCCCCCACGAGCGTCAGCGATGCGACCACGACCATGACTCCCCGAATGCTCCCCATGAGGGGAAGAGTAAGGGATTGGTCAAGAAACTGGTTGATCCGTCCAG
>JBQGNO010000122.1:0-9285 GCA_052087725.1 Janibacter sp. | reverse complement strand
CGATGAAGAGGGTCGCGTAGAGCAGCGAGACGGTGACGACGAGGGTCATCACGGTGGAGGCGTTGTACATCGTGGCCTCGGCGAGGCTGCTCATGCGGTGCTTGCGCTCCCAGAGCTGGTTGCCGAAGATCAGCCACGCCACCATCACGAGGATCGCCATGAGCGTGATGAGGACCAGCCGCCACGGGGACAGGGCGTTGGCCATGCTCCAGATCGAGGAGTAGAAGATGCCGAAGGCTCCGGTGGCGCTCCCCGCGGCGAGGGCACCCGAGAGCTTGGGCGCGGTGAGGATCGGCTCGTTCGTGCGCACCATCCCGAGCACGAGGCGCAGCCGCCCGGCGTGGGGCGCGGACACGTAGAACGAGGGTCCGGTCTCGGACTCCTGCTCGTGGGTCCGGCCGAAGTCGACCTGCGGGTCGCTGCCGTCGTAGTGGGTCAGCGCCTCCAGCGAGCCGAAGACCGCCTCGCGCAGCCGACGCGCGAGACTCAACCAGCCCAGGGCCGGCAGGGAGATCAGCACCAGGCCCTCCGCGACGTGCAGCGCCGACATCTTGGGTTGCTGGCCCGCACGTCGGGGGATCTCGGTGACGACCACGGTCAGGTCGCTGCCCTGTCGTTGCGACCACTCCCGTACCGAGTCCATGTCGAGGGTGCCGTCATCGCGCAGGGGGATCTGCTGGCGCACGTGGGAGAGGGCATAGCGCTCGTCGTCGCGCGCGTCTGCCACGAGCTGTGCGACCAGATGGGAGGGCAGCCCGGGGTCGGCGGTGATGTCGACGGTGGTCCGGGAGGGCATGTTCGCCATGGCACCACGGGGGACGCCCCCTCCGCGAGTCGGGCAGGGCCGACTCCGAGGCCTGGCGACGCCACCCTCGCGCCAGCAGGGACGTGATCCCTGAGGCCGCGGGCTGTGGAGAACTCGGACCGCCGGTCGGGTGGACTGGGCAGGCTGGCCGCATGGACGAACGCATCCGCACGACCCTGGCCATGGGCCGGGGCGTCACCTCGGCCCAGAGGCTCCTGCGTCTCGGCATCAGCCGTGCTGACGTGGGGCGAGCCGTCAAAGCCGGTGACCTCGTCCGGGTTCGTCGGAACTGCCTCGTCGACGGGGCGACCTGGCGCGGGGTCAAGCCCTGGGAGCGGCACGAGCTCCGCGCCCGGGCCGTGATGGCGGGCCTGCCCAAGGACCACACGGCCGCGTTGAGCCATCACAGCGCCCTGGCGGTGAGCGGCGTGTCCCTGCATGGGGTCGACGACCGGGTCCACATCGTCCACGTCGGCAGTGGCCGGGGCAGGAGTGATGACGTCGTGGCCGGACACCGACCCGTACAGCCGGAGCTCGTGGAGGTCCGCGACGGCATTCGCACGGTCAGTCCGGCGGTCGCGTGCCTCCAGGTGGCGGCTCATTTCGGTGCGGAGGCGGGTCTGGTGAGCGCCGATCATGCCCTGCACTCCGAGCTCTTCACCCGTGAGGCCCTCGATGCTGCGCTGGGTGCCCTCGCGCCCGGGAGGTGGTCCCGCGCTCCGGGGCAGATGAGTTTCCTGGCCGATGCCCGGATCGAGTCGGCGGCAGAGAGCCGGGCGCGATGGGCCTTCCAGATGCTCGGCTTCCGCCAGCCAACCCCTCAGGTGCGCATTGTCGACGACGACGGCGTCTTCGTTGCGCGCGTCGACTTCCTCTACGAGGACCTCAAGGTCGTGATCGAGGTCGACGGCCTGGAGAAGTACAAGAGCCCCCAGGACCTCACCGACGAGAAGCTGCGCGAGGACCGACTCCGGGAGCTCGGCTACGAGATCGTCCGGCTCACCTGGGCCGACCTCGCGGACCATCTGGTCGTGCGGCGAAAGGTCCTCGTCAAGGTGGGTCGGGCAGCAGCCTGACGTCGATGCGCTGGGTTGGCGTCGATGGGCAGGGTTGGCCGTCAACCGGTCGTCGGCCACCCCTGCACAACGACGCCGGGCGAAGGGGGCGTCAGTCGCCGAGCGCCTTGATGAGCGAGACCGCGCGAGAGACGCGGTCGGTGTCGCCGCCCTCGACCGCCCAGACCGCGCCCACCACCTCGCGCAGCGCCGCGACCGGCCGCACCACGTCCTCGTCGAGCCCGGCGGCGTCGCAGACCACCTCGACCCGGCGGCGCACCGACCACCGCAGCGAGGCGCCCGTGCCCATCTCCTCGACGCGGTTGCTCAGCAGGGGAACGACCTCCCACGCGGGGTGCCCGTTGACCGGCTTGGGGTCGATCGCCACCCAGTCCGTGCCGTCGGAGAGCACATTGCCGTAGTGCAGGTCCCCATGGAGGAGACGCTCAGCCGCACCCTCAGCGGCCAGCGAGCGAAGGGTGGACCTCGCCTGCTCCACGAGTCGTCGCGGGAGCCCGCGGGTCGCCGGCCGCGACAGGATCTCCTCGACCCACGGCACGAGGGCCGGCACCTGCGGCAGGGGAGCGACGTGCAGGTCCGCGTAGAGCGCGGCGATGACCGCCACGGCCTCCTCGTCCCACATCTCCCCGAGGTCCTCGGTCGTCAGGCGCTCGAGCAGGAGTACCGACCGGCGTGGGTCGGCACGCAGCAGCCGGACGGCCGAGCGTCCGTCCCAGGCGCGCAGCGCGAGGTGCTCACCGCCCGCATCGCGGTGTGGCCAGCCGAGCTTGAGCGCGGCGATGCCCTCCTTCCCGCGCACCGGGAGCACGAGGGCGCAGTGCCCGGTCATCGGCTCGCCGTCGACGGTCAGCGCCCACTCGTCGAGCACCTCGGCGAGCAGGTGGGGGAGCGCGTCCACCCACTCGGCGCCGGCGGGGCCCCCTTCGGCCTCGAGCCCGGCCATCCGCGCGGCGAAGGGAGCGGGGACGAGACCCGCGGCCTCCTCCACCCTCACGACTGGGCGGGCTCGGCGCCGTACAGCTCGGGGACGTCCAGGGGGAAGCGACCGCGGGAGAGCCGCTCCACGGTGACCATCCACTCGGTGACCTCGAGGGCCGCGGCCCGGTCAGCGCCGAGCAGGGGGAAGCAGTCGGCGTAGTTCGCGAGCAGCCGCGCGAAGCTGCGTGTCCCCAGCGTGGTGGCCTCGGCCGTGGTGAGCTCGTGCGGGACGTCGTACCCGAGGCTGACCGGCTTGATCGCCTCACCCGCGGCGGTCGTCTGACGGATGCCGAGCTCGCGCAGCCGCTTGCTCACCGAGAGCACCTCCTTGGCGGCCTTCCCGTTCGACCGGGCGGCGATGAGATCGAGCGCGTAGGTCGTGGCCCGGGTCGCCTGGAGGGCCTGGGCCGCGGCGGTGCCCTTCTTCCACGGCTTCGTCCCGGCAGGGGTCCAGATCCTCGTGTCACCGGAGTCGTCGGTGATGATCCGGTGGGTCGCCGTGAGCCGGCCGAGGAGGGGGAGCAGCCCCGGGCCGCAGTCGCGCACCGCTCCCTCGAAGGCCGCGGCCGTCTCGACGGGCCCGTCCGGCGCCGTCGCGCCGGCGAGCAGCTTGGACGGGACCTGGGCGTCCTCCATGGCCCGGTGGAGTCGCGCCGCACGCTCCTGGGCGCCGGTCTCGTCGCTCTCCTCGAGCGCCCCGAGCGTCGCGAGCAGGGCCGCCTCGCCGGGGATGGGGTCGCGCTCCGGGACGAAGGGGATGTCCGGTGCATCGTCCTCGAGCCGCACCCCGCAGCCGGCGAGGGTCGCGGCGGAGAGCGTCAGGGCACCGGTGAGCACGAGTCGGCGGCTGGGTCGGACAGGCACCCGTCGATCTTCGCATGTCATGTCGGCGCCCGATCATGGCTAGAGTGTCGGGCCAGCACGGCAACTCCACACGGAAGGCATCCCATGGGTCTGGATCTGGACATCCGCGAGCAGGTGTCCGCGGCGCTGGGTGACGGCGATTTCGTCGTGGACGGCGTGCGGGTCACGCCCGCTGGCAAGCGGCGCGTCGCCCGCATCACCGTCGAGCGCCCGGTCGCACAGGTGGTCGGTGACACGCCGATCGAGCCCCTCACGCTCGACGAGATCGCCGACGCGACCCGGCTGATCAGTGACACGCTCGACGCGAGCGATGTCATGGGGAGCCAGCCGTACACCCTCGAGGTGAGCACACCCGGAATCGACCGGCCGCTCACCGAGCCCGTGCACTTCCGCCGCGCCGTCGGCCGCCTCGTCGAGCTCGTCCTCACCGAGGGGGAGCGCACCGGCCGCGTCCTCGCGACGACGGAGGACGGCGTCGACCTGCACATCGCAGGGACCAAGAAGCACCAGCCGCACACCGAGCACATCTCCTTCACGGAGATCACCAAGGGCGTCGCCCAGGTGGAGTTCACCCGACCCCAGAGCACGCCGGCCGACGCCGACGGCGAGATGTAAGGACTGACATGGACATCGACATCCACGCCCTCAAGGCGCTCGAGCGCGAGCGCGAGATCCCCTTCGACGTTCTTGTCGACGCCATCGAGGCGGCGCTGCTCGGCGCCTACCACCGCACGGAGGGCGCCTACAAGCACGCCCGGGTCGAGCTGGACCGCAAGCAGGGCCACGTCATCGTGTGGGCCCGCGAGGAGCACGTCATCGAGGAGCAGGTCCCCGTCGAGCCGGAGGAAGGGGAGGAGCCGCCCCTCGACGAGGACGGCGCCCCGCTGACCCGGACCCGCACCCGCCGGGAGCAGGGGCCGGAGTTCGAGGACACCCCGGAGAACTTCGGCCGCGTGGCCGCGGCGACCGCCCGCCAGGTGATCACCCAGCGCATGCGCGACCTCGAGGACGAGGCGGTCATGGGGGACTTCCGTGGTCGTGAGGGCGACATCGTCGCCGGTGTGGTGCAGCAGAGCCCCAACCCCCGGCATGTGACCGTGGACCTCGGCACGGTCGAGGGCATCCTCCCGTCGGCCGAGCAGGTCCCCGGCGAGGTCTACGGCCACGGCGATCGCATCCGCGTCTACGTCGTCTCGGTCAAGCGCGGCATGCGCGGCCCCGAGATCAGCCTCTCGCGGACCCACCCCAACCTCGTGCGCCAGGTCTTCGCGATGGAGGTCCCGGAGATCGCCGACGGTTCCGTCGAGATCTCCGCGCTGGCCCGCGAGGCCGGGCACCGCACCAAGATCGCCGTCCACTCCACGATCCCCGGCCTCAATGCGAAGGGGGCGTGCATCGGCGCGATGGGGGCCCGGGTCCGCGCGGTGATGTCGCACCTGCAGGGCGAGAAGATCGACATCGTCGACTACTCCGACGACCCGCAGCAGTTCATCGCCGCGGCCCTCTCGCCGTCCAAGGTGCAGTCCGTGACCGTCGTCGACCCGAAGCTGCGCTCGGCGCGGGTCGTGGTGCCCGACTACCAGCTGTCGCTGGCCATCGGCAAGGAAGGGCAGAACGCGCGCCTGGCGGCGAAGCTCACCGGGTGGCGCATCGACATCCGTCCCGACACCGCGCCGGACGTCAGTGGTGGCATCGCGGTCCCCGGACAGCCGCAGGGGTGAGCGAGCCGCTCGGGATAGGCGGTAGAGTGGTGTGCGTCGGCCGGACTGGACTCCAGTCCGACACATCCGCCCAGGGTCCGGTACGGACCTGCATCGGGTGTCGTGGACGGGATAGCCGGTCGACACTGCTGCGCATCGTCGCGGTGACGGACGAGCGGGGGAGACCCTCGGTCGTGCCGGACCCGCGTCGTCGCATGCCGGGCCGTGGGGCGTGGCTCCATCCCGACATCGCCTGCCTGGACCTCGCCGTCCGGCGGCGGGCCTTCTCCCGAGCCTTCCGGCGCCGGGTCGAGGGGTCCGACGCCCTTCGTCCGTGGGTGGAGGAGATGCGCAGTGATCAGCAGCATTGACCAACTGATTCGTACGTACAGCAACCGAGAGCGGGTTTGACGCTGATGAGCACCCGATGAGTACTCAGCAATGAGCATTCACCTCAACTGACGACGGTCCGCGCCCTCTCCGGTACGGACCAGGAGAAGGAGAAACGTGGCCAAGGTCCGTGTCCACGAGCTCGCCAAGGAGCTCGGGGTTTCCAGTAAGGCCCTCCTCACCCACCTGGGTGACATGGGGGAGTTCGTGAAGTCGGCCAGCTCGACGATCGAGGCGCCGGTGGTGCGCCGGGTGAAGGACAACCCGCCCGCCGTCGACCCCAAGGTCAAGAAGGCCCAGAGCAAGGCCGACGCGCCGGCTGCCAAGCCGACCCCGGCCAAGCCGGGTCCCGCCAAGCCCGGTCCCCAGGTGCCTGCCGCCGAGGCGGCCGAGGCTCCCTCGTCCCCGACGCCGGCTGCTCCGACGCCCGGGCCCAAGCCCGGTCCTGCGGCTCCGACGCCCGCCGAGACGCCTGCCGCCCCGGAGGCGCCCGAGAAGCCTGCCCCGGAGGCGCCGGCCGCCCCCGAGGCTCCCGAGGCCCCCGCGGCCGAGGCGACGCCGCAGGCCCCGGCGGCCAAGCCCGGCCCGAAGCCGCCGACGCCCGGCCCGAAGCCGACCCCGGCGGCCAAGCCGGGTGCCCGTCCGGGCCCCCGCCCGGGCAACAACCCCTACGGCTCCAGCCAGGGCATGGGGACCCGTCGTGACCGTGACGGCGGTGGCGGCAGCCCCCGCCCCGGCAACAACCCCTTCGCCTCCAGCCAGGGCATGCCCCGTCCGGGGCAGCGTCCCGGCGGTCGTGGCGGTGCCCAGGGCGGTCAGGGCGGCCAGCGTCCCGCGGCCCGTGAGGGTGCCGGTGCAGCAGGCCCCCGTCCGAGCGGCGGCGCCCGTCCCTCGCCCGGCATGATGCCGGCCAGCTCGGCCGTCCCGCGGCCGGGTGAGCGTCCCGGTGGCCGTGGTGGCCCCGGTGGCGGTCGTGGCCGTCCCGGTGGTGGCCCCGGTGCTCGTCCCGGCGGTCCGGGTGGCTACCGCGGTGGCCCCGGTGGTCGTGGTGGCACCCAGGGTGCCTTCGGTCGTGGTGGCGGCAAGCGCAAGCAGCGCAAGTCGAAGCGGGCGAAGCGTGCCGAGTTCGAGAAGATGCAAGCTCCCTCGGTCGGCGGCGTCGTCGTCCCCCGCGGTGACGGCACGACGAAGATCCGGGTGCGCCAGGGTGCCTCGATGAGCGACTTCGCGGAGAAGATCGACGCGAACCCCGCATCGCTGGTCACCGTGATGTTCAACCTCGGTGAGATGGCCACGGCGACCCAGTCGCTGGACGAGGACACCTTCCAGCTCCTCGGGTCCGAACTCGGTTACGTCATCGAGATCGTCTCGCCGGAGGAGGAGGAGCGTGCGCTCTTCGAGTCCTTCGACGTCGACCTCGACATCGGGGTCGAGCACGAGGACGAGGAGAATCTCGCGCCGCGTCCGCCGGTCGTCACCGTCATGGGTCACGTCGACCACGGAAAGACGCGCCTGCTCGACGCCGTCCGCAATGCCGACACCGGCGGGAGCGAGGCCGGTGGCATCACGCAGCACATCGGTGCCTACCAGATCCAGACGGAGCACGAGGGTGACGAGCGTGCGCTGACCTTCATCGACACCCCCGGTCACGAGGCGTTCACCGCCATGCGTGCCCGTGGTGCCAAGGTCACCGACATCGCGATCCTCGTCGTCGCGGCCGATGACGGCGTCATGCCGCAGACCATCGAGGCGCTCAACCACGCCCAGGCGGCGGATGTGCCGATCGTCGTCGCGGTCAACAAGATCGATGTCGAGGGCGCCGACCCGGCGAAGATCCGTGGTCAGCTCACCGAGTACAACCTCGTGGCCGAGGAGTACGGCGGCGACACGATGTTCGTCGACGTCTCCGCCAAGCAGGGCGAGAACATCGACTCGCTCCTCGAGGCCGTGCTGCTCACCGCAGACGCCGCTCTCGACCTGCGGGCCAACCCGAGCCGTGACGCCCGGGGTATCGCGATCGAGGCCAACCTCGACAAGGGCCGCGGCGCCACGGCGACCGTCCTCGTCCAGTCGGGCACGCTCCACGTCGGTGACGCCATCGTCACCGGTTCGGCCTACGGCCGGGTGCGCGCCATGCTCGACGAGCACGGCAACCAGGTGAAGGAGGCGGACCCGTCCCGTCCCGTGCAGGTGCTGGGGCTGTCCTCGGTGCCGCGCGCCGGTGACACCTTCGTCGTCTCCCCGGACGACCGGACCGCCCGCCAGATCGCCGAGAAGCGTGAGGCCGCGGATCGTCAGGCCAGCCTGGCCAAGGCCCGCAAGCGGATCAGCCTCGAGGACCTCGACCAGGTCATCGCCGCCGGCAAGATCGACACCCTCAACCTCATCATCAAGGGTGATGTGTCGGGTTCGGTCGAGGCGCTGGAGGACGCCCTCCTGCAGATCGATGTCGGCGAGGAGGTCGACCTGCGGATCATCGACCGTGGTGTCGGTGCGATCACGCTGAACAACATCAACCTCGCCATGGCGTCGGACGCGATCATCATCGGGTTCAACGTGCGCGCCGAGGGCCAGAACGCCGACGTCGCCGAGCGCGAGGGCGTGGAGATCCGCTACTACGGCGTGATCTACAAGGCCATCGAGGAGATCGAGCAGGCCCTGAAGGGCATGCTCAAGCCGGAGTACGAGGAGGCCGAGCTCGGCACGGCGGAGATCCGCGAGGTCTTCCGCTCGAGCAAGTTCGGCAACATCGCCGGCTCGATCGTGCGCAGCGGCCTGATCAGGCGTGGGGCCAAGGCACGCATCACCCGCGAGGGTGTCGTGCTCACCGAGGGCCTCGAGCTGACCGGTCTGCGCCGCTTCAAGGAGGACGTCACCGAGGTCCGTGACGGCTTCGAGTGCGGTATCAACCTTGGCAGCTTCAACGACGTCCAGGAGGGCGACGTGATCACCACCTACGAGATGCGCGAGATCCCGCGCGTCTGAGGGGTGAGCGCCCCGGGCGCGAGCCGCGAAGGGGGTCGGGCAGCGAGAGCTGCTCGGCCCCCTTCGTCGTTCGTCGGGAGTGTCACGCCCATCGGCCGGGGCGAGGTGCGTAGGCTGTGGCCTGCGCAGCCAGCGCGACACCGCCACAGAGTCAGGGATGAGCATGACGACGCCACCTCCTCCGCCCCCGGGCAACGGTCCGGGCGGCAACCAGCCCTACGACCCCTCCGGTTCGATGCCGGGCCCGGGCCAGGCAGGTCCGACCCCGCCGTCCTATGGCTCGGCGCCCGGCCAGCCCCCGCAGGCTCCGCCGCCGGCACCTGGTGGCGCCCCCCAAGCCGGTGGCGGCAAGGGCAAGATCATGTCGATCATCTCGATCGTCGTGGGTGTCCTCGGTATCTGCTACTCGGGTTGTTTCATCTTCTCGATCGCGCATCGGGTCGCCGGGCCGTTCGGGCAGGTCAGCCAGCAGGAACTTGCCGTAGAG
>JBQGNO010000121.1:6801-9342 GCA_052087725.1 Janibacter sp. | reverse complement strand
CCGGTGATCGCGGCGGCCGGGTCGCCGCCGGGCGTCGTGCTCTCCTGCAGCAGCCGGAGGCCACCGTCCGTGAGGGCGCAGGTCAGCGCCAGCCCGCCGGGCAGGGCGATGAGTCCCAGGGCGATCCGTGAACGCGCCATCCCGACCTCTCCGTCCTCGACATCCCCAGACCGTCATTGAGTCCATTTGATGCTGTTTGCTGTTGTTTGATAGCAAACCATGGCGAGTGCTGATGCGCAACAGGGAGCGCTGACCTAGATTGACCGTCGTGAGATGGGACCGACTCTTCGACGACCTCGAGGCGCAGGTGGCTGCCCGCGCGCGACTCGAGCTCGATGCGGAGATCGCCGAGCGGACCCGGATCGAGCGGTCGCGGATCACGCTGGGCGAGAGGATCGTCGGCGCCCTGGGCGCGGAGGTGGTCCTGCGGCTGCGTGGGGGGAGCGTCGTGCGGGGGCGGCTCGAGGACTCCGGTGACGGGTGGGCGCTCCTCGTCGAGCCGATCGGCCGTCAGCTGCTCGTACCGACGCCCGCGGTCCTGGGCATCTCCGGGCTCGGACGGCCCCGTGATGACACGCGGGCGCGCCGCTTCGGCCTGGGGTCGGCCGTGCGCATCATCAGCCGGGACCGGCGCGCGGTCGTCGTCATCGACGTCGACGGGGGCACGGTGCACGGCACGATCGATGCCGTGGGTGCCGATGCCCTGGACATCGCGGAGCACCCCCTCGACTCGCCCCGGCGACCGGAGCACGTCCACGGGGAGCGGGTCATCCCCTTCGCCTCCGTCGCGGTGATCACCTCGACGTGACGGCGGACCTCAGTCCTCGTCGCCGCCCCGGCCGACGAACTCACGCGTCTGGGCGTACATGCGCTCGATGTAGGCGTCGAGCTCGTCGACCTCGACACGCCACTGACCACGGCCGCCAACCTTGATCGCCGGCAGCTCGCCACTGCGGACCAGGGCGTAGGCCTGGGCGGCGGAGACCCCGAGGACCTCGGAAACCTCGGTGAGCGGCACGAACTTGCGGGGCATGGCTGCAGTCTGCCACCGGACGTGGCGTGGGTGGGCAGCGCATCGGGGATGCCTGTGGACGGTCATCGGGCGAGATCGGCCGACCCGGGGCATGATGCTGCGTGATCGTCACCCGCAATCGAAGGACTCCCGTGAGCGCTCTGCCCACACCCCAGGCCCGTCGCCTCGTCAAGCCGTCGTGGAAGGACGCCCGACTGATCATCGGGGTCCTCCTCGTCCTGCTGGCGATCATCATCGGAGCGGCGGCCTTCAGTGCCGCCGACGACCGGGTCGGGATGTGGGCGGCGAAGCACACGCTCACGCCGGGTCAGGAGGTCGACGACAGCGACTTCGTCCGCGTCGACGTCCAGCTGGGCGACGCGTCCTCGGACTACCTCCGGGCCGGCGAGCGCCTGCCCAACGGCGCCATCGCCGATCGTCAGCTGCGGGCCGGTGAGCTGGTGCCCCGCTCTGCCGTCATCGACCCGACGACGAAGCGGGTCCGGGAGGTGCCCGTCCGGGTCGATCCGGTCTACCTGAGCAACCTCACCGTGGGGTCCCGGGTCACGGTCTACGTCCCCGAGGCGAGCGCGGGGGACGAGGACGGCGCCGGGGACGAGCGCGTGCAGTACGAGCAGCTGGTCAAGCGGGCCACGGTCGCGCGCCTGCCCCAGTCCTCCGGGGGTGTCATGGCCTCCGGCTCGGGGTCGTCCGCGGTCATCGTCGTCCCCGAGTCCCAGGTGCAGGACATCATCTCGATCGACCAGGAGGAGACCCCCGTCAAGCTGGTGCTCGAGAGCGGCAGCCTGAAGAAGGAGGACTGATGGCGGCGACGGTCCTCACCGCGCTGGCCCACGACTGGGAAGGGCGGATGGTCGAGATCGTCGACCGTCTGCCCGGAGTGGGAGTGAGCCGGCGCTGCGCCGACCTCGCCGACCTCCTCGCGGCGGCGTCGGCCGGCCACGGAGACGTGGCGCTGGTGTCGGCGGACCTGCGCGGACTGGACCGGGACGCACTGGCCCACCTGCGCGGGCACGGCGTCGAGGTCATCGGGGCGAGTCGCGACGGGGCCGAGCCCGAGGAGCGGCACCTGCGCCAGCTCGGGATCGGGCGACACATCCACCTGTCGACGCCGCGGGAGGAGCTGGTCGAGGTTCTCGCCGATGCGAGCGAGATCTCCGGTCGGCCTGCCGTCCTCGTCGATCCGACGGAGGACACATGTGCGGACCCGCCGACGGCACCCATCGAGCCGGTTCGGGCCGATACTCCGTCTCCCGACGAGCCACCGCAGCGCGGCTCGGTCGTCGCCGTCTGGGGGCCGGTCGGGGCTCCCGGCCGCAGCACGCTGGCCGTCAACCTCGCCAGTGAGATCGCCGCCTCGGGCACGACCGCGCTGCTCATCGACCTCGACACCTACGGTGCCTCCGTGGCCCAGCTGCTCAGCGTCCTGGACGAGGCGCCCGGTCTGGCCGCCGCAGCGCGCGCCTCCGAGCTCGGCACGCTCGATCTCCCGGCGCTGGCACGCCTCG
>JBQGNO010000121.1:0-6791 GCA_052087725.1 Janibacter sp. | reverse complement strand
GTGGAGGTCACCCCGGGTCTGCGCGTGCTCACGGGCATCCCGACGCCGAGCCGGTGGACCGAGGTGCGCGCCTCGGCCGTGGAGCAGATCATCGACCTCGCGCGCTCGCTCGCCGCCGTCGTCGTCCTCGACTGCGGTTTCGGCATCGAGGACGACGAGGAGCTGAGCTACGACACCCTCGCCCCGCGGCGCAATGCGACGACCCTCGTCGCGCTCGCCGAGGCCGATGAGCTCCTGCTCGTGGGTGCCGCCGACCCGGTGGGTCTGCAGCGGATGGTCAGGGCCGTCCAGACCGTGGGGCAGGTCCCCTCGCCGACTCCTCGGCCGGTCGTCAACCGGCTGCGCGCGTCGTCCGTCGGCCCGGACCCACGGCGTCGGGTCGAGGAGTCGCTGGCGCGCTTCGCCGGCCTGGACTCCATCGCCGTCCTCCCCGATGACCCCGGGGCGACCGATGCTGCGCTGCTGTCGGGCCAGACCCTCGCCGAGTGCGCCCCCGAGAGCGAGCTGCGGCAGGCCATCGGCGAGCTCGCGGCGGAGCTCACCGGGGCGAAGCCGCCACGCCCGCCGGCCCGCCGCAGGCTCCTCTCGCGCGCCGGAAGGTAGGTCACCGCGTCGAAGGGGGTGTCTCCACCCGCTGTCCGTGCCACCATGACGGCGTGGTGAACAGACTCGATGCCCTGGACGCGGCCTTCCTCTACGTGGAGGAGTCGACCCTGCCCATGCACGTGGGCTCCGTCATGGTCTTCCAGCCTCCCGAGGAGGGCTTCGACTACGACGGGTTCATCCGGGTCGTCAGTGACCGCATCGCCGGGCACGCTCGCTACCGGCAGCGGATCCGGCCGGTCCCCGGACGGTTGGACGACCCCGTCTGGGTCGACGACGTGCACTTCGACCTGAGCTACCACGTGCGCCGGTCGGGTCTCCCTTCGCCGGGATCGCGGCTCGACCTCGAGGACTTCGTCGCCCGGATCATGGCTCGCCCGCTCGACCGGGAGCGGCCCCTGTGGGAGGCCTACTTCGTCGAGGGGCTGGCCGACGGGCGCTTCGCCATCGTCACCAAGGTCCACCAGGCGATGGTCGACGGCATCCACGCGGTCGACCTCGCCCACCTGATCATCGACCCGGACGCCGTCCCCGTCGACGACCGCGCCGGCGACCCGCACCCGGAGCCGTCCGACCTGCGCCTCGTCGCCGACGCGATCCTCGGGTCCGTGATCAACCCCGTGCGCGCAGTGACCACCCTGCGCAGCGGCCTGCGCGACATCTCGCAGACGGGGCGCCAGGTCGCGGAGAGCGCCGGCCGCATCGTGTCCACCCTCGCCCACGTCGGCGCCAAGCCGGCGCCGAGCTCACCCCTCAACGCACCCGTGGGTGCTGCCCGGCGCTATGTCATGGTCGAGACCGATCTCGAGGACTACCGCACGGTGCGCAGCCGCCTGACGCGGGGGCGCTACGTCGAGGACGTGACGATCAACGACGTCATCCTCGCGACCGTCACCGGTGCCCTGCGCTCGTGGATGCAGACCCGGGGCCTGCCCGTGACCGGGACGTCGAAGGTCCGCGCGATGATCCCCGTGAGCATCGTCGACGGCACGGGGGACCACCTCACCGATGCCGCGATGGCGGCCTGCTTCATCGACCTGCCGATCGGTGAGAACACCCCCTCGATGCGCCTGCACCAGATCTCCTTCGCCATGCGCCAGCAGATCGAGTCCGCGTCGGCAGAGGGGGTCTCCGCCGGCTCCCTGTCGTCGATCGGCGGCTTCGCCCCGCCGACGCTGCACAGCCTCGGTGCCCGCCTCGGCAGCGCCATGAGCCGCCGCCTCTTCAACCTCGTCATCACCAACGTCCCCGGCCCGCAGCAGGCGCTCTACGTCGAGGGGTCCCGGCTGTGCGAGACCTATCCGGTGATGCCCCTGGGCCGGGAGCAGGGACTGGCCATCGGCCTGACCTCCTACGACGGCAAGGTCTACTTCGGCCTCAACGGTGACCGCGAGACGCTCTCCGACCTGGGGCTGCTCGCCCAGTGCATCGAGGACGCCCTGGCCGAGCTGCGCTCGGCGCCCCGCTCGCGGAGCACCTCGTGATGCGCGTCTACGTGCCGCTGCTCCTCGACGAGCTCGCCGACGTCCGGGTCGCCGGCCGGCTCCCGGAGCGCCGGGCCCTGGGGGTCACCGAGACCCTGCGTGCTCTGGACCCCACGGCGGACGAGGAGGACCTCGAGTTCGAGGCGATGTGCCAGGCGCTGGACCGGGCCCGGGTCCTCGGCGCCGGCCGGCGGGTCGTTGCCGCCGCCGACACGGACGAGCGGGCGGAGGCCGGCGACGGTGCCCTGCTCACCGGCGACGGCGCGGTCCGGCTCGCCGACATCGTCTCCTTCCACCTCGAGGAAGGGGAGGGAGCGTCCGGCGAGGGCTACGACGACCTGCTCTGGTACGACGTGACCGAGCTGGAGGTGCTCGTCAGCGAAGCCGCTCGATGAGCAGCTGCACCTCGTGGTCGAAGGACTCCTCGATGGCCGGCGTGGCCGCGGCCTCGACCTTCTTGCCGACGAAGGGCACCGAGCAGGTGAGGTCGGCGTCGACGGCGAGCCGACTCCCTTCGTCGGTGGGAGAGAGGACGATCCGCCCGACCAGCCGCACCGGGGCCCCGGCGACGTCGATCTGCAGGTCCGCCGTGCGTGAGCCGTTGCCCTGCGGCTGACTCCAGCGCTGCTGCTCGGTGATCGTCAGGGTGCTCCCGACGAGCGAGGCGACCGGGGCCGCGAGGTCCCGGGTCGGCAGCTCCCGCGTGGTGTGCACACTCACGGCGCCGCCCGTCTGCGGCGTCACGCTCGCGCTCGACCGCTCGGCCTGGGCAGCCACCTTGGCCTCCTGGTGCTCCTGCGAGGCGATGACGGCGAAGGCGTCCTCGACGCCAGCGGGCAGGCTCGTGGTGCGGGTGATCTTCATGGGCTCACGCTAACGCGGCTGGTCGTGGCCCGGTCACGCGCGCAGCCGGTCGGATGCCCGGGCGAGCAGCTCGGAGGCGCGGGCGAGGTCGTCGGTGAGGCGGGCGCGCCGCCGACCCAGCGTGGTCACGGCCTGGTGCACCCGCTCCTGCAGGCGCTCGCGCTGGCGGTCGGTGTCGTGGAGGGCCTCGGCGTCGGCGATGCCGGTGATGCCCCAGCCCGCGGTCACGGCGCCCTCGCGTACCTCCAGGCCCAGTGCGGTGGCGGCGTCCTCGAGCTCGCGCAGGTGGGAGATCGCGGCGGCCAGGTCCGTCGCCGCCGTCTGCAGGGCACGCCCGACATCGTCGAGGGCGGCCGCGACCGCCCCGGCCTGCTCCGCGCTCGTCGCCGTGCGTCGGCGCAGCTCCACTGCGCGGGGTCCGCGCCAGCCGTCGGCGGCGTCCTCGAGGCGCGCGGTGAGCTGCTCGCCGTCGGCAGCCAGGCGCACCGCGGTGCGCCGCAGGGTCGCGCCGAGGGCGCTCATCGACGCGGGATCGCCGAGCAGGGGAGTGCTCATCGGTGCTCGCGCGCCGTCGCAGTGGCCGGTGCAGTCCGGGGGCTCTCGGCAGCACCGAGCGGGCCGAGCGCGAGCGTGAGCTCGCGGCAGGTCGCCGAGAGCTCACGCAGGGCATCGACGGCGTCGTCGACGACACCCTCGAGCGCCGCCTGGGTCGCATGGTCACCCACCGTGACCATGTGGTCGAGCAGCTCCTCGTCCGCGACCGAGCAGTCGTCCCCGGTGGCCGACAGTGCTGCCGACAACGCGGTGAGGTCCTCGGGGCGGGGGTGCGAAGGGGGCATGGTCCGGCCAGCCTATCGACGTGGCGTCGGGCGGGTCCCGGCCCCGTCCACAACCCGCTGCGGGCCCCTCGGCCCGGGCACGGCGTGGTGGCCGATGTGACCTACGTCATGGGGTCTAGGCTCGGTCTCGGGACACCGCCGTCCCCCACCCGAGAGATGCAGAACGAGGACGCCCATCCATGGCCCAGCAGCCTGCCCACTCCGCCATCGTCGTCGCCCCCGGAGACCCCGGGGCCATCGCCGAGGCCGCCACCGCGGCCGGTGTCGCACCGACCTTCGTCGACCGGTACCTGCGCCACGGTGACATCGCCGAGCTCCAGGGGCGGGGGGCCGACGCCCTCGTCGCGCTCGCCGTCACCCACCGCGAGGTCGCTGCGGAGAGAGCGCCGGACGAGACCATCGTGCGCGCCGTCGACGGGGTCCTCCACATCGTCACCGCCGACCGCCCCTTCCTCGTCGACTCGGTGCTCGGCGAGCTCGCCGACCAGGGCGTCGGGGTCTCGCTGCTCCTCCATCCCGTCTTCGTCGTGCGTCGCGATCCGGACGGACGGCTGCTCGAGGTCCTCGACGTCGACCCGCGCCGGGCGGCCCCGGGGGAGGGCACGGTCGAGGAGTCCTGGATCCGCATCGAGCTCGCCGACCGCTGCGACCTCACCCTCATCGAGGAGCGGGTGAGCGAGGTCGTCGATGCCGTCGCAGCGGCCGTCGCGGACTGGGACACGATGCGCACGAGCACGCTCGATGCCGCCGCCGACCTCGAGGCCGGACGCGGCCCGGGGTCCGAGGAGTCCCGCCAGGCGGCCGCGGAGTTCCTGCGGTGGCTCGTCTCGGACCACTTCACCTTCATCGGAAGTCGTGACCACGTCGTCGGGGCCGAGGGGCCCGCCACCATCACCGCGGTCCCCGGCACGGGCCTGGGCATGCTCCGGGCGGACTCGACCGCGGAGTCGATCACCCCGCTCGGCGAGAGCCCCGGCGAGGAGGATGCCTCCGGGACCTGCCTGTCCATCGGCAAGGCGCGTGCCGTCCTGCCCGTCCACCGGGTCACCCACCCCGATCTCATCGCCGTGCGGGTGCACGACGGGCAGGGGCGGCTCGTCGAGCGGCGTCTGGCCGGCCTCTTCGCCTCGACCGCCTACACGAGCTCGGTACTGACGATCCCGCTGATCCGGGACAAGGTCGAGGCCGTCCTCGCCGAGGCCGGGTGGGCCGCCGACAGCCACTCGGGGGCCTTTGCCCTGCGCCTGTTCGAGACCTTCCCGCGGGACGAGCTCTTCCAGGCCCCGGTCGAGCACCTCCAGCGGGTCGTCACCCGGATCCAGCAGATGGTCCACCGGATGCGCACCGCGACCTTCCTCCGGCTCGACTCCGGCGGCCAGTTCGTCACCGCGATGATCTACCTGCCGCGCGACCGGTACACCACGGCGGTGCGCCATCGCGTCGAGGAGTACCTGCGCGAGGCGACCGGTGCCGACGAGGTGAGCTTCACGACGCACGTCTCCGAGGAACCGATGGCCCGGCTCTACTACATCCTCCGCGGCAGCGGGGGCGTCCACCTGCCCCGGGGCGCGGCCCGCGAGGAGCTCGACCGGGGAGTCGCCGAGGCGAGCCTCACCTGGGAGGAGCGGCTCGGCCGCAGTGCCGAGGGCCTCCTCGGTGGCGAGTTGGCCCGGGAGCTCATGGCTCCGTGGAGCGGCGGATTCCCCGCCGACTACGAGGACGACTTCGACGCCGCCCAGGCCGTGGCCGACCTGAAGAACCTCGCCCTCCTCGGGCAGGGGACCCCCTTCGCCTGCGCCCTCTACGACCCCCGCCGCGGTCACGGTGGGGGCGAGGACCCACGGATCCGTCGTTTCAAGCTCTTCAGCATCGAGGAGCTGATCCTCGACGACCTCATGCCGATCTTCCGCGACCTCGGCGTCCAGGTCATCGAGGAGGAGCCCTACACCCTGACCCGGTCCGACGGGGTCGAGGCCGGGATCTACGACTTCGCGCTGCGGGTCGACGACCCGCAGCTGTGGGAGTCCCACAGCCACGAGGAGCTGCGCGAGCTCGTCGAGTCCACCGTGGCGGCCGTGCGCGCCCGACGGACCGAGTCCGATGGCTTCAACACGCTCGTCATCCGGGCGGGCCTGACCTGGCGGCAGGTCGGCCTGCTGCGGGCCATCGGCCGGTACCTGCTCCAGACGGGCGGCTCGTGGGGCCAGCGCACGCTCGAGTCGGCGCTCGTGGAGCACCAGCAGGTCGCCCGGGACATCGTCGAGGTCTTCGAGACGCGCTTCGACCCGACCCGCTTCGAGGGCACCTCCGGCCCCGACCGCGAGGCGGCCGAGGCGCAGATCATCGAGCGGATCGACGCGGCGCTCGAGGAGGTCTCCTCCCTCGAGCACGACCGGATCATCCGCTCCTTCGTCGGCATGGTTCGGGCCGTGCTGCGCACGAGCTACTTCGTCACCGACGCGGACGGGGCCTCCCTGCCCCGGATGTCCTTCAAGCTCGAGCCGGCCCACGTGCCGGACGTGCCCAAACCCCACCCGGCCTTCGAGATCTGGGTGCACAGCCCGCAGGTCGAGGGAGTCCACCTGCGCTTCGGTGCGGTGGCCCGTGGCGGACTGCGCTGGAGCGACCGGCGCGACGACTTCCGCACGGAGGTCCTCGGGCTCGTCAAGGCGCAGATGGTCAAGAACGCCGTCATCGTCCCGACCGGCAGCAAGGGCGGCTTCGTCGGCAAGCAGCTGCCCGACCCGTCGCTCGACCGCGAGGCATGGATGGAGGCCGGACGGTCCGCCTACCGCGCCTTCATCTCCGGTCTGCTCGATGTCACCGACAACCGCGTCGACGGTGCGGTCGTGCCGCCGGAGCGCGTCGTGCGCCACGACGGCGACGACTCCTACCTCGTCGTCGCCGCGGACAAGGGGACGGCGAGCTTCTCCGACCTCGCCAACTCCATCGCCCGCGAGTACGGCTTCTGGCTCGATGACGCCTTCGCCTCCGGAGGGTC
>JBQGNO010000120.1:0-9401 GCA_052087725.1 Janibacter sp. | reverse complement strand
CGAAGCGACCCGCCTGGAAGCCGACGACCCAACCGGCCTGACCTCAGGCAAGAACGACGGACGCCCTTGCAAGACAATGGTGCCCGTCGTTCTTTTCATGTGATGTGACGCTGACCGAGAGGTTGCGGTCGTGGTCCGTGGACGTCCGGACCGGTGAATGGTCTTGTGCGGCAATAAAAAGTGACCAACCCCAAATCCTGCACGGAAGGTCCTGACGGCCCTACCGTCGTGACAGGTCGGGTGTACGGCTCGGCTTTCCCAGCCGGGGGAACTCCGGCGTCGGATGGCTACGGGAGTGACCGTGAACAAGGCAGAACTCGTCAAGGCTCTCGAGGAGAGGTTGGGTAGCCGCAAGGCCGCCCAGGAAGCGCTGGAGGTCGTGCTCGACACGATCGTCCGCGAGGTCGCCAAGGGAGGTCGCGTCGCCATCACGGGTTTCGGCACCTTCGAGAAGGCAGCCCGAGCCGCCCGCACCGGCCGCAATCCCCGGACCGGTGAGGTCGTGAAGATCAAGAAGACCAATGTCCCGCGCTTCAAGGCGGGAACGAGCTTCAAGGGGTACGTCGCGGACCCCAAGTCGCTGCCGAAGGCTGCGCCGGCTGCGGCCAGGGCAGCAGCCGGCACGGTCACCTCGGCTGCCGGCAGTGCCTACGCGCTCGCGGGGAGTGCCATCCCCGGGGGGCGGAAGAAGTCCTCCGGCGGCTCTGCCGCAGCCTCGGACTCGACGGCCACGACGTCAGCGCCCGCGAAGAAGTCCACGGCGAAGAAGGCCGCCCCGGCCAAGAAGGCGGCGACGAAGTCGACCGCGAAGAAGGCCACGCCGGCGAAGTCGACGGGCGCGAAGTCCACGGCGGCGAAGAAGAGCACCGCGACGAAGTCGACCGCGGCCAAGAAGAGCGCGCCGGCCAAGTCCACCGCGGCCAAGAAGACCACGGCCGCCACGTCGACTGCCACCAAGTCGACGGCGAAGAAGGCGACTCCGGCGAAGTCGACCGCGGCGAAGTCCACCGCGGCCAAGAAGTCGACGCCGGCCAAGAAGTCGACGGCGAAGAAGACCACGCCGGCGAAGTCCACGCCGGCACAGTCGACGACGGCCAAGAAGACCACGCCGGCCAAGAAGTCGACGGCGAAGAAGTCGACGGCGAAGAAGACGACGTCCAGCTCGAACTGATCCCTGTCGGGACAGGGTGAGGGGCCGCTACGGCACGCCGGTAGCGGCCCCTCACCCTGTATCGGCACGCCCGGGGAGGGATCCCGGTGCGCCGGTGAGGTCAGGTCAGCGGATCGTCTCGTCGTCGCCGATGCCGACGATCCACAGCCGGGTGATCACCCCGTCGGTCTCGGTGATGCTCACCCGCTGACCCGGCCGCACGAAGCGCAGCCCGCTCGTCGCGAACACGTGGGGCGCGACCTCATGGGACAGGCCTGAGTCGGTGACGACGACCGTGAGGCCGTCTGGATCGTGGGAGAACACCGTCGCTTGCACGTGGCCGAGCCTAGTGCGTGGCCTAAGGTGAACGGGTCACGGCGAGGTGCTGTGCGCAGCCCGGACAGAGAGGTGACCTTGGTCGTCCACCGCACACCCACCCCGGTCGCGTACCGGGCGCTCTCGGGCATCCTCCGCCCGATGCTGCGTGGGGTGACCCGCTACGAGGTGATCGGTCTCGAGCACATCCCCGCCGACGGAGGATTCCTCGTCACCCCCAACCACGTCTCGCACATCGACCCCCTCCCGTGGGCCCATGTGCTCTACAACCACGGCTGTGCCCCGGTCTTCCTGGCCAAGAGCACGCTCTTCGACACACCGGGCGTCGGGACGATCCTGCGCCACGCCGGGCAGGTCCGCGTGGACCGCGAGCGGCCCACTGCCGCACAGGCACTCGCCCCCGCCATTGCTGCCCTCGATGCAGGCAAGTGCGTGGCCGTCTATCCGGAGGGTTCCCTGACGCGTGACCCGGACCAGTGGCCGATGCGGGGCAAGACGGGTGTCGCGCGCCTGGCCCTGCAGTCCGGCGCTCCGGTCATCCCCATCGCCCAGTGGGGCGCCCAGGGGCTGCTACCCCCGTATGCCAAGGTCCCCCGTGTCTCGCGGCACCGCACCCGGGTCCGCATACGGTTCGGTCCACCGGTGGACCTGGCTGATCTGCGGACCGATCCCGTGACCTCCGTCGCGATCGCGACGGCCACCGACCGGATCATGGCGGCGATCACCCACGAGCTCGAGGAGCTGCGTGGCGCGAAGGCGCCCGCCACACGCTTCGACCCCAAGGCCCACGGACTGCGTCCGACGGGCGACTACCGATCAGGAGGACCATCGTGAACCACATCGCCGTGTTCGGTGCCGGCAGCTGGGGGACCGCCTTCGCCTCGATCCTTGCCGACGGGGGCAACGACGTGCGGATCTGGGGCCGCCGCCCGGAGCTCGTCGCCCAGCTCAACTCCGGCGTCAACGACGACTACCTCCCGGGGGTGGACCTCCCTTCGGGCATCTCGGCCTCCACCGACCCGGCGGAGGTCGCTGACGGCGCAGACATCGTCATCCTCTCCGTGCCCTCGCAGTCGCTGCGCACCAACCTCACCGACTGGGCGCCCCTGCTCACCGGGGACAAGATCGTCGTCTCCCTGATGAAGGGCATCGAGCTCGGCACGACCAAGCGCATGAGCGAGGTCATCCACGAGGTGGGGGGCATCCCCACCGACCGGATCGGCGTCGTCAGCGGCCCCAACCTCGCGCGCGAGATCGTCCAGCGCCAGCCCGCCGCGACCGTGGTCGCCTGCCCGGACATCGCCGCGGCCGACACGGTGGCGGCGGCCTGCTCGACGAGCTACTTCCGCCCCTACACCTCCGACGACGTCATCGGCGCCGAGCTCGGGGGAGCGGTGAAGAATGTCATCGCGCTCGCCGTCGGGATGGCGTCCGGTCTGGGCATGGGCGACAACACCAAGGCGTCGATCATCACGCGCGGCCTGGCGGAGACCACGCGTCTGTCGGTGGCCCTCGGCGCCGACCCACGGACGCTGGCGGGCCTGGCCGGGGTCGGTGACCTCATCGCCACATGCATGTCCCCGCTCTCGCGCAACCACTCCTTCGGGGTCAAGCTCGGGCAGGGGCTGACCATCGCCGAGGTCACCGAGCAGACGAAGCAGACCGCCGAGGGCGTGAAGTCCTGCGCGTCGATCCTCGACCTCGCGCAGGCCCACGGGGTGGACGTGCCGATCATCGAGCAGGTCAACCGCGCCGTCCACGAGGAGGTCCCGCCGAAGGAGATCGTGCGCTCGCTCCTCTCGCGGGCCCGCAAGGCCGAGACGGAGTAGTCAGCCGAGCGCGGCCAGGGACTGCACGAGGTCGGCCCACAGGTCGTCGACGTCCTCGACGCCGACGGACATCCGCACGAGGTTGACCGGCGTGGTCTCCGGCTCGCCGGGCTGGCGCCGGCGGCGCTCGAGCTGCGATTCGACGCCGCCGAGGCTCGTGGAGTTCGACCAGATCCGGGTGCCCGAGGCGAGCGCCTCGGCCTCGAGGGCGCCATCGGTCTCGCCGGCGACCTCGATCGAGATGATCGCGCCCCAGCCCGGGTAGCGCACCCGCGAGATCCGCGGGTGGTCGGCGAGCCGCGAGGCGAGGTCGGCGGCATTGGCGCAGGACCGCTCCAGACGAAGGGCGAGGGTGCGCAGCCCGCGCAGGGCGAGCCACGCCTCCATGGGGCCGGCGATGGCCCCGCCAAGGGTGCGGTGGCGCGCCATCCGCGTGTGGAGCGCCGAGCCGGCGTCGTCGGCCGCGGTCACGGTGAGGCCGAGGATGACGTCGGAGTGGCCGGCGAGGTACTTCGTCGCCGAGTGGACGACGATGTCGACCCGGTCCTCGAGCGGGCGCTGCAGGAGCGGGGTCGCGAAGGTGTTGTCGACCGCGACGAGCGCGCCCGCGTCATGCGCGGTGTCCGTGAGACCGACGATGTCGGCGACGTCGAGGAGCGGGTTGGTCGGGGACTCCAGCCAGAGCAGGTCGGCTCCGGCGACCGCCGTACGCACCGCCTCGACGTCGGTGACGTCGACCCACCGCACCTCGAGCCGTCCGGCGTCCGCCGCCTCGGTGAGCGAGACGACGACACCGTTGTAGGCGGCGGACGGGGCGACGACCACACCCCCGGCCGGGACGAGCGCGAGCACCGCGGAGACCGCGGCCATCCCGGAGGAGTAGAGGAGCGCCTCGCCCCCTTCGAGCCCACCGACAGCCTCCTCGAAGGGGGTCCACGTCGGGTTGTCGACACGGGCGTAGTTGACCGGCCCGTCGGCGATGTACGTCGATGTGAAGGTCACCGGAGGGTTCAGCGCGGCCCCGGGAGTGCGCTCGGGGCGCCCTGCCGCCACGACCTGCGTTCGGGCGGAGAGGTCGGCGTGCGGGGCGGAACCGGAAGGCACGTGGTCGGCGACGGGGTGTGAGTCGTTCATGGGGCCGAGGCTAGAGGTTAGTCTTCCCTCGATGAGCAGCCATCCCAGCCGCAAGCCTCGCGTCGCCGTCGTCTTCGGCGGACGCTCCTCCGAGCACGCCGTCTCCTGCGCCACCGCGGCCGGGGTCCTGCGGGCGATCGACCGGGAGACCTATGACGTCGTCCCGGTCGGCATCACCCGCGAGGGCGCGTGGGTGCTCGCGGAGGACGACCCCGACCGGCTGGCACTCACGCCCTCCCAGACGCCAGAGGTCACCGACACGGGGACGGAGGTCATCCTCCCGACCAAGGTCGGCGAGACCTCCCTCACGGTCCGTCGTGCCGGGGATGCCCTCGACACGCTCGGCGAGGTCGATGTCGTCTTCCCGCTCCTCCACGGGCCCTACGGCGAGGACGGCACCCTCCAGGGGATGCTCGAGCTCGGCGACATCCGTTACGTCGGCTCCGGCGTGCTCGCCTCGGCCGCGGGGATGGACAAGCACTACATGAAGGTCGTCTTCGCCGGCGCCGGACTTCCGGTCGGCCCGTACACCGTCATCACCGATGCCCAGTGGCGTCGGGACAAGGTCGCCGCGCTGGACGCCGTGGCCGCGCTGACTTTCCCGGTCTTCGTCAAGCCCTGCCGCGCCGGCTCGTCCATGGGTGTGTCCAAGGTCGACACCCCCGACGGGCTCGAGGCGGCGATCGAGGTCGCCCGCGAGCACGACCTCAAGGTCATCGTCGAGACCGGCATCGTCGGCCGGGAGATCGAGTGTGCCGTGCTCCAGGGCCGTGGGCTCGAGGAGCCGCGCACCTCGCTGCCGGGCGAGATCGTCGTCGAGTCCGGGCAGGGCCACGACTTCTACGACTTCGAGGCGAAGTACCTCGACGAGGCCTCGGTCGCCCTGTCCTGCCCGGCCGATCTGCCGCCGGGCGCGGCCGACGAGGTCCGTCGGCTCGCGGCGGCCTCCTTCGAGGCGCTCGCCTGCGAGGGCCTGGCTCGGGTCGACTGCTTCGTCACCGACGGTGGGTCGGTCGTCATCAACGAGATCAACACGATGCCCGGATTCACCCCGCACTCGATGTACACGCGGATGTGGCAGGAGAGCGGCGTGAGCTACCCAGAGCTCGTCGACGAGCTGATCCAGCTCGCACTGGAGCGCCCCGTCGGCCTGCGCTGAGCCCGTCGAGACGCGCCCTCCTCAGGGAGCACCTAGCTGCAGGCGTAGTCGTTGCGGGGGAGCTCCTTCGCCGCCTCGGTGAAGGCCGGCAGGATCAACGGTGCCGGGCCGTGCTCCTCCGGGACGATGACCTCGATCGCCGGGTCCCGGCCGAAGGTGGTCAGTCGCGTGCCGTCGCCGAGGTCCTCGGCCACCCAGTCGACACCGTCGACGACGACGCACTGGTTCTCGGTCGGGCCCAGGGGAGGCATGCCGCAGCGAGCGATGACCGCCGGGTCACCCCATGCCGCGACGGCTGGGTCGGTGGGGTCGGTCTCCGTCGTCTCCTCGCCTTTGACCTTGTCCGGCCACTGCTCCCCGGCCGCGACGCAGGCTGCCTGGTCCGCCTCGTGCGGGATGCCCACCTCCACGGCACCGCCGCATCCGCCGAGCAGCAGGCCGGCGGCGACGATGAGCACCGTGGCGCGACGGCGGGGCGAAGGGGACACGGCCGGGAGGCTACCGTGCCCTCCTGACCCCCTTCGCCCACGTGAGGAGACCCGACGATGACCCGGGCCCGCCTGCAGGACCTCTCCGAGGGAGAGCTGCTCGCCCGGCTCTTCCCGCTCTACCGTGACACGACCGGACCGGCGCGGGTGCTCCTCGGCCCGGGCGACGACGCCGCGGTCCTCGAGGCGCCCTCGGGCGGGGTCGTCCTCACCACCGACTCGATGGTGCGCGGACGGGACTGGCGCGATGACTGGTCGGCTCCGCAGGAGGTCGGTCGCAAGGTCGTCGCGCAAAATGTCGCCGACATCGCCGCCATGGGAGCCGTGCCCACCGGGCTGCTCGTCGCGCTCGCCGCGGACCCGGCGACCGAGGTGGACTGGAGCGTCGCTCTCGCAGAGGGCATCGCTGCTGCGGCCGAGGACGCGCGGGCGCCCGTCCTCGGGGGTGACCTCTCCTCCGCCGGTCCCGACACCGTCCTCGTCGCGATCACCGCCGTCGGGGATCTCCAGGGCCGTGCGCCGGTGCGCCGTGACGGTGCCCGGGTCGACGATGTCATCGCGGTGCGTGGGACTCTCGGCCGCTCCGGCGGGGGACTGCAGCTGCTCCTCGAGGGCCGCGGTCGCACGCACCTCGATCAGCTCGCCGACGACGCCGACGAGCTGGCGCGCGCGGTCGACGAGCTGTGCCGAGCTCATCGCCGGACCGAGCACGTCCCCTGGCGGGCCGGTGCGGAGGCGGCCCTCGCCGGGGCGAGGGCGATGATCGATGTCTCGGACGGGCTGGTCCGGGACCTGGGCCGCCTGGCCGGCGCCAGCGAGGTGCGGGCCGAGCTCGACGGCCGGGCGCTGGGGGATATCGCGGCCGGGTCGTTGACCGTGGCGCTCGGCGCCGAGGACGCGCTGCGCCAGGTGCTGTCCGGGGGAGAGGAGCACTCGCTCGTCGCGACCTTCCCGCCCGGGAGGGTGCCTGAGGACTGGCAGGTCATCGGTCGCTGCGCCTCCGGTGCAGGCGTGCTCGTCGACGGGCAGGAGCCGACGGTCATCGGCTGGGACCACTTCCGCGAGGGATGAGCACACGAAAAAGCCGCCGTCCCCGGTGAGGGATCGGCGGCATGATTCGTCAGGCTCGGGTCAGCGCTTGACCTTGCCGGCCTTGAGGCACGAGGTGCAGACGTTGAGACGCTTCGGGGTCGCACCAGCGTCGCCCACCTTGGCCCGAACACGCTGGATGTTCGGGTTCCAGCGCCGCTTGGTGCGGCGGTGCGAGTGCGAGATGGAGTGTCCGAAGGACGGTCCCTTGCCGCAGACGTCGCAGTTGGCAGCCACGGGTTTCTCCTGTGTTCGTCAGTACGTGAGTAGTGCGCTCCGGCCAACGACCACGAAGGCGGGATGTCTGCCGGGCAACCGGTACAGACTAGCGGAGCCCGGGCCCACGGACCAAAACGGCCCGCACGGGCTCCCGGGCGGCGCCTGCGAGTGGATGTCCAGACGTGCGTCCATGGGCTCAGATATACATCGACCCGGGTGAAGGGGGCGGTGCCGGGTGAAGGGGACGATGCCCCCACTCGTCGGCCCCCTCGGATACCGTGACCGACGTGCTCGAGGTGATGGATGCGGAGTCGGTGCGTCGGTGGGTCGTCGTGACCCGAGCCGCGCTCGCGGCCCGACGCGCGGAGATCGACGCGCTCAATGTCTACCCCGTGCCCGACGGGGACACCGGCACCAACATGTACCTCACCCTCGACCAGGCGCTCGACGTGACGCGCACCGAGCAGGAGCGCCACGGCCCGCTGGGGCACCTCCCGCTCGATGTCGAGGTCGCCGCGATGTCCCGGGCGACCCTGATGTCGGCCCGCGGCAACTCCGGTGTCATCCTCAGCCAGCTCGTGCGGGGCGTCAGCGAGGTCATCTCCGGCGACGGACTGTCCGTCGTCGACGCGAGCGGCGTGGCCCGGGCCTTCGTCCACGGGGCGCGCCGGGCCCGCGAGAGCGTCGTGCGTCCCCAGGAGGGGACGATCCTCAGCGTCGCGGACGCCACGTCGGCGCAGGTCCAGCGGGTCGTCGATGACGGGGGGAGCCTGGGCGACCTGACCCGGGCTGCTGTCGTCACGGCCCGCGAGGCCCTCGCCCGGACCCCCGACCAGCTTCAGGTGCTCGCCGACGCCGGCGTCGTCGATGCCGGGGGCGCGGGCTATCTCCTCTTCGTCGAGGCCCTCGATCAGGTCGTCCACGAGGAGGGGCCGTCGAGTCACTTCGTGGTCGACGACTTCATCCTCAACCAGTCCCTCGAGCGCCGGGCGGAGTGGTCCCACGAGCGGGCGGAGCGGTCTGACGCCCCGGCGCCCCCGACTCATGACGGGCCGACGCACGACGGGCCGGCGTACGAGGTGATGTACCTCCTCCACGACGTCACCGAGGAGTCGGTGGGCGACCTGCGCAGCGAGCTCGATCGTCTCGGTGACAGCGTCGTCGTCTCCAGCGCCGAGGACGTCACCCACGTGCACGTGCACACCGACGACATCGGCGGGGCCCTCGAGGCGGGTCTGGCCCACGGGGCGCCCCGCCGGGTCGCGGTCGAGCTCCTCGAGATGATGGGCTCGGCGACCCGGCCGGGCACCGGGATCGTCGCCTGCGCGGCCGGACCCGGCATCGCTGCGGTCCTCCAGGACGCCGGGGCGACGAGCGTCACCTCCGGTCCCGGTCACCGGGCCTCGGCGGGAGAGCTGCTCGCCGGCGTGCGTTCCACCGGCACCGCCGAGGTCATCCTCCTGCCCAATGACCGCGACACCCGCCTCGCCGCGGATGCCGCCGCCCGGGCCGCCGAGCAGGAGGGTCTGGGCGTCCACGTCATCGGGTCGACGACCGCGGTCCAGGGACTCGCGGCACTCGCGGTCTTCGACCCCGGCCTGCCCGTCCGCGACAACGTGCTGGCGATGACCCACACCGCCGCCGCCACCCAGCACGGCGCGGTGACGGTCGCGGTGAAGTCGGGGCTGACCAGCGGAGGCCCCTGCGAGATCGGGGACGTCCTCGGGGTCGTGCGCGGTGACATCACCATCGTCGGCTCCGACCTGGAGGAGGTCGGCGGCCGCGTGCTCGACGCGATCACGGGCGGGGGCGCCGAGCTGGTGACCATGGTCCTCGGCGAGGGTGTCCCCGACGGGCTCGTGGAGCGACTGACGCGGCGCGTGTCCGCGCAGCTCGTCGAGGTCGAGACCATCGACGGGGGCCAGCCGCACTACCCCCTGCTCTTCGGGGCCGAGTAGTGGCACGCGAGGACACCCGGCTCAAGGGCCTGCTCGGTG
>JBQGNO010000119.1:0-9494 GCA_052087725.1 Janibacter sp. | reverse complement strand
TCGGTGACGAGGCCGGCCTCGGCGAGGACGCGTGCGTGATAGCTCGAGGCCCCGGTGTTGCTGCTCAGGGCGCGGGCGAGGTCGGCCGCCGTCGCGCCGCCGTGCAGCCGCAGGTGGGCGAGGATGCGGGAGCGAAGGGGGTGGGCGAGCAGCCGCCACGGGGCGGGGCCCGGGGTGCTGGTGGGGTCGTCAACCATGCGCCGATGATTGCACAAGTAGTGTGCAATCATCGGGGAGCCGGCTCGCCACGACGGGGCGCCGAGCGCGAGAAGCCGCTCATATCAAGGGATCTCGGCCTCCCTGACGGATTTCTGTCGCGATTCGCGCGTCCGTAGAATGGTGTGCAGCGGCGCCGCGCCCACCGGGCTGGCGGCGCCACCCCCTTCGCTCGACGACGGGGGACGCAGGTACCAACGAGAGCAGAAGGCAGTACACATGCGCACGTACACCCCCAAGGGCGGTGAGATCACCCGTCAGTGGCACATCATCGACGCCACCGACGTCGTGCTCGGCCGCCTCGCGAGCCAGACCGCCACGCTGCTGCGGGGCAAGCACAAGCCGACCTTTGCCCCCTTCCTGGACACGGGCGACTTCGTCATCATCATCAACGCGGACAAGATCGCGCTGACCGGCGCCAAGGCCGAGCAGAAGCGCGCCTACCGCCACTCCGGTCACCCGGGCGGTCTGTCCTCGATGAACTACACCGAGATGCTCGAGAAGCACCCGACGCGCGCCGTCGAGAAGGCCGTCCGCGGCATGCTCCCGCGCAACAGCCTCGGCCGCCAGCAGCTGGAGAAGCTCAAGGTCTACGCCGGTGCCGAGCACCCGCACGCCGCCCAGCAGCCGACCCCCTACACGATCTCGCAGGTCGCGCAGTAAGCGCCGCCGAGAAGAAATCAGAGGCATTCATCGTGGCTGAGTCCATCGAAAACGCAGAGCAGTCCCAGGTCCTCGAGGGCGACGAGCCCGAGCTGAGCTCCTACACCTCCGAGTCCGACGGCACCGTCGTCGACACCACGGGCGAGCCACTGCGCCGTCCCTCCGCCTCCGCTCCCGGCTCCGCCACCGGTCGCCGCAAGCAGGCCATCGCCCGCGTGCGGATCGTCCCGGGCACGGGCGAGTGGAAGGTCAACGGCCGGTCGCTCGAGGAGTACTTCCCGAACAAGGTCCACCAGCAGATCGTCAACGAGCCACTCACCGCGCTCGAGCTCGACGGCGCCTACGACGTGCTCGTGCGCGTCCACGGCGGTGGCCCCTCCGGCCAGGCCGGTGCCGTGCGCCTCGGCGTCGCGCGTTCGCTCAACGGGGTCGACCCCGAGCTCAACCGCGCCACGCTGAAGAAGGCCGGCTACCTCACCCGGGACGCCCGCGTCCCGGAGCGCAAGAAGGCCGGTCTGAAGAAGGCCCGCAAGGCGCCGCAGTACAGCAAGCGCTGATCGGTCCCGACCGAGACGCGAAGGGCGTCGCTCACCTCACGGTGGGCGGCGCCCTTCGTCGTCGGTGCCACGATGGCTGAGGTGCGACGAAGGAGCCTCGAAGCCACCGAGCGCGCCGGCCGCGACTCAGGGCAGGGGGCGACCCGCGCGCATCTCGTCGACGAGGGAGCGGGTCACCTCGGCGAGGTCGCCCTGGTGCCGGGCAGCGACGGCGAGCTGACGCTGATAGCTCGCGCCGGCCCGGACGATGTCCTCGACCATGGCCAGCTCGTCGGAGCACCCCAGGCGGCGGGCGACCGGCTCCAGGCGCTCGAGGAGGTCGTGCAGCTCGTCGGTGACGAGGCGCTCCCGGTTGCGCGTGTCGAGGATGATGATCGCGTCCATCCCGTAGCGGGCGGTGCGCCACTTGTTCTCCTGGACGTGCCACGGGGGGAGCGAGGGCACGACGCCGCCATCGGTGAGCCGGTCGTCGAGGTGCACGAGCAGGCACTGGGTCAGGGCCGTGATCGCGGCGATCTCGCGCAGCGTGGGGACGCCGTCGCAGACGCGCGTCTCGAGCGTGCCCAGGGGTGGCGCGGGGCGCAGGTCCCAGCGCACCTCCTTGAGGTCGTCGATGACCCCGGTGACGAGCAGGTCGTCGACATAGCGCTCGTACTCCGACCACCTCTCGAACTGGAAGGGCAGGCCGGCCGTGGGCAGCTGCTGGAAGAGCAGCGCCCGGTTGCTCGCGTAGTCGGTGGGGACCCCGCCCCACCACGGGGACGAGGCGGAGAGGGCCTGCAGGTGCGGGGCGTAGGTGAGCATGCCGTTGAGCAGGGGGAGGACCTTGTCGCGGTGGGTCACGCCGACGTGGGTGTGGACCCCGTAGATGAGCATCTGGCGGCCCCACCAGCGCGTGCGGTCGATGAGGGTCGCATAGCGCTCGCCCTCGGTGACCTCTTGGCTCTCCCACCGGGCGAAGGGGTGGGTGCCGGCCGAGAGCAGCTCCAGCCCGAGGCCGTCGGTGATGCCCCGCAGCCGGTCGAGGCTCGCGGCGAGGTCCTCGACGATCTCGGGGACGCTCTCGCAGACGCCGGTGACGAGCTCGACGGTGTTGTTGAGCAGCTCGCGGTGCACCTTCGGCGCGAAGCCGTCGTCCCCGGCGAGCGCGTCGACGACGCTTTCCGCGAGCGGGACGAGGTCCAGGGTGTCCCGGTCGAGCAGTGCGATCTCCCACTCGACGCCGAGTGTCGGGCCCGCGGACGGCGTGAACTCGATCATCGTGGCCTCTCGATGCCATAACGGTGGGACGGACAGCCTAACCGGAGCGGTATCGTGGCGGCGCCCGTCCATGTGGCCCTTCCGGCCACCCGCATGTCCTCGGACGGTCGTCCCACGGAAGGTTCCACCACCATGCCCCGACTCTTCGGCACCGACGGTGTCCGCGGCCTCGCCAACGGCGACGTCATCACCGCCGACTTCGCCCTTCGTCTGGCCCAGGCTGCCGCCCGCGTGCTGCGTGACCCCGAGGGCACCGAGGGGCGGCGCCCCGTCGCCGTCGTGGGACGCGACCCGAGGGCATCCGGGGAGTTCCTCTCCGCGGCCGTCGTGGCCGGCCTGGCCAGCAGCGGCATCGACGTCATGGACGCCGGTGTCGTGCCGACCCCCGCGGTCGCCTTCCTCACGGGTGAGGTGCACGCCGACTTCGGCGTCATGCTGTCCGCCTCGCACAACGCCATGCCCGACAACGGCATCAAGTTCTTCGCCGCCGGGGGCCACAAGCTGCCCGATGCCGTCGAGGACGCCATCGAGGTGGCCCTCGACGAGGCGCCGGAGCGTCCGACCGGCTTCGACGTGGGCAGGGTGACCCGCATGGACGACGCCGGCGCCCGCTACGTGCGTCACCTGCTCGACGCCGTCGAGCCGCGCCTCGAGGGCATGACGATCGTCATCGACGCCGCGCACGGCGCCGCGAGCGAGGTCTCGCCCGAGGTCTTCCGCCTCGCCGGGGCCGAGGTGCACGTCATCGGTACCCGTCCCGACGGCCTGAACATCAACGACGGGTGCGGCTCGACCCACCTCGCGGGCCTTCAGGCCGCGGTCGTCGAGCACGGCGCGCACCTCGGGATCGCCCACGACGGCGACGCCGACCGGTGCCTGGCCGTCGACTCCACCGGCGCCGAGGTCGACGGCGACCAGATCATGGCGATCCTCGCCCTGTCGCTCAAGGACCACGGTGAGCTCGCCGACGACACCCTCGTCGCGACCGTCATGAGCAACCTCGGCCTGATGCGGGCCATGGAGGCCGCCGGCATCACCGTCGTGCAGGCCGGGGTCGGGGACCGCTACGTGCTCGAGGAGATGCGCCGTGGCGGCTTCTCGATCGGTGGCGAGCAGTCCGGCCATGTGATCCTCCTCGAGCACGCGACGACCGGTGACGGGGTGCTCACCGGGCTGATGCTCGCCGCGCGCGTCGCGGAGACCGGCAAGTCCATCGCCGATCTCGCCGGGGCGATGACCCGGATGCCTCAGGTGCTCATCAACGTCAAGGACGTGGACAAGCACGGCGTCGACGGTGACGAGGGTGTGCGCGCGGCGGTCGCCCGGGTGGAGACCTCGCTCGCGGACGAAGGGCGGGTCCTCCTGCGCAAGTCCGGCACCGAGGCGGTCGTGCGGGTCATGGTCGAGGCGGACACGCACGAGCGCGCCCAGGAGAACGCCGAGCAGCTCTCCGTCGTCGTCCGCGAGCGCCTCGCCCTCTGACCAGGGGCCGCCTCCCCCCTTCCCGCCCCGCAGCCCCGTTGCATTGCCCTAGGGCAATGCAGTACATGGGCTCACGCGGTGATCTCCCGGCCGAGCGCCGTGGAGGCGCGCTGCAGGGCGGCGGTCAACGGGGTGATCCCCTCGGCGTCGGCCCGGGTGAGCAGCGTGCCGACCCGCTCACCGATGCGGTCGACGGCCGCGAGCGTCTCCTCGTCGCTCCAGCCCACGACACCACCGTGGACCTGGACGACACCGCCGGCATTGGCGACGAAGTCGGGCACGAAGGTGATGCCGGCCTCGCGGAGGGCCTCGGCACAGCCCGGGTCGTCGAGGGTGTCGTTCGCCGCGCCGGCGATGATCCGGGCCGGGAGGTGGCTGATGTTCTCGCGGGTGACGACGCGGGCGACGGCGCAGGGGGGCGAAGACGTCGGCGGGCACGAAGGGGGCCTCGTCCGCCCCGACCGACCATCCGCCCAGCTCACGGGCCAGGGCCTCGGCCCGGGCGGTGTCGATGTCGGCGACCGTGAGGATCGCGCCGTCGGCGTGGGCGAGCCGGGCGACCTCGGCGCCGACGCTGCCGACGCCCTGGACGACGACATTCGCCCCGGACAGGCCCCCTTCGCCGTGGTGGTGGATGGCAGCCGCGCGCATGGCCGCATAGACGCCACGGGGGGTGAAGGGGGAGGGGCTGACCTCGTCGCAGAAGGCGCGGGCACCACCGTCGTCGCGGATGGCCTGCATGTCCTCGAGCAGGGTGCCCATGTCCACCCCGGGCACGTACGTGCCGGAGGTGCGCGCGATCATCTCGCCGAAGCGGGCGAAGAGCGCGCGGCGCTCGGGCGACCCCGGAGGGGTGACCTCGCCGTCGAGCATGACGACGGACTTCGCTCCGCCGTAGGGCAGCTCGGCGAGGGCGTGCTTGAGCGTCATCGCGGAGGCGAGCCGCTGGGCCTCGCGCGCGGCGGCCTCGGTGGACGGGTAGGCGCGGTAGCGCACTCCGCCGAAGCCGGGACCGAGGGTCGTGTCGTCGATCGCGATGACGGCCCGCAGGCCCACGCGGTCGTCGCGGCAGGTGATCGTCTGCTCGCTCGCCCAGGGTTCGGCGATGCCGTCAGAGGTCGGGTCGGGGGTCGTGACTGTAGTCATGGACCCATGGTGGCAGGGGTGGTGTGACGCCCGTCACCCGGGTTGATCGGGTCAGAAGCGCTGGTTGATCAGCCCGGTGTCGACGTCGTAGACGAAGCCACCGACCTCGATCGCCTCCGGCACGAGCGGGTGCGAGCGCACGGCGGCGACGTCCTGCTCGAGGGCGGCCAGCTGGTCGTGGACGACATGGAAGCCCTGCCAGGAGGCGTCCTGCCCGGCTGCCTCGCCGATCTTCTGGCGCAACTCCACCTCGGAGGAGGTGGTCATGGCGCAGCGGGTGTGCGGGATGACGAGGACGCGCTTGACGTTGAGCAGGTGCACGCCCAGGACGATGGCCTCGAGCGCGGCCGAGGTGATGCGGCCACCCGGGTTGCGGAAGATCTTGGCGTCGCCGGGGGAGAGCCCGAGCATCCCGAGCGGGTCGATCCGCGAATCCATGCAGGTGACGATCGCGACGCCCGCGTGGGCGATCCCGTCGAAGCCGCTGAGGGAGAAGGTCTGGGCGAAATCGCGGTTCGCAGCCAGGAGATCATCGAAAGCATCGGTCATGGGGTCACGATAAACCCGCCGGGAGGCATCACGAATCCATTCCGGAGGAGGATCACAACGGCATAAACGTGGCGTGGAGGACATCGGGGGTGTAGACATCAGATCGGCAGGATGAATGGGAGGAGCGACGTGAACACACGACGACGAGGTCGGGCCGCGTTCGTGGCGGCGGCCGGTACGGCTGCCGCGCTCGGGCTCGCCGCGTGCGGCAGCGATGGTGGGTCGGGCGGGGCCACCCAGCTCACGTGGTACATCAACCCCGATGGTGGCGGTTCCGATCCCAACGGCGGCGGGCAGGCCCAGCTGGCCAAGGAGTGCACCGACGCGTCCAAGGGCGAGTACGACATCGGCATCCAGGTGCTGCCCAACAGCGCGAGCGACCAGCGCCAGCAGCTGCTGCGCCGCCTCGCCTCCGGAGCCTCCGGCATCGACATCATGTCGATCGACCCGGTCTTCGTCGCGGAGTTCGCCGAGGCCGGCTTCCTCGCCCGGGTCCCCGGCGACCAGCAGAAGACCTTCAGCGATGACGTCGTCGACCCGGCCGTGACCAATGCGAAGTGGAAGGACGAGATGTACGCGGCGCCCTTCTGGGCCAACACGCAGGTCCTCTGGTACCGCACGTCGGTCGCCGAGGAGGCGGGCCTCGACATGGACCAGCCGGTGACCTGGGACCAGATCATCGAGGCGGCGGAGAAGACCGACACCAACATCGGCGTCCAGGCCTCCCGCTACGAGGGCTACATGGTCTGGATCAATGCGCTCGTCGAGGGAGCCGGCGGGCACGTCGTCAAGAACCCCGAGGCCGACGGCAAGGACCTGGAGTTCGGCCTCGAGTCCGCCGGTGGCAAGAAGGCCGCGGGGGTCATCCAGAAGCTCAACGACGCGAAGGTCGGCGGGCCGGCGCTCGGATCGACCGACGAGACGACCTCGCTCGACATGTTCCAGAACGAGCGGGCCGGCTTCATGATCAACTGGCCCTACGTCTACGCCGCCCTCAAGGGGGCCGAGGTCGACTGGATGGACGACCTCGCGTGGACCCGCTATCCCGCGACCGTCGAGGGCGAGGAGTCCAAGCCGCCGCTCGGTGGCATCGAGATGGGCGTGAGCGCGGCCTCAGAGAACAAGACCCAGGCCTGGGACGCGGTCGAGTGCCTCACCTCGAAGGAGAGCCAGACGACCTACATGCTCGGGACCGGTAACCCGGCAGCCCGCAAGGCGGTCTACGACGACCCGGCGGTGAAGAAGGAGTTCCCGATGGCGGGGCTGATCCGCCGGTCCCTCGACAGCAGCGCCCCGCGCCCGCTGACGCAGTACTACGGCGATGTCTCCTCGGGCATCCAGCGCGAGTACAGCCCGCCCGGGTCGGTTGATCCCGACACGACACCGCAGCAGGCGACGAGCCTGCTCCAGGACGTGCTGAAGGGAGATGCGTTGCTGTGAGTGCCGCGACCGACACCCCCACGACGAAGGGGAAGAAACCCCGCCTGTCCGACCGGGCCCGCAGCGAGCAGAGGCTCGGCTGGAAGCTGGCGATGCCGGCCTTCGTCGTCATGCTCCTCGTCACCGCCTACCCGATCCTCCAGGCGGTCTGGAACAGCTTCTTCTACTACCGGCTCACCGACCCGGACAACCGGGAGTTCGTCGGGCTGAACAACTACCTCGTCTCCTTCAGTGACTCGGTCTTCTGGAAGGCGATGTGGATGACGATCCTCGTCACGATCATCACGGTGGTCGTCGAGCTCGTCCTCGGCTTCATCATCGCCCTGGTGATGCACCGGATCGTCATCCCCCGACGCACGCTGCGCACGATCGTGCTCATCCCGTACTCGATCATCACCGTCGTCTCGGGCTTCACCTGGCTCTACGCCTTCCGCACCGACACCGGCTTCGTCAACCAGTGGACCTCCTGGATCCCCGGTGTGAGCGAGAACTTCGACTGGTTCGGCAGCTTCTGGCCGGCGGTGTTCGTCATCTCCCTGTCGGAGATCTGGAAGACCACCCCCTTCATGTCGCTGCTGCTGCTCGCCGGACTCGCGCAGGTCGACTCCTCGATGGAGGAGGCCGCGAAGGTCGACGGCGCGTCCTGGATGCAGGTGCTGGTCAAGGTGATCCTGCCGAGCATGAAGGCGGCCGTCATGGTCGCGCTGCTCTTCCGCACCCTCGATGCCTTCCGCATCTTCGACAACATCTTCATCATGACCGGTGGAGCCAACGACACGAGCTCGCTGTCGATGCTCATCTATCGACAAACCATCGATCGGACGGAGATCGGACTGGGATCGGCGCTGTCGGTGATCCTCTTCCTCTGCGTGCTGATCATCGCGGGGGTCTTCGTCAAGGCCTTCAAGGTCGACCTGGCCGAGGGGAGGAGCTGACATGGCGAAGACGTCTGCCAAGGGGACCGGCCTGTGGAGCGTGCTCGCCGTCCCGATCATGGTCTGGACCGGCCTGCCGCTGCTGTGGATGCTCTCGCTGTCGCTGAAGAGCGCGGCGGACCTGGCCAACCCGGACAAGAACATCCTCGGGCGCTTCTGGCCCAAGGACCCGACCCTCGACAACTACCGGTTGATCTTCACCGGCGGGGCGAGCGACCTCTTCCTGCCGGCCCTGCGCAACTCGCTGATCGTCTGCCTCCTCGCGACCCTGATCTCGGTCACCTTGGCGATGTTCTGCGCCTACGCGATCTCGCGCCTGGAGTTCAAGGGCAAGAAGATGATCCTCACGACGGCGCTCGCCGTGAGCTTCTTCCCCGTCGTCGCGATGGTCACGCCGTTGTTCGAGGTGTGGAGCAGGACCGGCCTCTTCGACACGATCCCCGGCCTGGTCATCCCCTACCTCGCGCTGACCCTGCCGCTGTCGATCTGGACGATGTCGGCCTTCTTCCAGCAGATCCCGTGGGAGATGGAGCAGGCCGCGCAGGTGGATGGCGCGACGAGCTGGCAGGCCTTCCGCAAGGTCATCGTCCCGCTCGCCTCGCCCGGCGTCTTCACCACCGCGATCATCACCTTCTTCGTCGCGTGGAATGACTTCGTCTTCGCGATCTCGCTCACCTCGGACCAGGCTCGCACGGTGCCCGCCGCGCTCGCCTTCTTCACCGGGGCCAGCCAGTTCGAGCAGCCGACGGGCGCCATCATGGCGGCCTCGGTGATCGTGACCATCCCCGTCGTCGTCCTCGTCCTGATCTTCCAGCGCCGGATCGTCGCCGGCCTGACCTCGGGCGCCGTCAAGGGCTGACCCCCTGACACTGGAGAAACTGGAGAACCCCAATGGCTGAGATCACCCTGACCAACCTCGTGAAGAAGTACGGAGACGGCTACCCGGCGGTCAACGACGTGAGTCTGGACATCCGGGACGGCGAGTTCATGATCTTCGTCGGCCCGTCCGGCTGCGGGAAGTCGACGCTGCTGCGGATGGTCGTCGGACTCGAGGACATCACGGGCGGCGAGCTGCAGATCGGCGGCAGGACGGTCAACGACCTCTCGCCGAAGGACCGCAACCTGTCGATGGTCTTCCAGAACTACGCCCTCTACCCGCACCTGACGGTCTTCGAGAACATCGCCTTCCCCCTTCGCCTGGCCAAGGGCAAGTACAGCCACGAGGAGATCGACGAGAAGGTGCGCC
>JBQGNO010000118.1:0-9495 GCA_052087725.1 Janibacter sp. | reverse complement strand
CATCACCGAGCGGACCGAGGTGGCGACGAGCGCCTGCGGGGTGTGCGGCTCGACCTCCGTCGACGACCTGCTCGCAGCGCTGCCCCACTCCCCCTCGAGCGACGGAGCGCGTTTCCCGCTCGCCGCGATCCACGCGGGCATGACGGCGATGCGCGAGCGGCAGAAGGTCTTCGAGGCCACCGGCGGGGTGCACGCCGCCGCACTCCTCGACCCTCAGGGTCGCGTCCTCGCGGTCCGCGAGGACATCGGCCGGCACAACGCGGTAGACAAGATCATCGGGTGGGCGGCACGCGAGGGCCGGCTCCCCCTTCGCGGCCACGCCCTGCTCGTGTCGTCGCGCGCCGGTTTCGAGATCGCGCAGAAGGCGGCTGTCGCCGGGGCCCCGGTCCTCGCCTGTGTCTCCGCCGCGACGACCCTGGCGGTCGAGGTCGCCGAGCGGTCGGGTCTGACCCTGCTCGGCTTCGTCCGTGAACCACGGGCGACCGCCTACGCCCACCCGGAGCGCGTCCCGGTCCCTGACCCCGGTTTGTGACGCGCAACACGGGAGGGGGAGAATGGCGATGTGTTCTCCGACACCCCCGGAGGACGGTCATGGAAAGGACGACGACGTGCCCGGATCGCCAGATCACCTCAGCGACGGCCCCATCCTCAACGGCATCCCCACCCACTTGCCGGACATCAACTCCGAGGAGACGGCTGAGTGGCTCGAGTCCATCGATGCCCTCATCGACGAGTCTGGACGGGAGCGGGCCCGCTACGTGATGCTGCGTCTCCTCGAGCGGGCGCGGATGAAGAGCGTCGGGGTGCCCTCGCTGACGACGACGGACTACGTCAACACGATCTCCCCCACCAATGAGCCCTGGTACCCCGGCGACGAGGACGTCGAGCGCCGCTACCGCGCGTGGATCCGGTGGAATGCCGCCATCCAGGTCCACCGCGCCCAGCGGCCGGGCGTCGGGGTCGGCGGGCACATCTCCTCGTACGCCTCGGCGGCGACGATGTACGAGGTCGGCTTCAACCACTTCTGGCGCGGCAAGGACCACCCCGGTGGCGGCGACCAGATCTTCTTCCAGGGGCACGCCTCCCCCGGCATGTACGCGCGAGCCTTCCTCGAGGGCCGGCTCAGCGAGGAGCAGATGGACGGCTTCCGCCAGGAGGCCGCGACGCTGGCCGGCGACTCCGACCTCGGCATGCCCTCCTACCCGCACCCGCGCCTGATGTCGGACTTCTGGGAGTTCCCGACGGTCTCGATGGGCATCGGGCCGATGAACGCGATCTACCAGGCGCAGTTCAACAAGTACCTGCACAACCGCGGCATCAAGGACACCTCCGAGCAGCACGTCTGGGCCTTCCTCGGTGACGGCGAGATGGACGAGCCGGAGAGCCGCGGTCTGCTGCAGACCGCTGCCTTCGAGGAGCTGGACAACCTCACCTTCGTCGTCAACTGCAACCTGCAGCGGCTCGACGGACCGGTGCGCGGCAACGGCAAGATCATCCAGGAGCTCGAGGCGCAGTTCCGTGGCGCCGGCTGGAATGTCATCAAGGTCGTCTGGGGCCGCGGGTGGGACCCGCTGCTCGCCGCCGACCACCACGGCGCCCTGATCAACCTGATGAACCAGACGCCCGACGGCGACTACCAGACCTTCCGCGCCAACGACGGCTCCTACGTCCGCGAGAACTTCTTCAACCGCGACCCGCGCACGCGCAAGCTCGTCGAGGACTGGTCCGACGCGGACGTGTGGTGGAAGCTCAAGCGTGGTGGCCACGACTACAACAAGGTCTACGCGGCCTATCGATCGGCGACGGAGCACGCCGGACAGCCGACGGTCATCCTCGCGAAGACGATCAAGGGTTATGGCCTCGGGTCGAGCTTCGCCGGGCGCAATGCGACGCACCAGATGAAGAAGCTGACCATCGAGGACCTCAAGGGCCTGCGCGACGGCCTGCGGATCCCGATCTCGGACGAGGCCCTCGAGGAGGACCCGTACCTGCCGCCCTACTACCACCCGGGCAAGGACGACGAGGCGATCCAGTACCTCAAGGAGCGCCGCACCAAGCTCGGCGGTGGCCTGCCCGAGCGCCGGGTCGAGTACACCGCTCCGACCCTGCCGTCGGACGACAAGTACTCCCAGCTGGCGAAGGGCTCCGGCAAGCAGGAGATCGCGACGACGATGGCGTGGGTCCGGCTGCTCAAGGACCTCATGCGCGAGAAGGGTTTCGGCAACCGGGTCGTGCCGATCATCCCCGACGAGGCACGCACCTTCGGGCTCGACTCCTTCTTCCCGACGAAGAAGATCTACAACCCGCACGGCCAGAACTACACCTCGGTCGACGCGGACCTCATGCTCACCTATCGCGAGTCCGAGCAGGGGCAGATCCTGCACACCGGCATCAACGAGGCCGGCTCGGTCGCGGCCTTCACCGCCGCGGCGACAAGCTATGCCACGCACGGCGAGCCGATGATCCCGATGTACATCTTCTACTCGATGTTCGGTTTCCAGCGCACCGGCGACTTCATCTGGGCCGCCTCGGACCAGATGTCGCGCGGTTTCATGCTCGGCGCCACCGCCGGCCGCACGACGCTCACCGGCGAGGGCCTGCAGCACGCCGACGGGCACTCGCCGCTGCTCGCGGCGACCAACCCCGCCGTCGTGGCATGGGACCCGGCGTACGGCTTCGAGATCGCGCACATCATGCGCAAGGGGCTGGAGACGATGTACGGCGGCGACGCGCCCCAGGGTGACCCGAGCCGCAATGTCATCTACTACCTCACGCTCTACAACGAGCCGCTCGTCCAGCCGGCCCAGCCCGAAGGGCTCGACGTCGACGGGCTGCTCCAGGGCATGTACCGCTACTCCGCGGGCGATGACCCCAGGCTCGGCGACGCCCCGCCCCGGTGCCAGCTGCTCGGCAGCGGCGTGGGGATGCCCTGGGCCCTGGAGGCCCAGCAGCTCCTGCGCGACGACTGGGGCGTCGTGGCCGACGTCTGGTCGGTCACGAGCTGGAGCGAGATGCGCCGCGAGGCGATGGCCTGCGACGAGCAGCGCTTCCTCCACCCGGAGGCCGAGCGCCGCACTCCGTACATCACCAGGGCGCTCGAGGGCGCGGTCGGCCCGATCGTCGCGGTCTCGGACTACATGAAGCAGGTCCAGGACCAGATCCGTCCGTGGGTGCCCGAGGAGTTCTCCGCGCTCGGCACGGACGGCTTCGGCTTCTCCGACACCCGCGCCGCGGCCCGTCGGTACTTTCACGTCGACGGCCCGTCGATGGCCGTGCGGGCGCTGCAGATGCTCGCCGACCGCGGTTGGGTCGGCGAGGACGTCCCGGCCAAGGCCGCCGAGAAGTACCGCCTGCTCGACGTCACCGCCGGCACCTCCGGCACCACGGGTGGCGACGCCTGAGTCGTCCCGCACCTCGAAGGGTGTACCGGGGCCGATCGGGCCTCCCGCCCTGAGCACACGAGGGTCTACTCGTGCCGCTCATGGCTGAATCCGCCACCGATGACACCAGGAGACCCTGGTGTGCACGTACTGCCGGGACTCAGTCGGTGAAGTGCTTGCGCAGGTCCCGGTTGAGGATCTTGCCGGTGGCATTGCGCGGCAGCTCGTCCATGTAGACGACCTCGCGCGGGACGCAGTGCCGGGCCCGGTTGGCCCGCACGTGCTCCTTGACCTCGTCCTCGGAGAAGGTGTGCCCCTCGGTGAGCGCGATGAAGGCCGCGAGGCGCTGCCCGAAGTCGGGGTCGGGGACGCCGATGACCGACACCTCACGCACGGAGGGGTGCTCGGCGAGCAGCGACTCGACCTCGCTCGGGTAGACGTTCTCGCCGCCGCTGACGATCATGTCGTCGTCCCGGCCGTCGACGAAGTACAGGTCACCCTCGGCGTGACCGACATCGCCGGTGGCCACGAGGCCATCGACGAAGTCCTTGGTCTGGCCGTTGGTGTACCCGTCGAAGACGAGCTCGTTGCCGCAGAAGACGCGCCCCTTCTCGCCGTCGGCGACCTCCCGGCCGTCATCGTCGAGGATCTTCACGACGGTGCCCAGCGGCGGGGTGCCGGCGGTGTTGGGGGCGCGGCGCATGTTCTCCGGGGTCGCGATGCACACCCACGACGCCTCGGTCGAGCCGTAGAGGTTGTAGAGCACGTCGCCGTACTCGTCCATGAACTTCGTCGTGAAGCCCGAGGGGTAGGCCGACCCGGAGGTGGCGACGACGCGCAGCTGGCGACGAGCACGGGCGCCCGGGTCGCTCGGCAGCTCCATCATCCGCTGGAGCATCACCGGGATGGCGAACATCGCGTGCGGCTGCTGCTCCTCCAGGGCCGTGCGCGCGGCCTCGGGCTTGAACTTGCGCTGCAGGATGATCGTCGCCCGCAGCGCGATCGACAGCTGCATCGCCGCGTAGCCCCAGGTGTGGAAGATCGGCGCCGAGATGAGGATGCGGTCGTTGGCGTACAACGGGATCCGGTCGATGATCGAGATCAGCGGGCCGAAGCCACCCGGGGTCTTGCGGGCCGCCCCCTTCGGCGTGCCCGTGGTGCCCGAGGTGAGGATGACCGTGCGGCCCGGGCGCGGCGGCACCTGGAGGTCGTCGGGGCGAGCCATCCCCTCGACGCGACGGGCCAGCTCGCTCTCCGTCATCGTCGGCAGTGACTCCGGCAGGTGCGAGACGAGGTCGGCGAACTCGTCGTCGTGGATCAGCGCCTTGATCTCCTGCTGCTCGGCGACGAGGGCGAACTGGGATCCGGAGAGGCCGGTGTTGCCGAGGACGAGGTCGATCCCGACAGCGGAGGAGGCGCACATGACCTCGATGGCCTGGACGTGGTTGCGGGCGAGCAGGCCGACCCGGTCACCGGGCCCGAAGCCCATCTCGCGCAGGACGACGGAGATCTTCTCGGAGTTGGCCAGCAGCTCGGCATAAGTCGTCGCGCCCCGCGACTCGTCGATGACGGCGACCGACTTCGGCGAGCGGTTCGCCGCCTGACGGATCTCGCCCGCGAGGCCGAAGCCCCACTTCTTCAGGGCGGTGAGCTGCTTGACCTGGTTGGTCGGTGGCCCGGGGGCGAGCATGCCTCGCTTGGCCATGGTCTTGGCGATGGTCAGGGGATTCATGGGATCAGGCCTTCGGGATGTCGAACATGGAGGGGAACTTTGCGGCCGCGGCAATATCGCCTTTGACCTTGATCTTGCCGCGCATGACGAGCATGGTCGGGTTGCCCCGACCGGTGATCATCTTGATGAACTCGGGCGGCGCCATCATCAGGGACACGTCGTAGTCGTCACCGGGCTCCTCGGAGACCCGGCACCCGCCGTCGTCGACGACCACCTCGTACGTGTCGTGCGGGTGCTCGTCGGGACCGCCGGTGATCCGGAACTGGGTCGTCGTGCTGACACCGGCCGCACGGTCGGGACGAAAGAGGGTCGGGAAGCGCTCGAAGACGGCGTCGAGGATGGGACCGCGGTGCTCGCCGCGCATGACCTCCGAGATCTCCTGATCGGGCATCTTCTTGACGGTCTGCGCGAACTCTTCGGGACTCATGGTCCCGAAGGTCGACGGGTCCAGCTCCATGTACAGCTCCTTCGGTGCGATTCTCCCGAACCATACCGACGGGTAACGGACGCTGCCAATGGGACCCGTCACACTCCCGACCGACTCGATCAGGTGCGTTTGGCGGCCGCACTCTTGGTCGTACTCTTCTTCGCCGGCGACTTCTTGGCGGTCTTCTTGACCGCCTTCTTCGCCGTCTTCTTCGTGGTCTTCTTCGCCGTCTTCTTGCGGGTCGAGGGCCCCTTGGCCCGCTTTTCGACGAGCAGCTCGAAGGCGCGCTCCTGCGTCACCGTCTCCGGCTCGTCGCCGCGACGCAGGGTCGCATTGGTCTCACCGTCGGTGACATAGGGACCGAAGCGACCGTCCTTGACGACGACCTTCTTGCCGCTGACCGGGTCCTCGCCGAACTCCTTCAGCGGCGGCTTGGCCGTTCGGCCCCGCTGCTTGGGCTGGGCGTAGAGCGCGAGCGCCTCCTCGAGGGTGATCGAGAAGATCTGCTCCTCGGTCTCCATCGAGCGCGAGTCGGTGCCCTTCTTCAGGTACGGGCCGTAGCGGCCGTTCTGCGCGGTGATCGGCACCTCGATCTGCTGCTCGGTGCCGTCCTCATCGGTCGTGGTCTCCGTGACCGTGCCGACGGTCCGCGGCAGAGAGAGCAGGCGCAGCGCCTGCTCCAGGTCGATGGTCGCCGGGTCCATGGACTTGAAGAGCGAGGCCGTGCGCGGCTTGACCTTGGCCTTGCCCCGCTTGGGCTTGTCCTCGGTCTCCTCGAGCACCTCGGCGACGAAGGGCCCGTAGCGACCGGTCTTGACGATGACGTCACGGCCGGTCTCGGGGTCCTGCCCGAGGACGCGGCCGTCGTCCGCGGCCTGGGCGAGGAACTCCCGGGCCATCGCCGGTGTGAGCTCATCGGGGGCGATGTCGTCGCTGACCGTGGCCCGCCGGGGCTTCGGCGCGGACCCGTCGGCCTCACCGCTGACCTCGCCGGTGGCCGGGTCGACGCCGGTCGGGACGAGGTCCTCGACGTAGGGGCCGTACCGGCCGACCCGCACGACGACCCCGTCACCGATCTCGATCGTGGAGATCGCCTTGGCGTCGATGTCGCCGAGGTCCTTGACGAGGTCGGCCAGGCCCTCGCTGTCCTGTCCGTCGCCGTAGTAGAAGCGCTGCAGCCAGGCCACGCGCTCGGCGGACCCGGAGGCGATGAGGTCGAGGTCCTCCTCCATCGAGGCGGTGAAGCGGTAGTCGACGAGGCGGCCGAAGTGGACCTCCATCAGCCGGGTGACGGCGAAGGCGAGCCACGTCGGGATGAGGGCGCTGCCCTTCCGGCGCACGTAACCGCGGTCCTGGATGGTGCTGATCGTCGAGGCATAGGTCGACGGGCGACCGATCCCGAGCTCCTCCATCTTCTTCACCAGCGAGGCCTCGGTGTAGCGGGCCGGTGGGGAGGTCTCGTGGCCGGAGGCGGTCGCGTCGGCGACGTCCACCGACGCCCCCTCGGAGAGCTTGGGCAGGCGTGCCTCGCCGTCCTTCTTCGGCTCGCGGGGCTCGTCGGTGCCCTCCTCGTAGGCGGCGAGGAAGCCCTTGAAGGTGATGACCGTCCCGGAGGCGGAGTACTCGGCCGCCTGCGCGACCTCGCAGCCCCCGAGGTCCGCGGCGAGCTTGATCGTCGCGGTGGAGCCCTTGGCGTCGGCCATCTGCGAGGCGATGGTCCGTTTCCAGATCAGCTCGTAGAGCTTGAATTCCTCGCCACGCAGCTCGCCGGCGACCTGGGCCGGGGTGCGGAAGCGGTCGCCGGCAGGGCGGATCGCCTCGTGGGCCTCCTGGGCGTTCTTCGCCTTCTTGCCGTAGACGCGCGGCGACTCCGGCACGAAGTCGGCGCCGTACATGTCGCGCGCCTGACCGCGGGCCGCGGCCACCGCGGAGCCCGACAGGTTGGTGCTGTCGGTACGCATGTAGGTGATGTAGCCGTTCTCGTAGAGCTTCTGCGCGACACCCATCGCAGCCTTGGAGCCGAGGCCGAGCTTGCGGCCGGCCTCCTGCTGCAGCGTGGAGGTGGTGAAGGGGGCATACGGCCGGCGCGTGTACGGCTTCTCCGTGACGGAGGTGACGGAGGCGTCGGCGGCAATCGTCGCCTCGGCGACGGCGGTCGCGGCGCGCTCGTCGAGCTGGCGGGCGCTGCCCTTGAGCGCGCCGGTGTCGTCGAAGTCGCTCCCGGTCGCGACCTTCGCCCCGTCGAGGCTGGCGAGACGGGCGGCGAAGGGGGCGGAGCCGGAGCTGAACTTGCCCTCGACACTCCAGTAGGAGGCGGTCGTGAAGGCCATCCGCTCACGCTCGCGCTCGACGACGATGCGGGTGGCGACGGACTGGACGCGGCCGGCGGACAGCTTCGCCTGGACCTTGCGCCAGAGGACGGGCGAGACCTCATAACCGTAAAGGCGGTCGAGGATGCGACGGGACTCCTGCGCGTTGACCAGGTTGAGGTCGAGCTCGCGGGTCTCGTCGACGGCCCGCTGGATCGCCTCCTGGGTGATCTCGTGGAAGACCATGCGCTTCACGGGGACCTTGGGCTTGAGGGTCTCGAGGAGGTGCCAGGCGATGGCCTCGCCCTCGCGGTCCTCATCCGTGGCGAGGTAGAGGGTGTCGGCATCCTTGAGCAGGCGCTTCAACTCGGCGACCTTCTTCTTCTTGCCCGGGTCGACGACGTAGTAGGGCTCGAAGCCCTCCTCGACGTTGATCCCGAAGCGCCCGAAGGGTCCCTTCTTCATCTCCGTGGGCATCTCCGACGGGGTCGGGATGTCCCGGATGTGTCCCACCGACGCCTCGACCGCGTAGTCACTGCCGAGGTACCCGGCAATCGTCTTCGCCTTGGCAGGGGACTCCACGATGACGAGCTTGCTGGCCATGTGTGCCTCTTCTCCTGACCCCCGTGCAGCGGATTCGTCGCTGCTTCGACGTGAGGTCATCTCGCGCTGACCGTACTACGGCCGGGCCGGGCCAAATGACCCCGTTGATTTTAGTTGAAGTTACAAGTACTATTGCCGCATGAACACCACACCTCCCGTGCTCTTCCTGTCCCACGGCGCCCCGATGCTCGCCGACGACGCCCGGTGGACCGCCGAGCTGGCCCGCTGGACCGGCCGCTTCGAGCGGCCGAAGAACATCCTCATGGTGTCCGCGCACTGGGAGAACGCCCCGGTCACGGTCAGCCCGAGCGAGCGCACGGTCCCGCTCACCTACGACTTCTGGGGCTTCCCGCAGAAGTACTCCGAGGTCACCTACGACGCTCCCCTGGCTCCGGACCTCGCCTCGGAGGTCACCGCGCTGCTCGGGACGAAGGGGGTCGATGTCCAGCGCGACGAGACCCGCGGCCTCGACCACGGCGCCTACGTGCCGCTCGTCGAGATGTACCCCGACGCGGACGTGCCCGTCCTCCAGATGTCGATGCCGACCCTCGACCCCCACGAGCTGACCGAGCTCGGCCGGTCGCTGGCCCCCCTTCGTGACCAGGGCACGCTCATCGTCGGCTCCGGCTTCACCACCCACAACCTGCGGTGGTTCAACCCGCGCGCCGGCGCGGACGCGCTGCCGCCCAGCGCCTCCAGCGAGTTCGACCACTGGGCGGCCGAGACCGTGGACGCCGGCGATGTCGACACCCTCGAGCGGATGCTCGAGCTCGCGCCCGCTAGCCGCGAGGCGCACCCGCGCACCGAGCACTGGGCCCCGCTCTACGTCGCGATGGGAGCCGCCGAGGCCTCCGGGACGACGACACGGGAGACGGCGATCGACGGCTTCTGGTTCGGCCTCTCCAAGCGCTCCTGGCAGTTCAGCTGACGTTCACGCAGCGGGTAGTCCTCCCCATCGCCGACGGCCCCTGCTGTCGATAGAGTCCCCCTTGACAACGGCGGCGGCATCAGGTTCCCGCCACGACAGGGGAGGACCCACCCATG
>JBQGNO010000117.1:0-9531 GCA_052087725.1 Janibacter sp. | reverse complement strand
AGGTCGAGGCTGCCCTCCACTCCCACCCGGATGGCACCGAGGTCGCCGTCATCGGCGTCCCCCCCGAGAAGAGGGGCGAGACGCTCCAGGCCCTCGTCGTGGTCACCGAGGGTTCGACCGCCACCGAGACCGACCTCATCGCCTGGTGCAAGAGCAAGGTCGCCGGCTACAAGTCGCCGACGTCGGTCGAGTTCCGCGACGAGCTGGCCCGCACGGCGACCGGCAAGCTGCAGAAGTTCAAGCTTCGCCAGCAGTACTGGGAGGGCCGCGAGCGCCAGGTCAACTGACCCGGTGTCGTTGTGCAGGCCCGGCCGACAGTCGGACGTCGGCCAACCCTGCAGTTCGACGCCGGGCGCGCACAACGGCGGCCTGTCCTCCGTCCGCCGACGGGTCAGGACATGTCGGCGAGCCGGTCCAGCGCCTGCTGCAGGTCGTCCGGGTAGGTGCTCTCGAAGCGCACGTACTCGTCGGTGCCGGGGTGGATGAAGCCGAGCCCCATCGCGTGCAGCCACTGCCGCTCCAGACCGAGCCTGGTGGCCAGCGTCGGGTCGGCGCCGTAGGTCGGATCACCGACGCACGGATGACGAAGGGCGGCCATGTGCACCCTGATCTGGTGGGTGCGTCCGGTCTCGAGGGTCACGTCGAGCAGTGACGCGTGCCGGAAGGCCTCGAGCAGCTCGTAGTGCGTCACCGCGTGCTTGCCGGAGTCCATCACCGCGAACTTGTAGTCACCGCTGGGGTGGCGGCCGATCGGGGCATCGATGGTGCCGACGTGCGGGTCGGGCAGGCCCTGGACGAGCGCGTGGTAGGTCTTGTCGACCGTGCGCTCCTTGAAGGCGCGCTTGAGCACGGAGTAGCCGTACTCGCTCTTGCACACGACCATCAGGCCGCTCGTGCCGACATCGAGCCGCGAGACGATCCCCTGCCGCTCACTGGCGCCGCTCGTGGTGATCCGGTACCCGGCGGCCTTGAGTCCGCCGAGCACGTCGGGCCCGGACCAGCCGACGCTCGGGTGCGCCGCGACGCCGACCGGCTTGTCGACGACGACGATGTCGTCGTCGTCGTGGACGATCCGCATCCCGGGCACCGGCTCGGCGGTGATCTCGAGGGTCCGGCTCGGCGCGACCGAGGGCAGGGTGATCTCGATCCGGGCACCGGCGATGACTCGGGTCGACTTGCCGGCACCGGCGCCGTCGAGCTCGATCATCCCCTCGGCGGCCAGCTCGGCTGCGCGGGTGCGGGAGAGGCCGAAGAGGCGGGCGACGGCGGCGTCGACCCGCTCCCCCTCGAGGCCCTCGGGGACGAGCACATTGCGGACGTCACCCACGGGGGTCCTCCTCGGGTCGGTCGCTCGGCCCATCAGCGGCGTGCTGGGGACGAGTACCGTCCATGTCGATGTTGGTGAAGACGAGCCACAGGAGCAGCGCGGCGCCGACGACGATCGCGATGTCCGCGATGTTGCCGACGAAGAGCCCGCCGTAGTCGATGAAGTCGATGACGTGGCCGCGCAGCGGCGCCGGGTCCCGGAAGAAGCGGTCGCAGAGGTTGCCCACGGACCCCCCGAGCAGCAGGCCGAGGGCCAGGCTCCACCGTGAGGAACCGACCCGGGGCACGACGACGAGGATGGCGATGGTCACCCCGACGGCGATGAGGGTCATCAGCCAGGTCATCGAACCGCCGATGGAGAAGGCCGCTCCGGAGTTGCGGATGAGGCGAAGGGAGAGGACGTCACCGATGAGCGGGATGATCCGCGCGTTGTCGAGGGCACCGAGTGCCCAGGCCTTGCTCGCCTGGTCGAGGACGAGGGTGATCACGGCGGCGATGACGTACCAGCGCAGGACACCTCGCCGGGCCGGTGCTGCTCGTGCCGTGCTCTCGGGTCGCTCGGGTGGCCCGGACGGCTCGGACGGCTCTGTGGCGCTCAGCGGCGCTCCTGCTTGCTCTTGCATGTCATGCACAGGGTCGCACGCGGATAGGCCTGGAGTCGAAGCTTGCCGACCGGGTTGCCGCAGGACTCGCAGATCCCGTAGGTCCCGTCCTCGAGCCGCTCGAGCGCGTGGAGGTTCTGTGCGAGGCCGGCCCGGGCCCCGGCGACGAGGCTCAGCTCGTGCTCACGCTCGAAGGACTTGGCCCCGGCATCCGCCTGGTCGTCACCCGCACCGTCGATCGGCTCCTTGAGGAACTCGGTCAGCTCGGTCTCGGAGGAGGCGATCTCCGTGCGCAGCCGCTCGATCTCGGCGTCGAGGTCGGCGCGGACCTCCTTCAGCTCCGCCGCGGTCCACGGCGACTCGTCCTCCTTCACGACGAGCCGGGCGGGCGTGGCCGCCGTGCCCTTCTTCTTCGCCGGCGTCTTCTTCGCTGTGGTCTTCTTCGTCGCCGCTGCCTTCGCGGTGGAGGCAGACTTCGCCCCGGCCGTCGTCTTCGTGGCCGTCGCCTTCTTCGCCGCCATGACCGTCCTCGTGATCGGAGGTCCGTACCGGGCACGGACCTGAGTCCACGCAGAGTACGACGTTTCACCGCGTGACGAGCGCAACAGCGCGCCGTGTCTGTATACCGGACATGCGAGAGGCGGCGGCGTCCCTGAAGGACACCGCCGCCTCTCACGTCGACCGGGTCGTGCCGGTCAGTGGTGGATCACTGCTTCGCGCCCGTCGACTGGGTGTCCTGCGGCGCGGCGGCCGGAGCGGACTCCAGGCCCTTGAGCTGACCGCTGATGAAGTCCTTGAGGTTGCGACGGTAGTCGCGCTCGTAGGTCGTCAGCTCGGCGATCTTGGTCTCCATGGCGCTCTTCTGCGCGTTGAGGTCGTCGAGGATCTTCTTGCGCTTGGCCTCGGCCTCGCTCACGAGCGAGGTCGACTTCGCCTGGGCGTCGGAGATCAGCTTGTCGCGCTGGCTCGTGCCCTCGCCGATGAACTGGTCGCGCTTGCCCTGACCGGTCTTGATGAAGTCATCGTGCTTGCTCTGACCGGTGGCGAGGAGCTCGTCGTGCTGCCCCTGTGCCGTGGAGAGCAGCTCGTCGTGCTGACGCTGCGCCTCGGCGACCATCTTCTCGCGCTGGGTGCGTCCCTCGGCGACGTGCTCGTCGTGCAGGCGCTGCGCGAGGGCGATCAGCCCGGAGGCGCCGGCGCCGCCACCTGCGGCAGCGGCCATCTCGCCGGCACCGCTGTCGTTGGCGTCCGCGGCGGGTGCAGCCGCCGAGTCCGTGCGCTGCTTGGCCTCACCCTCGGCGCGCTCCGCGGCGGCATTGGCCGCCTCGATGCGCTGCTGGGCGGCCTTCTCGGCCTCGTCGGCGCGGGCCTTGACGATCGCGACGCGCTCGTCGGCGCCCTGCTCGGCGGAGGCGACCTTCGCCGAGTCACCCTTGGTCCGGTCGTCGCCGGCCGCAGCGCTCTGCTCGAGCTCGCCGGTGCGGCGCTCGAGGTCACCGGCGCGCTTCTCGGACTCCGCACGGGCGGCGGTCTCCTTCTCGAAGCGAGCCTTGAGGTCGTCGAGGCGGGCCTTGAGGTCCTTGTTCTCGCGGACCAGTGCCTCGTCGGTCTTGGGGTCCGCGGCAGCAGCGGCCGCCCCGGCACCTGCGGCGGCCGGAGCAGCGGAGCCGTCGCCGTCCTCGGCCCGGGCCCGGATGTCCTCCGAGTCCTTGACCATGCGGCGCATCTCGGCCACGACCTCGTCGAGGAAGTCGTCCACCTCGCGCTCGTCGTACCCACGACGGAACTGGGTCTGGGTGAAGGTCTTGTTGAGGACGTCCTCGGGCGTGAGCGCCATACTTCCTCCGTAAGCGATCGGACAGTTGCTCGCACGTGCCACGCGGAAGCGCGCACGGCCATCACCATCCAGACTAGACGATCGCCCGCAGGATCGAGACCACGAGGATCAGCACGAGGAAGGCGAGATCGATCGCCACTCCCCCGAGACGCAGCGGCGGAATGACCCGACGAATGGCCTTCAGCGGTGGATCGGTGAGGCTGTAGATCGCCTCGGCGACGACGAGGATCGGCCCACTCGGCCGCCAGTCACGGGCGAAGATCTGGACCCACTCGAAGATCAGTCGACCGATGAGGATGTAGAAGTAGATGCTCAGCACCAGGTCGAGCAGCTGTCGGGCGATCTCCATGCGGTCAGCCTAGGCGGGACCCCTGAGGGTCCACTGTGAGGGAGTCGACATCCGCCGACTCGGTGGGCGGGCGGCTCAGGACTGGTTGAACAGGGCGCGGGGCTGCTGCGGCTCGCCGCCCTCGGCGTCGACCTCGATGTGCTCCGGCGAGAGGAGGAAGACCTTGTTGGTCACGCGCTCGATGGATCCGTGCAGACCGAAGACGAGACCGGCGGCGAAGTCGACGAGGCGCTTGGCGTCGGAGTCGTCCATGTCCGAGAGGTTCATGATCACCGGGGTGTTGCTGCGGAAGCTCTCGCCGATCGCCCGGGCATCGTTGTAGGTGCTGGGGTGGATCGTCGTGATGCGGTTCATCTGGGTGACCTCCACGTCGCGCACGGCCGGCGCGCTCTGGACACGACGGATCGGGGTGACCTCGGCGGCGTAGTCCTCGTCGTGGGCCTCTGGACCGGCAGCGTCGTAGTCGTCGATGTACTCGTCGTACTCGTCGTAGCGCTTGTCGTCCTCAGCGAGGCCGAGGTAGACCATCGCGGTCCGAAGTGCCGTCATGTCCTCATCCTTAAAAACTCTGGTTGCCTCGTCGGTGCAACCGAAGTTACCGGTGTGACGCGCGAGTTCCGAGGATTGCCGTCCCGACACGCAGGTGTGTCGCGCCGTGGCGCACCGCCGCCTCGAGGTCCCCGCTCATCCCGGCAGAGATCCACGTGGCCTCCGGGTGCGTCTGCTGCACCTCGGCCGAGAGCGCCGCCAGGCGGGCGAAGGCGGGGTCCGGGTCCGCATCCAGCGGCGCGACGGCCATGAGCCCCCCGAGGCGAAGGGAGTCGCTCCCCGCGATCTCGGCGGCGAGGGCGGGGAGGTCCTGCGGCGCGGCTCCGCCGCGGTGCCCGAGCGGGTCGGGGTCGAGGTCGACCTGGATGAGGACGGTCAGCTCCCGATCGGCGGTGGTCGCCCCCCGGGCGAGGGCCCCGACGATCTTCGACCGGTCGACGGACTGCACGACATCGGCCCATCGGGCCACGGCACCGGCCTTCTTCGACTGCAGCTGCCCGATGAAGTGCGGGCGCACCCCGTCCGGGACACCCCCGTCGGCGAGCTTGGCCGCAGCCTCCTGCTCGCGGTTCTCCCCGATGTCGCGGACCCCGAGGTCCGCGAGCAGGTCGAGGTCGCTGCGGGGGAAGAACTTCGTCACCACGACGAGGTGGACGTCCTCGCGGGCCCGGCCCGCATCGATGCAGGCGGCGTTGATCCGCTCCTCGATGGCCCGGAGGTTGGCCGCCAGCTCCTCCCGGCGCGCGGCGTCCGCGCTCATGCGGGTCGCCCGATGATCCCGGCGAAGCGTCCGGTCCGCCCGTCCCGTCGGTGGGAGTAGAGCGCACCGTCCTCACGCGCGCACCCGGGGACCCACACGTGGGCCACCTCGAGCGCGGTGAGCTGCTCGACGACCCCGGCGGCGACGTCGATGGCCGGGGTCCCCTGCCAGGTCATCGCCGCGGAGATCGGCGCGACGGCAGCGGCCTCGTCCCGCAGCTGCGCCGGCACCTCGTAGCAGCGACCGCACACGGACGGCCCCACCGTGGCCTGCAGATCATCGGCCCCGAGGTCGCGCAGCGCGGACACGACGGCGGGGACGACCCCCTTCGCCATCCCCTGCCGCCCCGCGTGGGCGACGCCGACCACGCCGGCCGCCTCGTCGTGGAGGAGGACCGGGGTGCAGTCGGCCACGAGGACCCCGAGGGCCAGGCCGGGCAGGTCGGTGACGAGGGCATCGGCGCTGCCGACCGCCCCGGTCCCGGTGCGCGGGCCGGCGAGGACCTCGGGGGTGACGTGGATGACGTCCGTGCCGTGCACCTGGTCGGCCCAGACGATCGGCGAGCCGAGCGCCTGCTCGACCCGGGTGCGGTTGTCGGCGACGTGGCCGGGGTCGTCGCCGACGTGCGCACCGAGGTTGAGACCGGCGAAGGGGGCTTCGCTCACCCCGTCACGGCGGTCGGTGAAGGCACGCACCACACCGGGTGCGTCCTCGCGCCAGAGGAACACGTCAGCGAGACCCGAGGATCACTTGAGGAAGTCCGGCACGTCCAGGTCATCGCCGTCGTCGAAGGTCACCTGACGCGGCGGGGTCGCCTGCTTGGGCTGCTGCTGGGCGGGCTGACCACCCTGCTGCGGCTGGCCCTGCTGACCGCCCTGCTGCGGCTGACCCTGCTGCACCGGCTGGCCCTGCTGGGCGGGCTGATCCTGCTGGGGCTGCTGGGTGGGCTGACCGCCCTGCTGCGGCTGACCCTGCTGCACCGGCTGGCCCTGCTGGGCGGGCTGACCCTGCTGCACCGGCTGGCCCTGCTGCTGGGGCTGACCACCCTGCTGCTGGGGCTGGCCCTGCTGCGGCTGCTGACCACCCTGCTGGGGACGCGACTGGCCACCGGACTGGACCTGCCCGAGGGCGCGGTCGTCGGGGCGGTGCTGCGGGATACCGCCGTCGAAGCCGGCCGCGATGACCGTGACGCGCACCTCGTCGCCGAGGGCGTCGTCGATGACCGTCCCGAAGATCACGTTGGCCTCGGGGTGCGCGGCCTCCTGCACGAGGCGAGCGGCCTCGTTGATCTCGAAGAGCCCGAGGTCGCTGCCACCCTGGACCGACAAGAGGACGCCGTGCGCCCCGTCGATGCTCGCCTCGAGCAGCGGGGAGGAGATCGCGAGCTCAGCGGCCTGCACGGACCGGTCCTCGCCGCGGGCGGAGCCGATACCCATGAGGGCCGAGCCGGCACCCTGCATCACCGACTTGACGTCGGCGAAGTCGAGGTTGATCAGACCCGGCGTCGTGATCAGGTCGGTGATGCCCTGGACACCGGACAGGAGGACCTGGTCGGCGCTGCGGAAGGCGTCGAGCATGCTCACCGCACGGTCGCTGATGGAGAGCAGCCGGTCGTTGGGGATGACGATGAGGGTGTCGACCTCGTCGCGCAGCGAGCCGATGCCGGACTCGGCCTGGTTGGCCCGACGGCGGCCCTCGAAGGTGAACGGCCGAGTGACGACACCGACGGTCAGGGCACCGAGGCTCTTGGCGATCTTCGCGACGACCGGGGCGCCACCGGTCCCGGTGCCACCGCCCTCGCCCGCGGTGACGAAGACCATGTCAGCCCCCTTGATGACCTCCTCGATCTCCTCGGCGTGGTCCTCGGCGGCCTTCTTGCCGACCTCGGGGTCCGCACCGGCACCGAGGCCACGGGTCAGCTCGCGACCCACGTCGAGCTTGACGTCGGCGTCCGACATCAACAGCGCCTGGGCATCGGTGTTGATCGCGATGAACTCGACGCCCTTGAGGCCGACCTCGATCATCCGGTTGACGGCATTGACGCCCCCACCGCCGATGCCGACGACCTTGATCACGGCCAGATAGTTCTGGGCTGTTGCCACGCTGGACTCCTGTTGCTGCTGCTCGGTGGTGCGTCACCCACGAAGCTCAAGGTGAACTTTAGGGTTACAGTTTGGTTACGCTCGGTGTGCGGGAACGGTATGTCGCGCGGGCCCCCGGGGCAAACGCGACGCGCCCGCGTGGTGCACAGCCTAGCCCTTCGTCACCGGCGCATCGGGGGCGGAGACGTCGATGAGATCCGGCTTCTTCTTCAGCAGGATCGGAATGACCCTCACCTTGACCTCCGGACTCGAGGCGTCGCCCCACACGACCTCGGTCTTGCCCAGATGGAAGCTCACCTGGTCGGCGGCATCGACGGTGACCTTGGAGAGGTCTCCACGCAGGTCCTCGGGCAGCGCCCGGAGCATCCCGCTCGCGGCCCTGACCCCGTAACCGGAGACCTCGGCCCCGTCCTCGGCGGTGACGGTCGGGACGCCCTTCGGCGTCGAGGAGACCGTGCGGATCGGCACCCCCTCGATGTCGAGGAGGCGAAACTCCCCGTCATCTCGGGCCACAGCGAGCTCCGGAACCCTCGATGTCACCTTGACCTTGAGGGTGTGGGGCCAGCCGCGATCGACGCTGGCGGCCTTGGCACCCGTGACATCGTCGGTGATGCGACGCTCCACATCGTCACCGTCGACCCGGGCCAGGGGTGTGCCCATCTCCTGCTCGGCGACCCTCTCGACCGCACGCCGGTCGGCCGGGTCCGCCCCGGTGACGGCGACGCTGCGCACGTCGAGCAGGGAGGAGAAGCCGAGGGCCCACACCAGGCCGGCGACCACTGCGATGACGAGTACTCCGACGAGCCAGCGACGAGCCCGCACTCCGCGAGCCTGTGCCGCCCGCTCCGCGAAGCGCCGCTCGGTGGCGTCCTTGGTCCCGCTGCGACTCATCGGTGCCGCCCGGTCATCGCAGGGCCTCGAGGAGGCGAGGACCGAGCTCGGTGACATCGCCGGCCCCCACGGTGAGCACGAGATCGCCCTCGCCCACGTCGGCGACGATGCGGGAGACGGCCTCCTCCCACGAGACGACAGCGGCCGTGCCACCCGAGGCCGACAGCGGGTCGGCGATGAGCTGGGAGGTCACTCCCTCCACTGGCTCCTCGCGAGCGCCGTAGACGTCGAGGAGGAGCACCTCGTCGGCCGGGGCCAGACCGGCGGCGAAGCTCTCGGCGAAGTCCCGGGTCCGCGAGTACAGGTGCGGCTGGAAGACGACGACGAGACGGTGCTCGCCGGCGATCTCGCGGGCGGTGCGCACGACGGCCTCGACCTTGCCGGGGTTGTGCGCGTAGTCGTCGACGATGGTGACGCCGCGGGCCTCCCCCTTCGTCTCGAAGCGACGTCGGGTGCCGCCGTAGGCCGCGAGCCCGGCGAGGACCGCGTCGGGCTCGACCCCGAGACCGTGGACGGCCGCCGCGTAGGCCGCGCTCGCATTGAGCAGGTTGTGCCGGCCCGGGACGGTGATCGCCAGCTCGCGCCGCGTCCCGGCGTCGAGGAGCGTGGTGCGGGCGCTCGTCCCGTCGAGGACGGGGTCAACGAGGCGCAGGTCGCTCGCAGCGTCGTAGCCGTAGGTGAGCACCCGAGTCCCCGCGGCCACCGCGCGCTGCGCGAGGCGGGCCGATCCGGCGTCATCGGCGCAGGCGACGAGCAGGCCACCGCGCTCGATCGTCTCGGCGAACTCGAGGTAGGCCGCCTCGACGGTGGCGAAGTCACCGAAGAAGTCGAGGTGATCGGGCTGGACATTGGTCACGACGGCGACGTGCGGCTGGTAGGCGAGGAAGGACCCGTCCGACTCGTCGGCCTCGGCGACGAAGGCCGCACCGCTCCCGAGAGCGGCATTGACCCCCTGCGTGGACAGCTCCCCGCCGAGGGCGAAGGAGGGCTCCTCGTCGGCCTCGAGCAGGGCGACGGTGAGCATCGAGGAGGTCGTCGTCTTGCCGTTGGCGCCGGCGATCGCGACCCGTGACTGCGCACCCATCGTCGCGGCGAGGGCCTGGCTGCGGTGGAGC
>JBQGNO010000116.1:0-9889 GCA_052087725.1 Janibacter sp. | reverse complement strand
CGGCGCTCGGTGGCCGACCGTCGGGTGGTGGACGAGGACGACATACGTGTCATCGTTCCATGTGGCCGTGAACCCCACGTGAATACATCACGTGGACCGCCTTGCGCTCGAAGCCGGCTCGTCGATAGGTCGCCAGCGCGGGGTGGTTGTCGCCCTCGACGTAGAGCTCGACCTCGCGGACCCCACGCCGAGCGAGGTGCGCCAGGCCGAGCCGGGTCAGCGGTCCGCCGAGGCCTCGGCCGTGGAGGTCGGGGTGCACGCCGACGACGTAGACCTCGCCGATGTCGCCCTCGGGCGGGTCGACCTTGGTCCAGTGGAACCCGGCCAGGCGGTCCGGCGTGCCGTCGTCGAGCAGGATCAGGCCCTCGGCCTCGAACCACGGCTGCGCCATCCGCTCGGCGAGCCCGGCGGCATCGAGATCGCCCTGCTCGGGGTGGTCGACGAAGGCGGCGGCGTTGACGGCGAGCAGCGCCTCGTCGTCGCGTCCGGGCTCGAAGGCCCGGTGGGTCACCCCGACGGGCAGCTCGGGGTCGACCTCGTCCCCGTCCTCGACGGGGCGAGAGAGGACGAGGAGCTCTCGCACGACGTCGAGCCCGAGGCGGGCGGCGAGGGCGCGCGAGGCGGGCAGGTCACCGTGGGCCCACGGCCGCGCCTGCGGGTGCCGCTCCAGGACGGCCTCGAGGAGGGCGGAGCCGACGCCCTTCGCCCGTGCCGGCGGTGCGACGAAGGCCTCGACGGATCCGTCGTCGGCGACCTGGGCGTAGCCGGCGAGCTGTCCGTCGTCGGTCACGAGGAGGTGGTCGCCCTCTCGGGGGAGGGCGAGGAGGAAGGCCTCGCTCAGCGGCGCGACCCCGTCCTCGCGGGTGGCCGTCTCGGCGGCCGTGCGCACCGCCGTGAGCTGCTCGGGGGACAGGCTGGCGAAGGGAGTGACCTCGGGCGTCATGTCATCACCGTCTCATCGATGTCCCGGCCGCCCTCGTCCCGGGAGGGGACGAAGCGGTACCCGACATGGCGCACGGTCCCGATGAGTTGCTCATGCTCGCTGCCGAGCTTGGCGCGCAGCCGCCGCACGTGCACGTCGACCGTGCGGGTGCCGCCGTAGTAGTCGTAGCCCCAGACCTCCTGGAGCAGCTGGGCGCGGGTGAAGACGCGCCCGGGGTGCTGGGCGAGGTACTTCAGCAGCTCGAACTCCTTGTAGGTGAGGTTGAGCAGCCGGGAGCCGAGCCGCACGGAGTAGCTGTGCTCGTCGATGATCAGCTCGCCGGCGATGATCCGTTCGTCCTCCTCGTCGAGGGTCGAGGCACGGGTCGTGGCCAGCCGGAGCCGGGCGTCGACCTCGGCGGGGCCGGCGGTGTCGAGCAGGACGTCCTCGACGGCCCACTCGGCGTTGACGGCGACGAGCCCGCCCTCGGTGAGGACGGCGATCACCGGGGACGAGGTGCCGGTCGCCCGGATGACCCGGCACAGCGAGCGCGCGAGCGCCAGCTCGCGGCGGGCGTCGACGAGGACGACATCGACCTCGGGCGCGTCGAGGACCGCGGATGCATCGGCGGGGAGGGTGCGCACGGAGTGGCTGAGCAGCCCCAGCGCTGGGACGACCGCGGCGCTGGGCGCGAGGTCGTTCGTCAGCAGCAGGAGTCTGGCCATTGCGCTCCAGAATATGCGCCCGCGGCCCGATATCCTCCCCTGCGTGACGTCTTCAGTCCCGTTCGAGCCGCAACCCCGGGCCTCCCGGCACGCCCAGGGTGCCCGGGCGCGCACCGCCGACCCCTCGACCCCGGTCAGCCGGACCCGGCCGGTGGTCGTCGCCGGGGCCGTCGTCGCCGGCCTGGCGGTGGCGGCTGCCGCGGCCAGCGGTGAGCGACTCCTCGAGATCATCGCCGTCGTCCTTGCCGGCCTCGTCGTTGCCGCAGGGTGGCCGCGGCTCGTGGCCTCGCCCACCCCGGTGGGGTCGTCGATCGTCCTCGTCGTCACGGCGCTCGCGCTCGGCGGCGCACTCCTCGCGCGGGACTCCGAGCCCTTCCTCGAGCAGGTCCCGGCCGCGGTGGCGGCCGGGGTCATCGCGATGTGCCTCCATCCGCTCGTGCAGGCCTCCGCGCGTGCCGATCTGGCCCGTGGGCTCGCCGGCACCGCTCTCGGGGTGGTCGTCATCGCCTGCGGTGGGGTGCTCACGAGCACCGTCCCCCACGGCAGCAGCCCGGTCGTCGTCGCCGGGATCGCCCTGGCGGTCGCGGCGCTGGTCGACCTCGTCACCGAGAGCCCTCGCCGCGCGGCGTGGATGCTCCCGATCGGGATGCTCGTCGGCGGCGTCGCTGCCCTGGCGGCCCACTGGCTCATCGACGGCGAGATGGCACCGTGGGCGGCGCTCGTCGGGGTCATCGGGGCCGGGACGGCCCTGTCACTGCGCCGGGCGACCGCGCAGCAGCCGGCGATCGACGGGGTCCCCGGGGCCATCGCCGCCGGAGTGGCCTCGGTCCTCCTCGTCGGGCCCCTGCTCCACCTCGTCTCGCGGCTGCCGATCGTCTGACCGGCCGGTCCGTCAGTAGACGAGCGCCCGGACGTCGTCGGCCATGATCTCCTCGACGAAGCTCGTTGCACCGGCGATCCGCGCCCCCTCGACGAGATCGGCCGCCTCGACCCCGCGACGGCGCGCGCACTGCGTGCACACGGTGACGGTGCCGGCCTCGAGGACGGTCGCGACGAGCTCCGCCAGCGGTGCGGAGTGCTCGAGCGAAGGGAGGTCCACCCCCTTCGTCGCGACGAGCGTGGCGTCCCCGGTGAGCCAGAGGGAGACCTCCAGCCCGGAGGCGGCACCGGTGGCGGCGACGGTCAGGCCCTGGGCCAGGCGCTCGAGCGACTCCTCCCGCGGTCCGTGGGTGATCTTGACGACGAGGCGCGATGCGGTCATGGGTCCGATCATCGCCTGCCGGACCGCTGGCATGGCGCGGCGGGCCACCTAGGATGAGCGGGTGTTCACTCTCGACCCCACGATCCATCCGGACATCGCCCCCCTCGCCTGGCTCGTCGGCCGCTGGGAGGGGGCCGGAGTCCTCGGCTACCCGACGATCGAGTCGGCGAACTTCGGCCAGGAGGTCATCGTCACCCATGACGAGCGGCCCCACCTGCGGTGGGAGAGCCGCTCGTGGATCCTCGACGCGGAGGGCAACACGGTGCGCCAGGCGGGGACCGAGCTGGGCTTCTGGCGCCCGGGCGGCGAGGGCGAGGTCGAGCTGCTACTCACCCACCCGACCGGCATCGTCGAGATGTACTTCGGCACCGTCGAGCCGGGGCGGGTCGAGATGCGGACCGACGGGGTGATCCGCAGCCCGCACGCCAAGGAGTACACCTCGGCCCAGCGGATGTACGGCCTGGTCAACTCCAACCTCATGTGGGTCATGGACATGGCGGCTGCGGGCCAGCCGATGACGAGCCACCTCTCGGCGGAGCTGAAGCGGGTCGAGTGAGCGTCTTGGGCTGACTCGCTGCCTACCGCCGTCACGGGCGAAGGGAGGCGGCCGCCCCGCCCTTCGTCCGCTTCCCCTGAGCCTGGCGGCGTTGTGCAGGGTTGGCGGACGACCTGGCATCGGCCAACCCTGCAGTTCGACGCCGGGCCCGCACATCGAGGTCGACGTCATCCCCGAATCGTCGCGGGGCTACTCGGCGGTCTCGGTGTAGCCCTCCATGTCGTCGCTGCGCAGGGCGTCGCTGAGCTCGGCCATGCCCTGCTCGTCGAGGATGTCGATGGAGCCGCCCTCGGGGCTCGTGCCGTAGCCGCTGAAGGGCGCGGTGACGAAGTGGATGTCCCCGCCGCGGACCGAGCGCAGCCCGATCGCCTGGCGGCGGATCGTCTTGGCGGTGAGGTCGTTGTCGACGGTCGTGTGCGCGGTGCCGGCCTCGATGACGTCGTTGAGCTTGCTCGGGTTGAGCAGGACGCCGGGGGTGAGGGTCTTGCCCATGATGCCCTTGAGCCAGGCCTGCTGACGCTGGCCTCGGGAGATGTCCCCCTCCTCGAGGGTCTTGCGCTCGCGGACGTACTCCAGGGCGGTGTCGCCATCGAGCTCGGTCTGGCCCGCGGGGTACTTGGGGCTGGCCTGGGCGTTGTTCACCGTGACCCCGCCGAGGGCGTCGGTGAGCTTCTGGAAGCCCTCGAAGTCGGTCTTGGCGACGTGGTCGATCTTCACCCCGACGAGGTCCTGGATCGTCGAGACGAGCAGCGGTGACTTGCCGTAGGCGTAGGCGGCGTTGATCTTGTCCTTGCCGTGCCCCGGGATCGGGACGTAGAGGTCGCGGGGGAAGTGGATGATCCAGATGGTGTCCTTCTCCTCGTCGACGTGGACGAGCTGGATCACGTCGGAGCGGCCCCCGTCGCCGGGGCGGGCGTCGGATCCGAGGAGGAGGTAGTTCTCTCCCTTGTCGTCGACGAGCGTGGTCCCCTTGCTCGTCGTCGTCTGGTCGCGCGAGTCCCCGAAGAGGTCCTCGTGGGCGAGGTTGCGGTCGACCTTGCTGCTGATGAACCAGCCGTAGCCGCCGATGCCGACGGTGACGAGCAGGAGGAAGGCGAGGAGGGAGACGGCGATCCGACGGCCGCGCCCCAGTCGCCGTCGGGGACGGCGGGGGCGGCGCGTTGACTCATCGGGGGAGTCGTCGAATTCCTCGAGCATGGCCACAGAGTAGGCCGCGCGGCTGGAGGGTGGTAGCCCGTGCTCACGCCGGTACCCACGCCGCCCGCCGGCCGCAGCCGTCCGGGCCGTAGATTGGGGGGTATGGATGACCCGGGTGAGGTGCTGCGCCGACACGGCCTGCGGATGACCGAGCAGCGCCGTCGCGTGCTCTCGGCGCTCACCCGGCGCTCCCACCTCACCCCTGACGCCATCGTCGCGCTGGTGGGGGCCGACGGGGGGCCGGGGCTGCCCCCTTCGACGATCTACCGGACCCTCGACGCCCTCGAGGAGGTCGGCCTCGTCGAGCACACCCACCTCGACCACCGGGCGCCGACCTATCACCGGGCCGGACGACACGGCCACCTCCACCTGCGCTGCCGCTCGTGCGGCCGCGTGGTCGAGGTCGACCCGTCGCTCGCGCAGGCCTTCACCGAGAAGGTGCGTGCGGAGACGGGCTTCGTCGCCGACCTGACCCACATGGCCATCCACGGCCACTGCGCCGAGTGCGCCACCGACACCGAAGGAGGGGCATGACCGCCTCACCACTGCTGCAGGCCCCGGGCGCCGTTCCGGGGGACGGGATCGATGCGGGAGTCGCCGCTCACTACGGCGACCCGCTGCGTGAGCAGCGGCTCCTCGCCGAGGGGCTCGGCGTCGTCGACCTCTCCCACCGCGGGGTCGTCACCGTCTCCGGGCCCGATCGACTGACCTGGCTGGACTCGATGACCACCCAGCAGCTCGGCGACCTGCCGCCGCACACCTCGGCGGAGTCGCTCGTCCTCACGGTGAAGGGCCACGTCGAGCACGCCCTCCACGTCGTCGACGACGGGGAGACGACCTGGCTGAGCGTCGAGCCGGGCACCGCGTCGGCCCTGGCGACGTGGCTGGACTCGATGCGCTTCATGCTCCGGGTCGAGGTCGAGGACGTCTCCGAGCGCTATGCCGTCCTCGGGGAGAGCATCGGCCGCGAAGGAGTCGAGGGCGAGCCGCCGACGTGGCTCGATCCCTGGCCGCGTGTCGTCGGAGACACCGCGACCTATGGCCCGCCGGCCGAGGAGCACCCCGGCCGGGACCGACGGTGGCGCGAGGTCATCGTCCCGATCGAGGAGATCACCTCCGCGGTCGGGGACCGCGAGCTCGCCGGGACGTGGGCTGCCGAGGCCCTGCGGGTCGCGGCATGGCGGCCGCGCCTGGGCGCCGAGACCGACCACCGCACGATCGTCCACGAGGTCGACTGGCTGCGCACCGCCGTGCACCTGCACAAGGGCTGCTACCGCGGCCAGGAGACGGTCGCCCGGGTGCACAACCTCGGCCGCCCGCCGCGCCGGATCGCCTTCCTCCACCTCGATGGCTCGGGCCACACGATCCCCGAGGCCGGGGCCGAGGTCCTCCTCGGGGAGAAGGTCGTCGGCCGGGTCACGTCCGTCGCGAGGCACTACGAGGACGGCCCCATCGCGCTGGCCGTGCTCAAGCGCAACACCGACGCCGAGACCGACCTCCTCGTCGGCCCGACCACCGCCGCGGCGCAGACCGAGATCGTCACGCGCTGACCGGTCCCGCCGGGCGGCTCGCGTGAGATCTCGATCACGCGTGCTGCCCGGGGCTTGCATGTGCTAACTGAAGCAAGCACTATCGACATATGTCGAAGAACCCGCTGGACGCCCTTCCGGGCAACCTCAACAGCCTGGGTGACTACCTGCGCGAGCAGCGCCTCACCAAGAAGCTGTCCGTCCGGCAGCTCTCGGCACTCGCCGGGGTCTCCAACCCCTATCTCTCCCAGATCGAGCGGGGGGTGAAGCGGCCGAGCGCCGAGATCCTCCAGCAGATCGCCAAGGGCCTCTCGATCTCCGCGGAGACCCTCTACGTCCAGGCCGGTCTCCTCGACCCCAAGGAGGCCGCGGGGGAGGCGGGCGCCACCACCCGGGCCGCCATCGCCGCCGACCCGGCGCTCACCTCGCGGCAGCGCCAGACCCTGATCGACATCTACGAGTCCTTCGCCGGCACCCCGTCCACGGGGGGCCCGGCCGCGTCCACGCAGGCGCCCGCCACGACGAAGGGGGCGAAGGCCGGCACGACGAAGGCCGCACCCAAGAAGGCGGCCAAGAAGACGGCGGCCAAGAAGACCACCGCGAAGAAGTCCTCCGCGGACCGCACGAAGAGCTCGGCAGCGTCGGCGAGCTCGACCCAGACCACGAGCACCTCAAGGAGAAACTCATGAGCGTCACCACCACCGTCAAGAAGGTCGTCACCGACCAGACCTACGCCACCGTCGGCGCCACCGACCTCGCCGTCGAGACCTTCCGCGGCTACACCTCGCAGCTCGCCGCGCTGGGCTCCGAGCTGGAGCCGAAGAAGGTCCAGGCCCGCGTCAAGTCCGCCCCGGCCGACGCGCAGAGCTACTACACCGACCTCACCAAGCGTGGCGAGGACCTCGTCACCCGCATCCGCAAGCAGAAGGCGACCCAGGACCTCGTCGACCAGGCCGAGGCCACCGTCGCGCGCGGCAAGGGCGTCGTCACCACCGTGCGCAAGGCCGTCTCCGACGTCGAGCGCTCGGCCAAGGCCACGCTGACCATCGGCCGCAAGGAGGCCGCCCAGGCCGCCGACGCCGTCGCCGACTCGGTGGACGTCAAGGTCGACACCGACCAGGCCAAGAAGGCCGTCTCCGGCTCCGCCAAGCGCACCACCACGGCCGCCAAGCGGACCTCCACGACGACCAAGAAGGCCGCGGCGAAGACGACCACCGCGACCAAGTCGACCGGCACCGCCGCGAAGAAGACCGCTGCGAAGACCACGAAGGCCGCCGACAAGGCTGCTGACAAGGTCGGCAGCTGATCCTCCGAGGCTCGTCCCTCGCACCTCAGGGACCGGGTGAGGCGGTAGCCTCCGGCGGGTGACCGCCCAGGCTTCCACCACACCCAGTCTCGACGACGCCCCCGTGCTGGTCCACGTGACCCGCGGGGGCTTCGTCGAGTCCGCCCACCGCGCGACGCTCGTCGCGACCGACCCCGGTGGGGGGACCCCCCTTCGCCATGGCCGTATCGACGACCCGGTCCTGCCGCGCTCCTCGCTCAAGCCCCTCCAGGCGCTGGCCATGGTCCGCCACGGCCTCGACCTGCCGCCTCGGCTGCTGGCGCTCGTCTGCTCGAGCCACTCCGGCGAGGAGGTGCACCGCGAGGCGGTCGCCGAGATCCTCGCCACCGTCGGGCTCGACCTCGGGGCGCTGCACAACACCCCGGCCCTGCCGCTCGGCGAGCTCGAGCACGCGCGGTGGCTCGCGGCCGGCCACGAACCGGCCCCGGTGACCCAGGACTGCTCCGGCAAGCACGCCGGCATGCTCGTGACGTGCGCGACCAACGGGTGGTCGACCCACGACTACCTCGACCCGGAGCACCCGCTGCAGCAGGCGATCCGCGAGACCACCGCCGAGGTCGTCGGACCGGTCACGCACACGACCGTCGACGGGTGCGGCGCACCGCTCTTCGCGGTCTCGCTCAGCGGGTTGGCGGCGTCCTTCGGCAGGCTGGCCGCGGCGGACGAGACCACCGACGAAGGGCGGGTCGCCACCGCCATGCGCACCGCACCACACATGGTCGGCGGCACCGGCCGCGATGTCACCGCCTTCATGGAGGCCGTCCCCGGCCTCATCGCCAAGGACGGCGCCGAGTCGGTCTACGCGGCCGGTCTCGCCGACGGTCGCGGCGTTGCGGTCAAGGTGACGGACGGCGCCCCCTTCGCGCGGGCCCGCCGAGGACTCCTCGCCCACGCGCTCCTCGCCCTCGGCGTCGACACGCCCGGACTGCGCGAGCTGGCCGACCAGCCGGTGCTCGGCCACGGGCGCCCCGTCGGCGCGGTCGAGGTCCTGCCCCTGACCCCCGCATGAGGACGGTCCTGCAGCGCGTGACCTCGGCCCGGGTCCGGGTCGACGACGAGGTCGTCGGTGAGATCGGGACAGGTCTCGTCGCGCTCGTCGGGGTGACCCACGACGACGGGGCCGAGGAGATCGCGACGACCGTGCGCAAGATCGCCGAGCTGCGGATCATGGCGGGGGAGACCTCGGTGACCGACCGCGGCGGTGCGGTGCTCGTCGTCAGCCAGTTCACCCTCCACGCCGATGTGCGCAAGGGCCGTCGACCGTCGTGGAATGCCGCGGCGCCGGGCGAGGTCGCCGAGCTGGTCGTCGACGCGGTCGCCGACGGCCTGCGGGAGCGTGGGATCGAGGTCGCGACCGGACGCTTCGGCGCGGACATGGCGGTGGACATCCACGGTGACGGACCGGTGACCCTCGTCATCGACGTCCACGCTTAGGCTGGTCGCGTGCAGATCATCAGCCAGATCCAGGGATGGGTCATCCTCGGGCTGGGGCTCCTGGCCCTCTTCGCCGAGGTCTACGCGCTCGTCCATGCAGCGCGCCAGCGTCCGGACGCCTTCGTCGCGGCCGGCAAGCAGACCAAGATCTTCTGGGTGGTCGCGCTCGTCATCGCCACCCTGCTCGGGTTCGCCGTGCTCGGGGGCGGCTTCGGCCTTCTCGCGATCATCGGCATCGTCGTCGCCGGCGTCTACCTCGCCGATGTGAGACCCGCCATCGACTCGATCATGGGCCGCCGCCGCTGACCTGCGGCACAATGCGTGGGTAGCTGTCCGTACCGGGAGAGAGTCCGTGAGCAACCTTCCTGACCCGCGAGGGTCGATCTTCGTCTCGGAGCGCCCCTGGGGGCGCTTCGAGCAGTTCACGCTCAACGAGCCGACGACCGTCAAGATCGTCACCGTCGAGCCCGGCCACCGCCTGTCGCTGCAGACCCACGAGCACCGGGGCGAGTTCTGGCAGGTCCTCGACGGGCCGCTCGACGTCACCGTCGGGGACGACTCGTGGGCGGCGCAGACCGGCGACAAGGTGTGGGTCGCCCCGGGGACGACCCACCGGATGGGCAACTCCGGTGACGCCTCGGCGCGGGTCCTCGAGATCGGGTATGGGGACTTCGACGAGGGCGACATCGTGCGCCTCCAGGACGACTACCGGCGCTGAGCCAATGGCCCGGTCCGGGGCGCGACGAGCGACCACGGAACCGTGAGCTCGCCGAGGCGCCAGCGGTCCGCGCCACCGGTCACCGGGAGCTGGGCCGCGACCTGACCGAAGGCCGCCACCGCCTGCTGGCGTGCCCCGTACGGGGCGAAGGGGATGGTCCGTCGCCAGGCATCGTCGAGGCGGGTGAGCAGGGTGTGCACCG